>DASWBA010000188.1:0-5667 GCA_036390825.1 Candidatus Dormiibacterota bacterium
TTCAGCTATCCAGGGCTCGGCAACCTGCTCTACATCGCCGTTTCGAACCACGACTTTCCGCTGATGCAGGCCCTGTTCCTCGTGATCACGGTGAGCATGCTCGTCGCCATCTTCATCGTCGACCTGATCTACGTGCGCCTCGATCCCCGGGTGCGGCAGGCATGAGCATCGTCAGTCCTGTCCCGCCGCCGACTGTCCCCGGCACCGAGGTCGAGGTCCCACGTGGTCCGGCCGCGCGCGGGCTTCCGGGACCGCTGCTCTTCCTTGGACGCGCGCTTCGCACGCTCTGGAGCAATGGCAAGGCGCGCATCGGCCTGGTCATCCTCGGGATCGACATCCTGGTCGCGATCCTTGCCCCGCTGCTCGCGCCGCACTCACCGGACGCGACCACCTTTACCCCGTATCAAAGCCCCAACGCGACCAACTGGTTCGGGACGACCGGCAACGGCCAGGACGTCTTCTCGCAGATGATCTACGGCGCGCGGATCTCGCTCCTGGTCGGGCTCATCGCCGGGGCGGTGGCAACGCTGGTCGCGGTCACGATCGGGCTGATCGCCGGCTATCGCCCGGGAATGATCGACGAGGTGCTCAGCTTCATCACCAACCTGGCGCTGGTAATTCCCGCCCTGCCGCTAATGTTCATCCTCGCCGCCTACCTGAAAAGCCGCTCGGTCTGGACCATCGTCCTCGTGGTCGCCTTTACCAGCTGGGCGACGGGAGCGCGGGTCATCCGCAGCCAGGCGTCGACCCTGCGCACGCGCGAGTTCGTGACCTCCGCCCAGTTCTCCGGTGAGCGCCTGTTTCGGGTTGTCTTTCGCGAGATCCTCCCCAACATGACCTCACTCGTAGCGGGCAGCTTCTTCGCGGCGGCAACCGCGGCGGTCATGGCCGAGGCCAGCCTGGAATTTCTCGGCCTGGGTGATCCGAACACCGTCAGCTGGGGAACCATCCTCTATTACGCCCAGCAACAGAACGCGCTCCTCACCGGTCAGTGGCTGATGGTCTTCGCTCCCGGCCTGGCGATCGCGCTGCTGGCTCTGTCGTTCACCCTCGTCAACTTCGGCGTCGACGCCCTGTCGAACCCGCGGCTGCGGGAGAAGGCATGATGCTGCTGCACGCGCAAGGCGTCAATGTCGTCTACGAGCCCAGCCGTGGCACGCGGATCTGGTCGGTCCGTGACGTCGATCTCACGCTGCAACAGGGTGAGTTCGTGGGGCTGGTCGGCGAGTCGGGGTGCGGCAAGTCGACGTTGGGGTTCGCGCTCACCCGGATGCTGCGTGCGCCGGCGCGGCTCGAGAACGGAGCCATCCACTTCAATGGGGTCGATGTGGCCAGCCTCAGCGGTGAGGCGTTGCGGCGGCAGCGACGCAAAGGGTTCGCGATCGTTTTGCAAAGCGCCATGAACGCGCTCAACCCGGTACGCACCATCCAGAACCACTTCGGTGACATCCTGAGGGCCCACGCCGGGCCGGGCGATCATTACTCCGAGGGGGCCGTCCGCCGGCGAGGCGCCGAGTTGCTCGGCAAAGTCCGGCTAGATCCCAACGTGCTGGCCAAATTCCCCCACGAGCTGTCGGGCGGCATGCGCCAGCGTGTGTCGATCGCGCTCGTGCTCGCGCTCGAGCCGAAAATGATCGTTTTCGACGAGCCGACCACAGCACTGGACGTGATCGTGCAGAAGGCCGTGATGCAGACCATCCAGGAGTTGCAACGCGACCAGGGATTTACGGCGATCTTGATCAGCCACGACCTCGGCGTGGTCCTCGAGTCGACCGACCGGGTCATGGTCATGTACGCCGGCCGCATCGTCGAGGATCAGCCGTCCAAAGCGCTCGTCCGCGGGCTGCACCATCCGTACACGGAAGCGCTGCTGGGCTGCTACGCCGACCCGCGCGCTGAAGAGATCCATCTCGAGGGCATTCCCGGGTCCCCTCCTGACTTATCGAAGCCCCTGGCCGGGTGCGCCTATGCGCCGCGCTGCCCGCTGGCAGAGGAGATCTGCTGGAAACTGGTCCCACCGCTGGCCCCGCTGGGAAGTGGCGCGGCCGCCTGTCACGTCCGGGCGCCGTCGGCAAAAGTTCCGGGCGCCACGGCTGCCGCCGCCAAGGCCGGGGCGGGGACGGTTGCCACGAAATGAGACAGCCCAACGGCCAATCGGCTCCGGGTAAGGCCGCATCGGTGCCGCCTCTGGTCGTGAGCGACGTTTCAAAGATTTACACGGTGCGAGGGCGCGGGCGCGGCAAGTTCATTGCTGCTGACCACGTGTCCTTTACGATTCCGCCCGGCGCCGCGCTCGGCCTGGTGGGGGCAAGCGGAAGCGGCAAAAGCACGCTCGCGAAAATGATCACGGGCTCGGAACGCCCGACCTCGGGATCGATCAAATTCGGCGATCTCGCCGTCGAGCGCCTGGGCGCGGGCGGACTTCGGAGCTACCACCGCCGCGTGCAGATGGTGTTCCAGGATCCGTACGCCGCCCTCAATCCGCTGCACACGGTCGCCTACCACGTCGCACGTCCTCTCCAGAATTTCCTGGGGATGTCGGCCAGCCGGGCGAGCGAACGCGTCCATGAGCTGCTGGAAATCGTCGGCCTCACGCCGCCCGCCCAGTTCGCAGGCAAGCTGCCGCATCAACTCTCGGGTGGTCAGCGCCAGCGCGTCGTCATCGCGCGTGCATTGGCCTGCGATCCGGAGCTTGTGGTCGCCGACGAGCCCGTGTCGATGCTTGATGTGTCGCTGCGGTCAGGCGTGCTCAAGCTGCTGGCGGAGCTGCGCGCAAACCGTGGCCTGAGCCTGCTCTACATCACGCATGATCTCCTCGGCGCCCGGATAATCACCGACGAGATCCTTGTCCTGCACAAGGGCAAGGTGGTCGAACGAGGCGCGACGAAACACGTTCTGCAGCATCCAAAAGACGAGTACACCGTGCAACTGCTCGATGCGATCGCCACACCATTTGCGGCGAACGGCGCTGCAACGACCCACTGAGTCCTGGAGGAGGAGCGACAGATGAGGAGAAAAGGCCCGTTCCACGTTATCGCAAGGCTGCTTGTGCCGCTGGGTATCATCGCTTTGCTGCTGTTGCCGGCGCAGACGGTTGGCGCCGCCGGTAGTCAGGTGGGGCTCAATCCGGGCCAGCGGGCGAACCTGATGCAAATTGCTAAAGACACCTGGAAGTTCTATGCCCAGGACGTCGATCCCAGCACGAATCTGCCCATGGACAACATCACCTATGCCGGTGGTTCAGCAGGCCCGACCAGTTATGGCCGATACACCTCCGCCGCCAACATCGGGGTCTACCTGTGGGCGGTCGTGGCGGCCAACGATCTCGGATTGATCAGCAATCACCAGGCTTCCGAGCAGATCTCCGCCACGCTGACTGAGGTCGCCAAGCTGAAGCGCGATCACGGATTCCTGTATCAGTGGTACGACACCACCACGGGATTGCTGATTCGCAACCCGGGAGACCCCAATCCGTGCTCGCCCACCCCGGTCCAGGACAATTGCTACTTCATCTCACAGGTCGACAACGGCTGGTATGCATCCGGCTTGATTGTGGTTCGCAGCGCCCTGCCAAACCTTCGCCGTCAGGTCGACGCGCTGATGGCGCCGATGGACTTCGGTCTGTTCTACGACAATGGTCCCCAGACCCACTGCAACGTCAACGACGCCGGCCAGCCGACCGGGCAGATGTACGGTGGCTACTTTGTTGCGCAGGGTCCGGCCGGATATCACAATGGCGCCTTCTACAGTGATCCGCGCATCTCCGCTTACGTCGGCATGGGGTTGCACCAGATGCCCGGCGACGTGTGGTGGCGCACCTGGCGGACGCTTCCGCCCAAGGCTCCATATTCCGATTGCCAGATATCGGACCCCGACTTCTCGTGGCAGGGACAGTGGCCGGTCCCCGGCAACTGGACGATCTACCGCGATCCTCAATCGGGCAAAGAATTCAACGTGTGGGAAGGCCACTACGTATACCCGAACAGCTCGTTCACCTTCATTCCGACCTGGGCAGGCGGCATGTTCGAGGGCTTGATGGCCAATGAGGTTGTGCCGGAGACCACATGGGGACCGCGCAGCTTCGGCCTTGCTGACGCACGCTGGGCCCAAGTCCAGATCATGTACGAGACGCAATCGCTCCATTACCCCGTTTGGGGCATTTCGCCATCAAGCACCGCGGATGACAGCGGCCAGTACATGGCGTACGGGGCATACGGCCAGGCGTATCCATATGCGGAAAAGAAAGGCTTGTCGAATTGCTATGGTTGCGCGAATGGCGAGGACGTGGTGACGCCACACGCCTCGTTCCTTGCGCTGGACGTCGCGCCGCAGCAGGCCTATGCAAACATCCAGGCGCTGCGAACGCTCTACCCCGGAGTCTACGGGCCGGTCGGATTCTTCGACGCCGTGAACCCGACGACCGGCTCCGTCGGTCATCGCGACCTGGTGCTCGATCAGTCGATGATCATGGCGGCGCTGGACAATGCGCTCGAGGGCCGCGAAATGCAGCAACACTTCGCGCGCGACCCGGCCTCCTGGGCGGCGAAGCTTTACCTGTCAACCGAAACGATGTCGCTCGGCTAGGACCTGATATTGAAGGGCCGGGACCGCCGGTGAGGCGGCCCCGGCCGCCCTCGGGGAGGAGCAACGAGCTCGTCGAAATTATGTTGCCAGGCCCAGTCGTCACGAAGCATCGATCAGTGCCCCGATCAGGTCGCGGACCTCAGTCGGGCTGAAGTCCATGGTGGCGTCCCCGACGGTGAACTCGATCCGTTGAACCTTTGGCGAGACGGTCGAGAAGGGACGGGGGAAGGTCCAGATCTTGTCGCGCCGGGCAATGTCGAAAGCCCGGCTTTGAAGATCCTCAGCGGTCACCGGCACTTGTAAGTGCATCATCGGCGATTGGGGCGGATTTGGAAGTACCTCGACGCCGGAAAGCTCGCCAAGTGCGTCAGCGATCGCCAGGGCGTGCCGGTAGTACGTCGGCATCCGCGGTAGCCTGGATCGTAGCGAGGTGAGCGCGGACGCCGCGTATGGCCACATTCCGAACAGGCGACCGCCGTGGCGGGTTCGCCACTCCGAGACTTCGGCCACCACGGCAGTGGGCCCGGCGATGCAACAGCCGGCAATGGCACCGAGTCCTTTGTAGAAGGACACATAGACGGTGTCGAACAGGGCGGCGATCTCCGCCGGCGGCCGTCCGTACCAGGGTGTCGCCTCCCAGAGCCGGGCACCATCCAGGTGGACCGCCGCGCCCCGTTCCCGGGCCCATCCCACCTGGGCGACCAGCTCGTCCCAGGCGGGCAGGGTGCCTCCCAGGTCCCGCTGCGGCAGCTCGATCAGCAAAGCGGCCGGGAGTTCGTGTATCTCGTTAAGCGCGGAGACCGTCAGGGGTGCGCCGATCTCTCCGGCGGGGACGCCAATCAGGCCGTGCAGCCGTTGATAGCCGCGCCCCTCGTGCCAATCGAGATGGCACGCCGGGTGGAATACGATCGCTCGACGTCCATTTCGGTCGGAGTGGACGCGAAGGGTTGCTTGTTGGGCCATGGTGCCGGTCGGCAGGAACAGCGCCGCGGGCTTTCCCAGCAGCGAGGCCACCTCCGCCTCGAGCTCGCCCACGATGCCGCCGCTACCGTAGCGATCGGTTTCAACGTCGGGAGGAATCGT
>DASWBA010000189.1:0-9529 GCA_036390825.1 Candidatus Dormiibacterota bacterium
TGCGCTGCGCGATGGTGGCCTCACTGGTGATGAAGGCGCGCGCAATTTCGACTGTGGTCAGGCCAGCAACTGCGCGGAGGGTGAGTGCAACCTGCGCCTCCCTTGACAACGCCGGGTGGCAGCAGGTGAAGATCAATCGCAGTCGATCGTCGCCCTCCGCCGTGTCATCTCGCATGAGGTCTCCTTCAAGTTGAGCGAGCTTGTTCCGGAAGCGAGCCTGACGCCGCAGCTGATCGACGGCCTTCCGACGGGCGGTCGTCAACAGCCAGGCGCCCGGTTTCTCCGGAATGCCTTCGTTGGGCCAGTGCTGGATGGCTTCGAGCAACGCCTCCTGCACCAGCTCTTCGGCGAGGTCGAAGTCGCCCAGGATCCTGACCAACGCCGCGGTCAACCGGCCGGCCTCGTCTCGAAAGACCGCGGTCAGCGCGGCGTCGGTCGCGGAACGGTTCCGGCCTAGCGCTGCGACTCGCCCCGGTCGATGACCGGGCGGACTTCGACGGGACCGCCGGTGGGCCAGGCCTTGGCCATCTCGAGCGCCTCATCGAGGTCTGCAACGGTCACTTCGGCATACCCGCCGATCGTTTCCTTACCCTCGATGAAGGGCCCGTCGGTGACCACCGGCTTGCCGTTGTTGAACTTGACGGTGGTCGCGGTGCGCTCCGGCTGAAGCTCGTGCCCACCCGTGACCTTGTTCCCGTATTTCTCGAACCACTGGGTGATGGGAGCATAGGCCGCATCCCGCTGTGCCTCGGGCATCGCCTCCCACTGTCTCGCCCGCTCCTTGGTGTCGCCGAATAGCAAAACGTATTTCATCGTCTGCGCTCCTCCTTGATGTTTCGCGGACCGGCCCGCTTTGTACAGTACGACGAACAAGGAAGCCCTTGAATCGACAGGCCTTGTTAGGCTGTAGCCCGTGGCTGAATCGCCTCGCTATGGGGATCGGGTCGCGATCCCCGAGCCGTATTCCATCGAGCACATCCCGTTTGCCGATCGCCACGGTCACAGCCGCCAGCTGCTCTGGCTGTGGCTGGCCGCCAACCTGACGATTGCCGACTATGCGATCGGGTTTCTGCCAGTGCGAATCCTGGGGCTCGACTTGTGGCCCACCATCATCGCGCTGGCCGTCGGCAACATCCTGGGAGGTCTGGTGCTCGCCTGGTCGGCGGCCATGGGTCCGGCGGCCGGCTACCCGCAGATGTTTATCGGCCGGCGCGCCTTCGGACGGGTCGGTGGTTACATCCCCGCCGGACTGAACTGGCTGAGCACCGCGGGCTGGTTCACGGTCAACACGATCCTCGGCAGCTTTGCGATCCAGCTCCTGATCCCCGGAGTCCCGTTCGCGCTGGCGGCGGCCGTCCTGGTCGTGGTGCAGACGCTGCTCGTCATCTATGGCCACAACCTGATCCAGGCCTTCGAGCGTTACATGGCGCTCATCCTCGGCGTCCTCTTCGCGATCGCGACGGTGATCGCGCTGACCCATGGTTCGGCAATCGCCGAGTGGCAACCGAAGCCGGTCGGCAGCACCCTTGCCCTGTTCGCGATCGTGCTGGCGGTTTCCTTCTCCTACATCATGAGCTGGTCGCCGTACGCCTCCGACTACTCCCGCTACCTGCCGGAGATCACCTCGCGCTCGTACATCGCGATCTATGTCTTCGTTGGCGCGGTGGTGGCGTCGTTTCTGACGGAAGTCGTCGGGGTGCTGGTCGCGATCCTGGCTCCGGCAGCGTCGACGCCGATCGCCGCGCTGAAGACGGCGATGGGCGGCTTCGGTGCCTTCGCCGTGGTGGCGGTGATCCTTGGAGCCACCACCGCGAACGTGCTCAACCTCTACTCCAACACCATTTCGGCGAAAGTCCTCGATATCCGCCTGCCGCGCTGGCAGCTCGCCGTTTTGGGCGGCGCGCTCGCGTTCGTCGTCGCCCTGATCGGCTACCAGAACTTCACCCAGAACTACCAGAACTTTCTGATCGTGCTGGACTACTGGATCATGCCCTGGCTGGCGGTCGTCTTGATCGACTTCTACTTCTTGAGGCATCGCGAGCCGATGGGTTTCAGCAGCGCCCGCGACTGGAATGGTGCCGGGCTGATTGCCTTCGTGATCGGGCTGCTTGTTTCGCTCCTCTTCATCTCGGAGACTTTTGCCAAAGGACCGTTCTCGTCGCTGTTTGGCGGCGCTGATTTCGGCTATTTCATCGGGTTCATCGTCGCCGGTGTGGTGTACGTCGTCCTCAATCGAAGTCGCGCGGCGCAAAACTAACGGGTCGAGGAGGAGGGGATGGCGGATAACCAGCGCTCGGTCGAGACATCGGCGAGTCCTGCCGCGGTTTGGAAGGTCTGGTCGGATACGACCACCTGGCCCCGATGGAATCCCGACGTGTAGTCGATGACGCTCAATGGGCCCTTCGCCGCCGGGACAACGGGGACGATGACAACCAAACAGGGGACGCACCAGATTCAACTTGCCGACGTCGTGCCGGGCGATCCTTCCGGTTGGAGACGACCGTCGTCCCACTGACGCGGTTTGCGTTCGAGTGGCTGTTGCAGGGCCTCGCGCGCCAGGCCGAAGCGACGGCCGAACCTAACTTTTCGCGGCAGGCGGCTTCGGCACTGGAGGCCGGAAAAAGCTTTGAACCGGCTCAGGGAACCGCTTCAGCAGTTCTTCTGGCACCTCGAGGGTGACTTCGGTCGCGAAGTGCGTATCGACGAATCGGGCGACCGCGGCCCGCACCAATTGCATGGTGGCGTCGGGCGGCATCTCGATGGCCGCCAACTCCTGGGCATGGCCTTTCACGAAGCTCGAGATCTCGTCCGTCATCTGGCCGCCCAAGCGGCGCAGCTCGCCGGTCGCTAGCTCTGGGTCTTTTCCAGCGCGAAGCGCCCGTAGCTGTTGGCCCTTCAGCTCCCACAATCGCGTGGTATAGGGGGCGATGGCGGCGGCAAGGGCGCGCTGCACCGCCCGAAGCCGTTCCAGTCGTGCCGCCCCGACCTCGCGGACCCAGCGTCGCCGGGCGTCCGCGTCACCGAGCGCGCATGCGGCGTACCATCGGTGGCGCTCCGTCAGCGCTCGGGTTTCAAGATGACGGCAGGTGAGGACCGGGTCGAGCGGTTGATACATCGTGTCCAACGGAATGAACTGGCGAGCCTGATAGGCAGGGCAGCTGTCGAAGTCCACCGCAAACGGCCGGGGGTATGGACACTCGTCGTCGGGCCGGTTCATTGCGGGCTACGTCCGATGATATAGATGATGGTCGGTTCGCTCTACCTCGAGCAACTGTCAGATTCCGATCTCGCGGTGCTCACAGCGGCAGCCGATGCGCGCTTCGACGTGCGGCAGGATCCGACGCGCGTCGAAGCGCTGATCGACAATCCCGCGACCTTCCGGCAGCTCTTCACCGTGCCTGGTCGAGACCCGCTCCTGCAAGGAACGCCCTTCCTGATCTTCGCGGTGCTGATTCATCGCGTCGTGCGTGACCTCGGCCAGGCGTCCTTTGTCGAAGAATGGGTCGGGCCTCGACAGCGCGTACCCGTCTTCGACACCGCCGGCCTTCGAGACTTCGGCGCCGACCCGCTACGACGCTTCTTCCTCGTCCAGCTCCTGGCCTCCTATACGAACGTGGCCAGCGGCAGCATGATGATCAAGACCAGGCGGGGCTGGCGGCGCCGGCGCTTCAGTGAGCTCGACCCGATGCGACTGATCGAGCTAGCGGAGCTTGTCCCGGAGTCCGAGCGGCCCTCCGTGTACCGGCGGCTGGGCGACCTCTCGCTTTTCTTGACAGGCATCTTCCCGGATTACGCCGCCGAGCGGCTGGTTGCGGAGCGCGAGCGCCGCGGGCTGGAGCGCGCCTTGCGGCCGGCCGATCGGGAACAGGCTGAAGGGCGCGACGGGATCTGGCTCCTGGAGCAGCTCGGACGCCGCGCCTACCGGATCGCGCAGCAGGGCGCCGATCGCAGCGCGCCACTGGCAGCCGTGCTCGCCGAGGTCAGTGAGAATTTTGCCACCGCCCGCCGCATCTTGAACTTTCTGACCGACCGCTACCTCTACCCCATGCGGCGCCAGTGGTTCGGAGCGGACTGATGGCGAGCTGGATGGAGTTCGCCACCGCCGAGCCGGCGCTCGCCCGCCAGGTCGAACAGCGATTCGGCATTCGGAAACACAAGACGCTGGCGACCCTGCGCAGGGACGGCTCGCCGCGAATCAGCGGTATCGAGGTGGAATTTGCCGGGGGCGAGCTCTTCCTGGGCATGATGCCGGGCTCGCTCAAGGTGCACGACCTCGAGCGCGATCCACGTATGGCGCTCCACAGTCCCACCCTGGATGCACCGGATGGGCACCCATCGGGCTGGCCAGGTGAGGCGAAGCTCGCGGGAACTGCCGTCGAGGTCGACGCCCTGGACTCACCCGTCGCGGGCGGGCGGCGCTTCCGAGTCGAGATCAACGAGGTGGTCTTCACCCATCTGAACGAGGCGGGCGACCAACTGGTCGTGGAGTCATGGCATCCGGGAAGAGGGACCAGCAAACTCGAGCGGAGCTGATCGGCCGATCCGGCGTGAGCGGCCGATCATCCGGGAGGGCGGGCGCGCCGCGCCCCGGTTAGATGCTGGGCTTCGGCGGCGCCGCGGCCATCCGGATTAGTTCCCGGCGCGAGCGGATCATCAGCTTGCCGTAGACACTGGCCAGGTGCGTCTCGACGGTTCGATGGCCGATATGTAGCCGTTCACCGATTTCAGCGGCGGTGAACCCCCGGGCCGCGAGGTAGGCCACCTCCTGCTCCCGCCTGGTCAGTGCCCTGGGGCAACCCTCAAAGGTAATAGACGTACCCCAGGCGACCACCCCGGTCGATGGCTGGACGCTCGGTCTGGTCTGAAGGTTGGCAACCAGGTCAGCCAGACTTCTCGCGTAGACGCGGGTGAGGATGGCCAGCGCCACCGCGGCCAGCCCGACCAGCACCAGCGTCAGTCGACTGGCGGGCTCCAGCACGAGTGATCCGCTGAGCTCGACCAGGGCGGCGGCGAAGACGATGCCAGCGAACCCGCCGGACATGGTCCAGGCGGCCAGGATCACTGGGAGCGTCCCCAGGACGCTGACGACGGCCGTTGGGGTCAGAAGCTCGGCCCCAAAGATGCCGGCCAAAAATGCGACGCAGAGCACCGTCAGATAAGGCTCAAAGTGGGTGCCTACGACCGCGTATGGCGATATCCCTGGGCGGTCGTCGCCGACAGCCCTGCCCGCCGCAGCCACAATCGGTTGTGCCCTCATCTGCCCCTCCGCGCGCCCACCGCATAATACGCCCCCCCGGCGGCGTAGCCAAAGATCCGTAGCCATTACGGAAGACGGCGGCAGAAGCAGCACCCATAGTGCGAGTGGCGCCGCGACGTAGTAAGGAGGAGGGGACATGAAACGAAGCTCTATCTCGTCGGCCGTCGTTGTGGTCAGCCTGATCCTGATGGCGACGATGGCGGCGCCCGGCTCCATGAATGGGCGCGCCCGAGTTGTGCCTCGACCGCTGATTGCGCACCCGATGCTGTTCGCCCACCAGAACCAGCCGTTGCCCACGCTGGCCCAATGCCTGCAGATCACGCTACAGAATGGCTGGCCGCTCACCTGCATGGGTCCGGCAGAGTTCCGGGCCGCCTACAACCTTGGGCCGCTCTTCGCGCGAGGGCTTGACGGTCGCGGCCGCACGATCGTGATCGTGGACGCCTTTGGCTCCCCGACCATCCGCAAAGACCTCGCCACGTTTGACGACCAGTTCGGCCTCCCGGCTCCGCCGTCTTTTCAGATCATCAGTCCGGCTGGTCCGGTCAAATTTGATTCCCATAACCCGCAGGAGGTCGGCTGGGCCTACGAGACGACGCTCGACGTCGAGGTGGCGCACGAGATGGCGCCCGGCGCCAACATCCTGCTGGTCACTACGCCGGTTTCCGAGACGGAAGGAGTTCAGGGATTTCCGGAAATCGTTCAGGCAGAGAACTACGTCATCGACAACAACCTTGGCGACGTGATCTCGCAGAGCTTCGCTGCCACCGAGGAAACCTTCCCTTCGCAACAGTCTTTGCTCGACCTGCGGTCCGCGTTCAAGAATGCATACCGGCACGGCGTCACGGTGCTGGCGGCATCCGGAGACAATGGTGCGACCGGCGGAACAGTCGACCTGACCTGCTGTTACCCCACGCAGGTAGTCGGCTGGCCGGCATCGGATCCGCTGGTGACGTCGGTCGGCGGAACGCGGATTCAGCTGGATGCCAATGGGAACCGGACGGCTCCCGATATCGTCTGGAACGACTACGGCGCTTCGGGCGGCGGCCCGTCGCACGTCTTTACTCGACCCGACTACCAGGATTCCGTGGTGGGCGTGGTTGGACAGCGCCGTGGTGTACCCGACGTCAGCCTGGCCGCCTTCTGTTTCGGCCCCTGGTTGGTCGAGACCTTCGATCCCAATCCTCGTAACCGGGGCTGGCTGTTGACCTGCGGAACGAGCGAGGCCTCTCCGCTGTTTGCCGGGATTGTCGCCATAGCCGATCAGGCAGCCGGCAAACGGCTCGGCCTGCTGAACGATCGTCTTTATCGGCTCGCCGGGCATCCCGACAGCGGGCTTGTCGACGTTACCTCTGGCGACAACACCTACACCTTCTGTGCCAGCGCTTGTGGGACGGCGGCTGAGGTGGATACCACGGTACCGGGCTTCAGCGCCGGCCCCGGCTACGACATGGCGAGCGGTTTGGGGACGATCGACGCGACCCGGCTGGTCGCAGCCCTCGCGGCTGACGACGACTAGGCCCAAGATTCCTCGATTCAGCGGGCTCAGCCTTATGGCTGGGCCCGCTGATCCGGCGTGTTAGATCAGGCGCGCGTCCTGGCGCCCAATTGCACCGGTATACCGACGGCGATCAGGTTGCCTTCCGAGTCCTTGAACCAGGCGCCCTTCGTCCCGCCCATGTCTGCGACGCCGTTGACGGTCTTCAGCATCGGGGTGTCGTACTCTTCGAACTTGACCCCCTTGGCCTGGAGGTCCTTGACAGACTGCTCGACATCCTCGACCTCGATCGCCATCTGAGTATGGGTCCCGGACGGTTTCCCGCTACTCGGAAATAGCCCGAAACCCGTGCCCGCCTCCAGCTCATAGAGCAGGCCGAGAGCATTCTCCTGCGTTGGCGTCAACCCGAGCTTGTCGCGGTAAAAGGCTTTCGCCCGCGCGATATCCTGCGCCGGAAGCGTCGTCCCCACGCGCAATGGCTTGAACATGGCCACCTCCTTGTGGTCGCGAGCATAGCATTGACCGGTCGCTGAAGTCGCGCGTCCAACGTCGCTTCTCAATCAAGTGTTTAATTGAAAGTACATGAGCCCGGTCAGAAGTGTGCACACACCGCGGTCAACCAAGCAAGACCGTCAAGCGGCGCTCGTCCTGGCGGCCTTCAACCAGATTGCGGAGCGTGGCTTCGAAGGGCTGCGGACGCGCGAGGTCGCGGCAGGCGTCGGCGTGAATATTGCGACGCTGCACTATTACTATCCGACCAAGGAGGCGTTGATCCGGGGTGTCGTCGCGCATGCGATGGATCGCTTTCGATCGACGTTGGCCCCCCACGGTTCGCCGTCGGATCAGCTTCGCAATCATCTGCGGGCCGTGCGTAAACTGTTGCGCGACGAGCCCGAGGTTGGCGCCGTCATGGGTGAACTCGCCCTTCGCTCGGCCCGGGATGCTTCCCTGGCTCGCATCATGGGTGAAGCGTTCCAGGCCTGGCACCGGACCTTACTCGGTCTGCTCAAGCGCGCGGCGCGTGACGGCTACCTGGCGCGCGAGCTCGACTACGACGACGTGGCCGCGCTGATCATGGCAACGCTCACCAGCATGACGCTGCCCAGCACCGCCTCCTCGGACCGCACCGACCGGGCTTTCCGCCAGCTGGAACGGTGGCTGGGGCTGGCCGCGCCTAAAAGGCCCAGGAGCCTGTCAAGCAATTGATTGACCGATCTGCTATGCTGCTCTCAATCATCTGATTGACATTATGTGGAGGTTCCCCATGGCCATGCCAGCACAGCAGCTCAATCACTCATCACCACGAGGCGAAAACCGCCCCGCCAGCGCGCCCTTCTTCGTGAGCCTCTTCAATCCCATCGCCCGCCGGCTGCTCCGCGGTGGCCTGCCGATGGGCCCCAACGCGCTGCTCACCGTTCGCGGTCGCACGAGCGGCCTGGATCGAACCACACCGGTCGCCGTCGTCTCGATTGACGGTCGCCGCTGGGTCATCGCGACCTTCGGGGACACGAACTGGGCACGGAATCTTCGAGCCGCCCAACAGGCGACGATCACGATCAATCGTCGGGCCGAAGCGGTTGCCTCCCGGGAACTGTCACCGACCGAGGCGGAGGCGTTTTATCGCGATACCCTGCTTCCCTTCGTCAATAGCATCCCACTGGGCCTGGGCCGCTTCCTCTTAGGGTCGCTGCTCGGCGCCAAAGAGATGCTGACCGATCCGCACGGCGCGGCGCTGCATCACCCCGTC
Organism: Candidatus Dormiibacterota bacterium; assembly: GCA_036390825.1. Lineage (GTDB taxonomy): Bacteria > Chloroflexota > Dormibacteria > CF-121 > CF-121 > CF-13. The sequence goes on from DASWBA010000189.1 coordinate 8,503, forward strand.
TTCGAGCTGCGTCCAGCGACTAGTGGCGGTGATCCGGCTGGCGAGGCGCCTCCGGCGGGATAACGGGCACCACGAATTGCGGACGGCCGAGCTCGTACTGCCAGACCCGCGCGGAGATCCGGGCGATTACTGACCAGCCGGCTGCTTCGTCGAGGCTATTAACAGAGACCGATAGGACGTACGCAAGAGGCCCGTTGACGATGTAGCCCGAGTCGTTCTCCGTTCCGTACATCGTTCCGACCTTGTGAACCACCATCGCGCTCGCCGGTACCCCGGCAGGGATGCCGTGCTCGTTAACCGTATGGGTCAGCAGCGGAAAGAGCCACTGCTGCGCCGAGGCTGCCCCCAGGCGACCGAGGGCCTCGCTCGTCCAGGCAGCCGTCAGGTCGTCGGTCGTGGTCGTGTTGGGCACCCAGAGCGCCGATGCCATCATGCCGATTGACCTGGCGTAGCTGTTGAGAGCATCCGGGCCGCCCAGGTAGCGCACCAGGATGCGCGCTGCGGTGTTGTCCGAGTAGCGGCCGGTCCGAAGCGCCAGCTCAGCGCGTGTAAAGCACGATCCGTCCGCATAATCGGTAAACCAACCGTCCTCAGAATCGTCGGGAGCGAAGCAGAGCACATCGGACCCCCTCGCCTGGCCGGACGCGATCTGCTGTGCCTCGGCCATCAAGAGCGGGACCTTGTACGCACTCGCCGCATAAAAGCTATGACTGCCGTTGAGGGAGAGGCTGTTCCGCCGCGGCCCGCTCAATTCCTGCAGGCTGACCCGAGCACCGCTTTGTGTCGAGATCGTCTGCAGGTCGGCTTGCAGCTGGTCGAACGCCGATCGCGTGATGATGGTGGTCGCCGGCAGCTCTGCCACCGGCTCCGGCGCCGGTGGAACCAGATGCGGACGGCTCGGCGGCGTCCGGGGCGCGGCGGCAACCATCGGGCTGGCGATGGCGAGACTGCCGGGCAACACGAGCAGACCGATAACCAGCGGGTGGATGAGCAGGCTCAATAGCCTGCCTGCCGTCCCCCGCCTCAT
>DASWBA010000190.1:0-12511 GCA_036390825.1 Candidatus Dormiibacterota bacterium
TGCAGTGCGGAGATCGCCCACGGATCGCCGAGGCCCAGCTCGTAAAACTCCCCGGCCAACGCCTCTCGGCCGCGCCCGTCCGTCTTGTTGGCGACCACCAGTACCGGACGGCGCGATTTGCGCAACAGCTGCGCGATGTCATGATCGATGGCGGTTGGCCCTTCCCTGACATCCAGCACAAACAGCACCAGGTCCGCTTCACCGATTGCGAGCCGGCTCTGCTCCTCCATCCGTCGCCGCAGCTCGCGCTGTGCCGGGACTTCGTCGCGATCCTTACCGAGCACCAGCCCGGCCGTGTCGACAATCACGAACCGGCGCCCGCGCCACTCGACTTCGGCATAGAGGCGGTCGCGCGTCAACCCCGCCAGCGGATCGACGATGGCCCGGCGCTCGCCCAGGATGCGATTGAAGAGCGCGGATTTCCCGACGTTGGGGCGGCCGACGATCGCCACTACAGGCAGCGCCATCAATCAGGCCGTGGGATTATCAACATATCTGTAATCGCGCGGAGGGCGCGACGAAAACTCAAACCTATAATAGGCACCGTGTCGGACGGCCGGGTGGTTCTGAAAGAGAACCGAATCATGATGGTGTCCGATGAGATGGGTGACATCCCCGCAGGAAACACCACCGGGCTCGGCCTCTACTTTTCTGATACCCGCTTTCTCTCGGCCTACGAGTTTCGGCTGAGCCGCCTCCAGCCGATCCTGCTCTCGGCATCGGTCGACGAGAGCTACGTCGCCACCTTCCAGATGGTCAATCCCGTGCTCCTGCTCGACGAGGGCAAGCGCCGCATCCCACAGCAGAGCCTGAGCATTCGCCGCAGCCGTTTCATCTATGGCGGCCTCCACGAGCGGATCGGGGTTCAAAATTGCGGCCACGAGCCGGTCGACATCGAATGCTCGCTTCGCCTCGATGCCGACTTTCGCGACATGTTCGATGTGCGCGGCTACAAGGATCAGTATCGCGGCACGATCCGGCCGCTCGAGGTCGGCGATCGAGGCATGACTTACACCTACGATGGCCGCGACGGCGTGGTCCGCCGCACCGAAGTCGTGGTCAACCAACCCCCGGCGAGCCAGCACGACGGCGCCCTGACCTGGCACTTCCACCTGGAATCCAAGGAGACCGTCACGCTGGTGATCGACGTCATCCCGGTGATTGGCGAGAACGAGTCGACCTTGAGTTACCTCTACGACGATGCCCTACAGGCGCTGCAAGCCTCCTACCGCCGCTGGCACGACAACACCAGCCGGATTCGCACCGACAACGCCTTTCTCGACCGCGGCCTGCTGCGTCGCAGCCAGATGGACCTCCGAATCTTGCTCGAGGAATATGACACCGGCCTGTTTCCAATGGCCGGCATTCCATGGTTCTCGGCGCCATTCGGCCGGGATGCCTTGATCGCGTCGATCCAGACCCTCATGATCAACCCGGAAGTCGCCCGCGGAACGCTGCGCTACCTGGCTCAGCAGCAGGGCCGGCGCGTCGACACCAGCCGCGAGGAGGAACCCGGAAAGATCCTGCACGAGCTCCGCTACGGCGAGCTCGCCAACCTCAAGTTGATCCCGCACACGCCCTACTATGGTTCGGTCGACGGCACGCCACTGTTCCTGGTCTGCGCCGTCGAAATGATGGACTGGCTCAATGACCAGGATCTCTTCGTCGAGCTGCTGCCTTCACTGCTGAGCGCGCTGAAGTGGGTCGATCAATACGGCGATTCCGATCGCGATGGCTTCGTCGAGTACGCCGAGCGTGCCAGCGGCGGGGTGCGTAACCAGGGTTGGAAGGACTCCTCCGACTCCCTTCTCTATCCAGACGGCCGCCCGGCCGAGCTGCCCGTGGCGCTGGTCGAAGTACAGGGCTACATCTACCAGGCGAAGGTCGGGCTCAGCCGTATCTTCGAGCGCCTCGGTCAGTCATCGATGTCGGAGCGGCTGGCGCGCGAAGCGGCCGAGCTCCGTCGCCGCTTCGAGCTGTCCTTCTGGCTCGACAAAGAGCAGTTCTACGCCCAGGGCCTCGACCGCAACAAAACTCCGATCCCTTCGATCACGTCCAATCCCGCGCATTGCTTGTGGGCCGGCATCATCGATCCCGAGCGCGCCGAGATCCTGCGTGATCGGCTGATGGCGCCCGACATGTTCTCGGGGTGGGGAATCCGTACGCTGTCATCAGACTCGCCCCACTACAACCCCATGAGCTATCACAACGGCACCATCTGGCCGCACGACAACTCGATCGCCGCCGCGGGCCTGCGCCGTTACCGTCACGCCGCAGCCGCAGGCCAGGTAATCGACGGCATCCTCGAGGCGGGCATCCGCATGCCCAACTACCGTTTGCCCGAATTGTTCTGCGGATTCCGGCGGGACACGTATTACAACAGCGGCCCCGCCGAATACCTCGTCTCCTGCAACCCGCAGGCGTGGGGTGCGGGCGCGGCCTTTCACTTGATGCAGACGGCACTCGGCATCGTGCCCGACACCACCGCAGGCCGGCTCTACTTGAACCCCGTTCCATTCGGCCAGGCGCGCAGCGTCGAGATTCGCGGCATGCGGGTTGGCAATGGCAAGCTCTCGTTCAAAGTCGCGTACAACGGCGGCCGGCCCGACGTCGAGGTCCTCGAGAAGCCCGACGACCTCGACGTCATCCTCGATGAACCACCCCTCATCACGTAACTAGGGTTGGCAACTCGGGCACGCGTTGGGCTCCTGCACTACACGTGCCCGCCCATCATCGGCGGCGTCGAGACCATCCTCTATGAGCAGGCAACCCGGCTCGCGGCTCGCGGCTACCCGGTCACCATTCTCAGCGGCCGCGGCGGTCCACTGCCGGATCGCAAAGCGGCGAAGCTCGTCATCATCGGCGAACTCGACTCGCGAGACACGGCGGTGAGCGCCGTCCGCGACGCGCTCGACCGTGGCGAGATTCCTTCAGAGTTCGCGACGCTCCGAGCCAACATCATCGAGCGCCTGTCGACGGAGCTGGCCGAGCTCGACGTCGTGATCGTCCACAACGCGCTGACGCTCCACTTCAACCTGCCGTTGACGGCCGCACTCTGGACGCTCGCCGAGAGCAATCGGCCGCGCATCATCTCCTGGGTCCACGACATCAGCTGGCTCAACCCGATTTACCGGCCCTGGATGCACGATGGCGAGCCCTGGGATCTCCTGCGCCGCCAGCACCCAGGCATCACCTCGATCTTCGTGTCGACGCAGCGGCTCGAGGAATGGTGCGAGCTGACCGGCGCCACCATGGATGCAAGCCACGTCATTCCCAACGGCATCGACCCCGCGGCGCTGCTCAAGCTCGGGCCGCGCGGCACCGAGCTCGTGACGCGCCTCGGCTTGCTCAGCGCCGATATCGTCATGCTGGCGCCGGTCCGCATCACCAAGCGAAAGAATCTCGAGTGGGCGATCGACGCCGCGGCCGGCGTGCGTGCCTCAGGCCGAAGCGTGCAACTGCTCATCACCGGTCCGCCCGGCCCCCACAATCCGCGCTCGCTCGAGTATGTCGCCGACCTGAAACGCCAAACGGAGCGACTCGGGCTCGAGGGATCGGTTCGGTTCCTCTTCGAAGAAAACAGTGGGCCAGCGGGCGACTACGCCATCGATGCCGCCACGCTTTCCGACCTTTATATGCTGAGCGATGTCGTGATCCTCCCTAGCGCCAGCGAGGGCTTCGGCCTGCCGCTCGCGGAAGCCGCCGTCTTCCGCGTGCCGGTGGTCTGCACCGACCTCCCGGCGTTCCGCGAGGTTGCCGCCGATGGCGCCATCTTCGTGCCGACATCGGCCGGCTCTCCAGCGTTCACCGCCGCCGTGCTCGCTGCCATCGATTCGCCACCGGCCCGGCTGCGCCGTCATGTGCTCGGCGCGCTCGCCTGGGACCGCATCATCACCGAACAGATCGAACCGCTGCTGACCTCGCGCACGTGAGCCACTACCGCGTCCTTATCCCGACGACCAATCCATCGCGGACCGGCCCGCTACTGAAGGCCGTCTCACCCTTCCTCAATGCCGAGGATTCGCGCGGCACGCTCCTCGGCGTGATCGAGATGGCACCCGACCGCCCGCTCAGCGAGGGGGTCGAGGTGGCCCGCGCCTATCGCGCCCTGCTCTCCCGCATCACCCGCTACGCGGAGCGCGGCCCGGGCGAACTACGCGGTCAGGTCCGGATCGCGCACGTCGCGGCGCAAGGCATTCGTGAAGCGGTGCTCGAGACCGACACCAACCTGCTCGTGCTCGAAGCCGCGGCCAGCCAGGCGCCCCGACAGGATGGCCTCTGGGTCAACGCCGTCGAGGACCTGCTGGTCGATCCTCCCTGCGACGTCGCGCTGGTGCGACCGGACACGGTCCCGATCCGGAGCGTGCTGGTCCCCGTGCGCGGCGGCCCGAGCGCGCAGCTGGCGCTTCGACTGGCTGCCACCGTCTGTAAGGAAACCGGCGCCGAGCTCTGCGTCCTCCACATTTTCAACCCGCGGATTTCGGCCGAATCGCAAAAGCGTGAGGAATCGGCGTTCCTCAAGCTCTTGAGCGCGGTCGATGTCCCAGTGCGCCGGATCACATTGCTGTCGGCGTCGATACGCGAGGCGATCATCCGCGAGGCGGCGCAGCACCAGATGGTGGTGCTCGGCGCAACTCTGAGCCTGAGCCATCGTCCGATGGTGCTCGGCGCGCCGATCACTCGTCTGCTTCGCCGGCTGCCGGGCAGCGTCATGGTGGTCAAGACCGCGGGTCCGGTGACCGCCCTGAAAGATCCGGATCGGCCGTTTCGGCTGGAGAGCCGCGCCGCGGCCGCCGAGCGCGTCGACCGGTGGTTCGCGGAAAACACCTTTCACAGCAAGGAGTTCGCCGATCTGCGGCGACTGGTGGATCTCAAGCAGCGGCAGGGGGTCACCATCAGCCTCGGGCTGCCCACCCTCAACGAACAGGACACCATCGGCAAGGTGGTGCGCACCTTCAAGAACGCGTTGATGGACCGGGTGCCGCTGGTCGACGAGATCGTCGTCATCGATTCCGGCTCCACCGATCGCACCGCGGCGATCGCGGAGCGCGCCGGGGTGCGGGTCGTGCAACACAGCGAAATCTTGCCTCGCTACGGCGTCTTCCAGGGCAAGGGTGAGGCGCTCTGGAAGAGCCTCTACGCGCTCAACGGCGACCTGATCTGCTGGGTCGACACCGACATCAGCAATATCCACCCGAAGTTCGTCTACGGCCTGCTCGGGCCGTTGCTGAGTGATCCCGAGATCCACTACGTCAAAGGGTTCTATCGGCGTCCATTGCAATTCGGCACCGAGTTCCAGGCGCAGGGCGGCGGCCGGGTCACCGAGCTGGCCGCGCGACCGATGCTCAATCTCTTCTTTCCCGAACTCTCCGGCCTGGTCCAGCCGCTCTCCGGCGAGTACGCCGGCCGGCGGCGTGTCCTGGAAAGCGTGCCCTTCTTCACCGGCTACGGCGTCGAGCTCGGGTTGCTGCTCGCGATTTCCGAGGCCTACGGACTGCGCGCTATCGCCCAGGTCGACCTCGGCATGCGGGTGCATCGCAACCAGACCCTCTTCGATCTCTCGAAGATGGCGTTCGCCATCATGCAGGTGGGCCTGAAGCACCTCGGCGACCGCCACCGCATCCATCTCCTCGAGGAAGTCAACAAGACCATGAAGCTGATCCACTACGAGGACGAGCGCTACTGGATCGAACAGAAGGAAATCGAAGACCAGGAACGCCCGCCCATGAACTCCGTGCCGGAATACTTCCTGGCCCGGCACCGAGCCCAGCCCCAATAACCCCGCAAGGGGGTTACGTAGCCCGCTCGCATAATCAGCCGATGCGTCGTGGGTATGCGGCTCTCGGATTGCTGGCCCTGATCTGGGGCGCATCGTTCCTTTTCATCAAGTTCGCCATCCGCGACATGAGCCCGGCGACCCTGGTGCTTTCCCGCGCCGTCTTCGGCGTCGCCACGCTCGGCGTGGTTTTCGCCGCTCGCCGGCAGAGCCCATTTACGGTCGGGACGCGCAGCCGCCTGGTGCCGTTCGTGCTGCTGGCCATCTTCGGCAGCCTGCTGCCGTGGTTTGCCTTCGGGTTCGGCGAGCTGTCGATCAGCAGCGCGCTGGCCAGCATCTTGAACGCAACCACACCCTTGTGGACCGCGGTCTTTGCCTTCTGGGTTACGCCCGCAGAACGGCCGAGCCCGCTCAACTACCTGGGCGTCGCGGTCGGCTTTCTCGGCGTCGGCATCCTGATCGCGCCCGATTTGATTGGCCAGCCCTTGCGGGCGACGACGGTGGGGACGCTCGCCGTGGCGGGCGCGGCTGCCAGCTACGCGGTGGCCGCATTGATTCAGCGACGGCGATTGCGCGGCGTCAGCCCGCTGCAGGTCGGCTTCTGGCAGCTCGCCCTTACGGCGCCGCTGGCCCTGGCGGCAGCGCTCCCCACCATTGGCGCGACCCACCTGCGGCTGCCATCGATCGTGGCGATGTTGGCCCTCGGGGTGGGCGGATCCGGCATCGCCTACCTTCTGTACTACTACATGATGAACACGCTGGGCGCAACGCGTGCCACCACCGTGACTTTCCTGCTGCCGGTCACGGCGGTCTTCTGGGGTGCGAGCATTCTCCACGAAGCGATCACCATCCCAATCCTTCTCGGCATGGCCGTCATCCTGTTGGGCGTCTTCCTGACGAGCCGCCAGGCGCCGAGGCGCGCGGCGGCGCCGGCTGCCGACCGGCCCTTACCGGAAATCTCATCTGGCACCGGTACAATCTCGCGTTGACATGCGCCGGCTTGCTCTCGGGCTGACCGCGCTGGCCGTGATGCTCGGTGGCTGCACGATGCCGATGACCGGCGCCTCCGTCAGTCCAACACCAACCACAACCCCCTCCCCCACGCCGTCGGCCACCCCAACCCCGGCCCCGACGCCCACCCTGGTCAACGGCCGGATCACCGTCTCCAACCTCGATGACAATGGCGCCGCGGTCGTGGCCGGTATCCTCTTCCCCGCGAGTGGCGGCGTCTGCGGCGCCAATGGCAAATACGACAGTTGCCCGGTCACCGATGGGCTTGCGCAACGACTGGATTCGAATCCGATCGCGCATGCCGAGCCCCTCTGCCGCTGCCAGAACACCTACCAGTCGGTGACCATTACGACCGAGACGCTCCCACCCGGGAACCCCGGCGCGATCGCGCATGTCGTCCTCGACTTCGGCGGGGCTACCACCGTGAAGCTGGACATCACTATCATCCGTTCGGACGGCGGCTGGTTTGCCAGCGACACCAGCTGCACCGGCCAGGATCAAGGCACGACCTCGATCTACGCGGCCATGCCTCCTCCTTGCTCCTGAGGTGGTAAAACTTCCGCAATGACCTGGTACACCCTGCTGAAGTATCTGCACGTGCTGCTGGCGATCACCGCGGTCGGTAGCAACATCACCTACGGGTTCTGGAAAATGCTAGGGGCCCGGGACCCCGCTCACGCGCCGTTCGCCCTGAAAGGGATCGACTTCATCGACCGCCGGGTGGCCAACCCGGCGTACGGGCTGCTCCTGATCACCGGGCTGGTGCTCCTCGCCGTCGGCCAGGTGGGCTTCCGCGGTTGGGTCATCGCCGCCCTGATCCTCTTCGTGCTCCTGATCGTGATCGCGGTCGGCTTTTACTCGCGCGTGGTCCGCCAGCAGATCCAGGTGATGGACGCCGAGGGGGTCGCAAGCGCCAACTACAAGCGACTCGACGGACAGGCCATGACCTACGGGATCGTCAGCCTCCTGATCGCGCTTGCCATCGTCTTCATGATGGTGGTCAAGCCGTTTCCGTAAGCGCTTCCTCCTGGAAGACGCCGCCCTCATCCAGGCGCCACGATCGTGCCTCGCGGAGCGTTCCCTTCTGCACCGACGCCACGACGTAGCTATAGAACGACCAGCCGTGCTCGGCATCAAATCGCGAAGGAATCGGCGGATGGTCCGGATGGCTATGCGCGAATCCGATGATCTCCAGCCCGCGGGCCTCGGCGTCTTTCTGAACCCTGAGCTGTTCCAGCGGGTCGAGCGCATAGCGATCCCAGGGCCGGTCGGTGATGGTGTTGCGCATGCCGCGAAATTCGGCGACCGTGTGATCGGTGCCGTCGGCTCGTCCAATCAGCGCCCCGCAGGCCTCGTTGGGATAGCCGGCTTCGAGGTGCTGCCGCACCTGGTCCATGACGGACCGCGGCACTCGCAGCGTCAAAACTTCCGGCGGTAGAGTCCCGAGCTCAAATAGCGGTCGCCGCCGTCGGGGAAGATCATCACGAACACGCCCTCCGAGGTCCGGCGCGCGACCTCGCGGGCGGCGTAGAGCGCGGCGCCCGATGAGTTGCCAACCAGCAACCCCTCCGAACGCGCCAGGTCATGCGCCAGCTCGTAGGCGGCCTCCGTCGGCACGCTGATTTTTTCGTCCTGCACGCTCGGGTCGTAGATGCCGGGCACGATCGAGCTCTCCAGGTGCTTGAGCCCCTCGAGGCCGTGCAGTCCATCGGACGGCTCGGCCGCGATCACCTTGATCTCCCGGTTATGACGCTTGAGGAAGCGGCCCACGCCCATCAGGGTGCCGGTGGTCCCGAGGCCCGCGACGAAGTGGGTGACCTCGCCATGCGTCTGCTCCAGGATCTCGGGCCCGGTGGTGTCGAAATGGGCGCGCCAGTTGAACGGGTTGTTGTACTGGTCGGGCATGAAGTACACGCCCGGCGCCGATTCCTTGATCCGGTGCGCCTCGCGGATGGCGCCGTCCGATCCCTCGAGGGCCGGAGTGAAGAGTGCTTCCGCCCCGAAGGCCTTGACGATCTCGCGGCGTTCCTGGTTGACGTTCTCGGGCATCACCAGCTTTACCTGGTAGCCCTTGGCGGCGCCAATCAGGGCATAGGCGATGCCGGTATTCCCCGAGGTCGAGTCCAGGATGACCTTCTCGACCGTGAGCTCGCCGGTCCGTTCGGCCTCCTCGATCATGCGCAGCGCTGGCCGATCCTTGACCGAGCCGCCTGGATTGAACCATTCGGCCTTCGCATAGAAGGTGATATGCGGAAATTCCTTTTCCAGCAGCCGGATCCGGATCAGGGGGGTGTTGCCGATCCGCTGCAGGATCGACTGGTCCGGGAGGTTTTCGAAGACGGACAGCGCGCGGTGCGGCATGACCCAGTAATTCTAAGGGCGGTCTAACGGCCGGGCCGGTTTTTGAATTCGGTCGTACCGGCTTTTAACACGCTATACTGCGGCCGAATTCGTCCACCAAATCATTTCGGAGGTAGTCAATGGCTGCAGCAGCGCCCGCCGCCGGCGTTGTATCCGGAGCCAAGGCTGGTTTCTGGATCCGTTTCGTCGCCATCTTCATCGACTCGATCCTCGTCGGCATCGTCAACAGCGCCCTAGCCGCCATCCTGAGCATGAACACCAATGGTCGCTCCGGTCTCCAGCTGGTCCTCGGACTCATCTACTACGTCTACTTCTGGTCCAACGCCAGCCCGTGGCCGGGCCAGACGATTGGGAGCAAGCTCCTCAACCTCCGGGTGATCCGGACGGATGGAACCGACCTAACGATCAGCCAGGCGTTGATTCGCTACGTCGGGTTCTTCATCTCAGGGCTTGTCCTGGGAATCGGCTTCATCTGGGCCGCCTTCGATGCCAACAAGCAGGGCTGGCACGACAAGATCGCAGGAACGTACGTAATCAAGACCGCCTAGCGCGTTACCGCTGCGCCGGTTCCGGCTCGACCAGAAAGACTGGATGGTCGGCCGGATCCGGCAGGGCGGCGAACTCTTTGGCGACGAAGCCTCCGTATTTGCGCCCGTACTTCTGGACGTAGGCCGCCACCAGGGGACCGCGCTGCGCCACCGGGATCTCGGTCGCGGTCAAATGCTCCCTGCGTCCGCCCGCTCGTAACTCGCAGGTGCCGACCGCGCGCAGGTTGCGCGCCCAATGCGTGTCGCCTCGGGGCGCCACGAGATATCGCTTCCCTTCGTAGTCCAGCGGTAGGACCGGCATGGTATAGCGGCGCCCGGAGGTCCGTCCCTGGACGGTCAGCGCGGGGGCCAACCCAAGCGCGGAAAGCAGGGGATTCATCACCCTGTTGTTGAAAAAGCCCGCCTTCCGGTAGGGCGCGGCCTGGCTCACGCAAGCGCCCGGTCGAAATCCGCGATCAGGTCGTCGATCCTCTCCAGACCGGTCGAGCACCGCACCAGGCCGTCGCTGATGCCGGCACGGGTTCGTTCGGCCGGATCCAACCCTCGATGCGATGTCGAGGCGGGGTGGCTGAGTGTGGTGGCAACGTTCCCCAGGCTCGGCATCAGGCGAACCAGCTGCAGCCGCGCAAGCATCGACTCCAGCGCCGCCCTGCCGCCGGCAAGCTCGAAGGACAGCAGGGCGCCGGCGCCACTCGGCAGCAGTTTGCGAGCCCGCGCGCAAAACGGACTCTGTGCGAGCTCCGGATAGTTGACGCGGCTCACCGCCGCATGGCCCTCGAGAAACCGCGCCAGCTCCAGTGCGTTCGAGGTATGCCGCGCCATCCGAACCGCGAGCGTGCGAATCCCGCGCAAAGTCAGCCAGGCATCGAAGGGCCCGAGGGTCGGCCCAAAGGTGTGGGCGAAGGCCCGCGCGCCCTCGATCCACGCTGTCTTGCCGACCACGAGGCCACCGATGACATCGGCGTGCCCACTCAAATTCTTGGTGGCGCTGTAGATGACGACGTCGGCGCCCCAGCGCAGCGGCTGACTCAGCGCCGGCGTCGGCACGGTGTTGTCGACCACCAGCAGCGCACCGGCTTCGTGCGCGATCACCGCCAGCGCCTCGACGTCGGGAACGCGGATCAACGGGTTGGTGCACATCTCGCAGAGCAGCACGCGGGTCCGATCGGTTACGGCTCGCCGGACGGCGTCCAGATCCTGGAAGTCCACGATCGAGCTCGTGATCCCAAAGCGTGGCAAATCGTTTCGCAGGAAGGTGATCGTTGTGCCATAGCAGTCGTGCGCCGCGACCACCTGGTCGCCAGCATTCATCTCGCTCATCAGGGTGACCGCGATCGCCGCCATGCCGGAGCCGACCGCGACCGCATCGAGCCGGGTCTCGAGTCCATTTGCCTCGAGGCTGGCAACCGCCGCCTCGAGCTGGCGGTGATTGTCGGTCCCCCACCGGCCATAGCCACGATGCTCGGCCATCGCGGCATCAAGCGTTTTCAGATCCGGGTAGCCGCTCGCCGATCCAACACTGATATCGGGGGTGACCGGCGCGTCTTTCCGGTCCAGCGTCGGCTCACCAGCGTGCACCGCCACCGTGTCCGAATGCGGCATCGCGTCAGCCTACCTGAAGGCGCTCAAATCTCAAGATCTGTTCCGTGTCGCCAATCTCCTCGAGCACGGCCAGCCCCGCCGACAGCTCGTCGTGATCACCCGTGAGTAACGCCCGTTCGCAACGGACGCGGGCCGCATATGGCCTGGCACCGGCACGATCGAACAGGGCGATGGCGCGTTGCTGCCGGATTGGGTCCCGGTGCGCCAGGCCCAAGGCTCGCTCGGTCTGCCCTTCGAGAACCGGGTACTCGGCCTGGCGACAAAACGCCAGAAGCGACGCCAGCCCATCGGCGGATGGCCAGCGGCCGCGATCGGATAGCCGGCTCAACCCTCGCTCGAGTCGCTCGAGTTGCTGGCGCGGGGCGGGAAGGAAATGCTCGACGGCGACCTGTATCGACTCGAGGTCGTCGGTGCCGTATCCGAGCCAGTGGCGAAAGCGCGAGCCCTCCGCGAAGGCCGACGCGATCTCGTCGTTGATGCGTCCGTAGACCTCGAGCAACTCCTCGTCCTGCCGGGCGCGGGCGATATCCATCGCGGCGATGAAGCCCCGTTGCGCGTAGCCGGCGGCCGATTGGTTGGATTCCACCAGGAGTTGGCGCGCTCGTTGCGCCATCGAGAGGGCCTCGTCCCAGCGCCCGAGGAGGGTCAACACGTACACCCGCCAGACCACGAGGTGCAGGACGACGGCGGGGACCTGTCCAGGTTGCACCTGGGCGAGGCCCTGCGCCGAGACGCGATCCGCCTCATCCAGTTCGCCGAGGAACGCCGAGCTCCAGACCACCATGCTGTGCGCGTCGACCTTCTCAAATAAGTCGAGCCGGTCCTGGATTGCGAGCCGTTGCCGGGAGTACTCGCGACTGCCACGCCAGTCGTCATCGATCAAGCCACCATTTCCGGCGAGGGCGTCGAGGGCGGCGCTCTGCAGATTCGGGTCGTTGAGCCGGCGCCCGATGTCGAGGGCACGCTCGGCGCTGGCGTTCGCTTCGGCGAGGTGGGCCTCGGTGACCTGCCCGCCCGCGCCGTTGAGCCAGAAGGGGAAAAATCCCTCGGCGGCCAGGTAGCCGCCGAGCGCTCGCTCGTCCGTGACACTCGCGGCGACCTCCCGGGCATCCCGTCGGAGCTCGGCCATCGCCGCCTCCGGCAGGCGGCTTGCCACCGAGCCCTGAAAGCGCATGTAGCTGGAGATCATGCCGGAGAGAATCTGCAACTGCTG
>DASWBA010000191.1:0-12174 GCA_036390825.1 Candidatus Dormiibacterota bacterium
TGGTCGCGTTCGAGATGAAAACAGCGGACCAGGCGGCGGCGGTGGTCCAGTCAGCGTTCGAGCGTGGGCTCCTGCTCCTCACCGCCGGCTCGCGCGCCGTCCGCATCTGCCCGCCGCTGGTCATCGATTCGGATGAGGCCACCACGGGCCTGGAGATCATCGAGGCGGCGCTGGGCTAGCGCTGGGCTAGCGCTGGGCTAGCGCTATAGGCTCGAACCAGCCATTCTTGCCCGAATGGCTGGTTCCTTCAGCGGGAATGGAACCATGGATGCCCGAATGGCGGGCAGTGAGGGCGTGGCGTACCTGCATCGCGACCAGATCCGGATTCCCGTATACGTCCGCCGACGTGAAGCGGAGCAGGCGAAGACCGGCGTTGATGAGGCCATTCTGCCGGCGGTTGTCGTCGACGAGTCGATCACGGTGGTTGCCGCCGTCATATTCGATGGCCAGGCCATGAACGCGATAAAGCAGGTCTGGACGGCCCAAGAAGCCGCCTTGTTCGTCGTGGACTGAAACTTGAACCTCAGGTCGTGGGAGTCCGGCGAGCACCAGGAGCATGCGAAGCCGGCTCTCCATTGCGGACTCAGACTTCGGCTCAGCCAATTCGACAACCCGCCGCAGCCGAGCGATGCCCTTTGCCCCTGGATGCTCGGCGATGTGGGTCCAGAGTTCGGCGATGGTGACCAGCCCGGCACGAAGGAACAGGTCCGCAGCAACGACACCTTCGGTTAATGGATCCCTGCCTCCAAGGTCGACCACCGTACGGAGAGCCGACGTAGTCGGCAGTCCACGGCGGCGCACGATCTCCTCGATCGTGAGGGAGTTGCGGCGAACGCATGCGCCCGCGCGGCGGCCACTGCCCATCGGTTCAGGGATCGTGACCTCGATCGGATCGCAGGGCGCTAGGTCCAGTCCGTGCAGCCACGCTGCTGTGCGGCCGGAGAAGGCCGCGCCGGCCGGCAATCGCTTGGCGACAGCAGCCAACATCAATTGAGGGCTCGCCTTCAAACCCGCCCACCGATAGATGCCTGAGCCCATCCGGCGATACCCGGCGCCTCGCAATTGGCCCCGCGTGACGCCGGCGCCCCCAGCTTCTGCAGATGTGAACGGCCCTTTCCTAAGTTCGGCAGGCACCCGTGGCTTTGCTGGCACCGAAACAGGATCGCCGTGCCTGAACGTTGTGACAACGCCGGTGGTTAACCGCGACCATCTGCCCCCCGATTGGCCGTGTCCAAGACCCGGGATTGGGCCATTCATGCCCGAATGGCGAAAACTTCGGGGGTCAGAATTTCGTGGGCAGCTTCGCCACCGTCGCCGTGGCGATGAGGTCCGCGACGGGGATCGTCGCCGCCGCCGCCGTGTGATCGTCCCCGGCCACGACCTTGGTGGATTTCGACCTCTGGTCGTCGATGACCTTGATCGTGTCCGCGACCTGGCTCTGGACCGCATTCGAGATCTCGGCGCCCGAGAGGTCAGTCGAGTCGCGAACCAGGCTCAAGAGCTGCGCGACAAAAGCACTCGTCAAGCTGTCGAGTGCGGACTGCCTGGTCGCGGCATCGGCGTTACCTGCGTACACGACCAGCTCCGCATCGTGCGCGCCCCAAACCTGATCGGACCTGGTGCCGGCGGCCGCTCCGAACACGGAGCTGAACAACGTTCCTAGCGAGTTGGCGTTCGCGGTCAACGCGGTCAGGGCAGCGGCCTGCTCCGTGCTGCGCCCATCGGTCGCGGCGCTGGTGGTCATGGTCGCGAGGTATGCGTGTTCCTGCAGGAGGGTATCGAGAGAAACGCGGAAGTCGACCGCCTTCCCGGCCGGGTTGCCGGGGAACTTGTCCGGGAATTTATTGGCGATGGCCGTTGCGAGGGCGTCGCCCAGCCTGGCCGACTGCGCAAACGCCCGGTGAAGGTCCATGAACATCCTGGCGTTGTTCAACGCAGCCTGGTCATCGATGATCGCCTTCACCTCCAGGACCTGTTCTGTCGACAGTTGCGTGATCGGATCGAGCGGAATCGAGGTCATCGAGCTCATGAATTGCGCGAAGGCGGGCGCGAAGCTGTTGACGAGCCCCGCAGCGGCGCCATTGGACTTGCCGGCGTCGTGACTTGCGATGCCGACCGTGTAGTCGACGAAGTAGGTGGTCTGCATGGCCCAGATCTGGTCGAACCTGGCGCCCGAGCTCGCACCGAAGGCGGAATTCATCACGGCGCTGAGGTCGTTGCCGTTGATCGTGAGGAGGGTGGCATAGCCTGCGTACTCCTCGGCGCGATTTGCGGTTGCGGCCAGGGAGTCCTTGGCGATCACGATCACGTGCTCGCCGAGCAGCAGGTCGAGGCGAGCTCTGAGGTCGGCAGCTTTGGAATCCACCGTTGAGCCCGGCGCATTTGGCGATGCAAGCCGCGCCCCCGAGGCGGGCGGGCCCGCACTTGGGTTCGAGCACGCGATGGCCGCGAGCACCATGGCCACGAGCAGCACGCGCGAGCGGGCGATCCCCAAGACGCTATGGGTCTTACCATGATTCGACCTTGCCGGAGTGGCTGCTGGTCGACGGGTCGAGCATGATCTTCCGCGCCTTCTACGGGGTTCCCCAGACCAATCGCGCCCCGGACGGGACGCTGATCAACGCTGTGCGCGGGTTCCTCGACCGCCTCGCCAGCCTCATCAACGAGCGCAAGCCGCGACGCATAGCGGTGACCACGGATGAGGACTGGCGCCCTGATTGGCGGGTCGAGCTGATCCCCAGCTACAAGGAACACCGGACGGGGGAACCGGTGCCGCACGCCCTGGAGCCGCAGATGCCGGTGATCATGGAGTGTCTGGCCGCAGTCGGCGTTGACGCTGTGGGGTTGGAGGACTACGAGGCGGAGGACATCATCGCCTCGCTGGTGACGAAGGTCGAGCCGCCGATCGAGATCGTCAGCGGAGATCGCGACCTCTTCAGCCTGATCCGCGACCGTGAGGTGGTCGTCCTGTATCCGGAGAAAGCCGGCCTGGCTGTCGTCGACGAGGACGAGGTGGCGCGGCGCTACAGCATTCCCGGCCGGGCGTACGGGGACTTTGCGATCTTGCGAGGCGACCCGTCAGACGGCCTTCCCGGACTGGCGGGCGTCGGCGCCAAAAAGGCGGCGGACCTGGTGCGCCGGTACGGTTCGGTGCAGGCGATGCTCGACGCCGGGGTGTTTCGGTCCGCCGATGCCGAATACCTGGAAAAAGCGGCCCGCGTGGTGCCACCGGTGAGCGACCTCAAGATCGAGGTGCCGCCCGGGCGACGGGATAAGTACCCCGTCGACCCCAAGAAGGTGGAGGAGCTGGGGACCCGCTACGGCGTCGGCGGCTCGCTCAAGCGCCTGATCGACGCCCTCGGCAAGATGCCGAAATGAGCGCTTACAAAGGCTTTACGTCGCGTTGGGGATGATCTGACGCGACGTCGCGATCGTATCTCCTGTTGTGACCCTCAACTGGATCCTGCTGCGCCGGGGCCGCCTTGCGGGTCGGAAGCGTGGAAGTAGGGCTCTGCGCGTCCTGCAAGCACTCGCGAACGATCTCCGCGAAGCGGAGCACGTACTGGATGTGCGAGCGGTCGAAGACCGACGCATCGTTTCCCCGCTATCCGCGCCTGCCCGTGCTGCGATGTCGCGGATACGAGTTCGGCGCTAACGCGCCGGAGCCTACGCCGAAGCCACCCTGATCAGGGCCAGCGGTTGGCCCGCCGCACCGCCGAACGTGGTTGGCGAATGGGCTCCTGTCATGGGCAGCTCCGCAATCATGCCGGCGTCGTTGACCGCATAGACGGTCGAGCCGTCGGGGCTCATGCCGAGACTCCAGACTCTCCAGTTCGTCAGGCGATGGTCGCGCACCTTCATCGTGGCGGTGTCGATCCAGACCAGGCCTGTTTTGCCGGCGATTACCAGTGTCTGCCCATCGGGGCTCACCGCGGCAGCATTGCCGCCGAACTCTTTGGCTTCGACATTCATGACACCGAGAGCGCGACCAGACTGGCTGTCGTTGAGCTTGGCCGAACGCATCCGACCCGGCGCACCGCCATCTATTTGCAGGTCCGTGACAATTCCCATCGCCCCATTGGCTGCGTAGAGATGCGTACCGGCACCGTTCATCGCCACAGACCACTGGAACTCATCAGGGTTGGTCGAGTAGCCGGACCCGGGGAGGTCGATGCACAGCGCGAAGGGCACGTCCATGTTGAGCGCGTGAATAAAGGCGCTCTTGTCCTGGCGGACGTAGACGCTGTACAGCCACAGCCCGTCGTGCGAGGCGACTCCGGAGAGCCTTACTCCAGCCATGGCTGAAGAGCCGTCGCTTTTGTCGAAGATGATGTTCGGATCGAGCCGCCCGGCGCCCAGGTCGTAGAACCGGACGTAATACTGGTTGGCGGCGACGTACTCGATCAGGAAGATCCGCTGACCGTCATTGCTGACCGCATCGAACTCGAAGAAACCGGCCAGGTTGACCTGCCGCATGGCTCTCGCGTAGGTAGTGTCGACCACGAGCAGATGAGTCGCGGTGCGAATGCCGTTAGGGTCTGCATCGAACGATTCCAGGACCAACCAGCGGCCGTTCTGCGACAGCCCGCCGGGCACGCCACTCAAGGTGGCGGGTGGCAACTGAAAATCGCCTGGCAATCTGAGCGTGTGCAGCGTAGCTCCGCTCTGCGGGTCGAGATCGACCAGGCTGCTCGCCTTCACGGTGTAGAGGTGCGTCCAGTCCGGCGATGGAGTGCCGAGCGGCATGTTGAGCTCGACCGCATGCGAGCGAGAGTCGATGATCGAGAGGTTGTTGGAGCTGCTGGTCGACGCCGCCTCGTACAGCTTGTAATTACCCGGTGACACCTGACTGCCGGGGACATGGCCGCAGCCAACCACGATCACCAGAGCGCAAAGCGCCAATACCAAAGCTCGCATGGTCTTCACCTCGCCTCCCATACACCGATGGCCGGCGGTGGGTTCCACCTCAGGAGAGCGAGGAGGCCATCTCGAGCGCCTGTGCTTTGGTCAGGTCGCCCTCGATTCGGACGACCGTGCCGTTGTCGTCGATGAGGAGCGTGTTCGTGGCCAGGCGCATGGTCTCGGATCTGAACTGGCCGTTGGCGTCTATGAAGACAAAGATGTGCGGTTGGCCGGCGATCCAGTAACCGTTGTGCCCGTTCACGGTCACCTCTTCGAGGGTGGTGTCGGTGCCGAGCATCTTGCTGAATATCTGCGTGTCGACCGATCCGCTGGCCTCGGTGACGAGGACCGCGACCCCCGTTTGCCCCGACGTCTTCAGCCCTGGCCGCAACTTGTACACGAGCGTAACCTCGCCCTGAGGGGGACCATCGGGGGGCAGCTGGAGGTAGACCTCATCGGGCCGGCCCAACGACGCCGGGACGACGATGTGCCACGTGACCTTGCTCTGGGCTTGATCCAGCGTGGTGGGGTCGCCGAGCCCGAGTCGCTTGCCGAGCGGTCCCGACGGTAGCGGGGACGGCGTGGGCAGCTGGTTGACACGGGTGAAGATCGTGTGCAGGTTGATCCAGCTCGCGATCGCGTCCCGCGACGGCGTGTAGGCGATGAGGGCCGCCAGCACTACGAGCACAGCTGCCGCCGCCAGGGCCCACTGCCTCCCGAGCCTTCGGCGCGGGGACCCCAGAGGACGCCGAACGATCACGGGCGCCGCGATTCGCGCGCGAACTCGTCCCGCCAGCGCGGGAGTTGCGGGCCAGTCGATCTCGACCTGCAGGAGCGCGAGCCGCTGTTCGAGGTCGACAGCTTCAGGCACGACCGCCCTCCTCGACCCGCAAGCGCAGGCGGGCCAGCGCCCGCGACAGGCGCGACTTGACGGTGCCTTCCGGGATTCCGAGCGCAGCGGCCGTCTCCTCGCCGCTGAGCTCGAGCAGGTAGCGGCTGGAGATCACGAGGCGGTCCTCGTCGCTCAGCTCGTTGACGAAACCAAGGAGCCGCTTGCTGTCCTCGGCCGCCACGGCCGCCGCCTCGGGGGATGGGGCCGCATCTCCCGGGCGGAAGCGCTCCGCCACACGCAGCTCGAGCTGGTGGCGGCGGCCTGCGGAACGGACGCGATTGCGGGCCTCGTTGGCAACGATTCGCAGCAGCCAGGGCCGAGGCTCCGCTCCGGCGCGGAACGTCCCCAGAGCCCGATATGCCTTCACGAAACCCTCCTGTGTGGCGTCCTCGGCTTCAGCCGCGGAGCCGGTGATCACATATGCCGTCCGGAACGCCACCTGCTGGTATCTCTGCACGATCTCCTCATACGCGGCCTGACTTCCGCGTTGGGCGCGCGCAAACAGGTCACCGTCCGTTGGTCGGCCCTCCATCGGATGCAGCTATTACAACTGAGGGGCGAAGATGGTTCCAGCTGCAACCGAACGGCGGTAACCAGTGTTCAAGGGAGAGTGATGCAGGGCGTAGACCGCCACTTCGAGCGGATGGTCCACGAGCACAAGGACCGGGTCTTCGCCGCCAGCCTGGCGCTGACCGGAAATCGCCACGACGCGGAGGACGTGGCTCAGGACACCTTCATCCGCGCCTATCGGGCGCTCGCGACCTATTCGCCCGAGCGCATTCGAGACTTGAAGGAGCGAGCCTGGCTCCACCGGATCACCGTCAACGTGGTCCGGAATCGAGTGCGGGGCGCCAAGCCGCGGCTGGTGGAGCTCAACGGCAGCGAGTCCGACCATTCGCCCGGGCCTGAGGCCCAGGCGATGGAGCACATGCAGATCGATGAGCTGGCGACGCGAGTCGCCGAGCTGCCCATCCGCTATCGAGAAGCCGTCGTGCTCCGCCACGTTCGCGACCTTTCATATGCGGAGGTGGCCGAGGCGCTGGGGCAGCCGGTCGGAACCGTGAAGGCAAACGTCCACCGCGGACTCAAATTACTCAGAGGAGACGACCATGATCGCGTTGACGACTGACCTGAAAAAACTGGGCGCGGTGAAGGCGCCTCGCGGCTTTGCCGATCGCGTGCTCGCGCAGGTGGGGATGGCGGATTCGTACGCCCCCTTCGAAACGGTCCTGGGCACCGTCTATGTGGCCTGGAACCGGCTAGGCGTGTCGGCGGCGGCGCGGTCGAAGTCGGCTGAGGAGTTCGAGGCCTGGTTCCGCAGCGATGTCGGCCGGCAGTTGATGCCGGCCGAGGCGCCATCCGACCTGGCGGAAAAGATCCAGGACGAGCTCAATGGCAAGCGCCGGATGCGGTTCGACCTGCGGGGCCTCACCGCCTTCGAGCAGGCCGTGCTGCGCAAGACGCGCCAGATCCCGCGCGGTGAGGTGCGGCCGTACGGTTGGGTCGCGCGGGAGATCGGTCATCCCGCTGCGGTACGCGCCGTCGGCACGGCGCTCGCGAACAACCCGATCCCGTATTTCATCCCGTGCCATCGAGTTGTGCGCACCGACGGCCAGATCGGCAACTACGGCGGGGGTGGGCCGGAGGCGAAGAGAGCCATCCTCACGCTGGAGGGCGTGCGATTGAAGAGGCTGCAGGACATGGCGCGCGCCGGCTATCGGTATCAGGGCGTGCGGACGACGAAGATCTTCTGCTATCCGACCTGTTACACCGGGCGGCATGCGCTGGAGAAGAACATCGTGTGGCTGCACGACGAGGCCAGCGCCCGCGCGGCCGGTTTCCGGCCGTGCAAAGTGTGCCGGCCCGCGGCGGTCGCTTAGCCCAGGGAGTGGATGTCGGGCAGCTCCCGGTATAGGCCCGCGTAGTCGAGACCGTAGCCGATGACGAAACGATCGGGGATCACGAAGCCCCGGAAGTCGATGTTCACATCCACCGCGCGGCGAGCGGGGCGGTCGAGCAGCGTCGCCAGCCGCAGCGAGGCCGGCTTCATCTGCCGCACGCGCTTCGTGACCGCGTGCGCAGTGCGTCCGGAGTCGACGATGTCTTCGACGAGAAGCACGTGGCGGTCCGCGACCGTGCCGTCCACCATGTGGGCGAGCCGGACCCGCCCGCTGCTCGCGGTGCCGGCGCCGTAGCTGGCGGCGCGCACGAACTCGAGCTCGGCCGGAATGTTGAGCGTTCGCAGCAGGTCGGCCGCGAAGACCGTGGCGCCCTTGAGGACGACGAGCATCACGAGCGGCGTCTCGATGTCCGCGTACGCGTCGGAGATGTGGCGTCCGAGGCGGCGCACGCGCCGTGCGATGCGGGCGGCGCTGATCATGGCCTTGCCGGAGCTGCTCGTGGCAGCCGGTTTGGTCTGCGTCAGCACTTGAGCCATGCGCTTCTAGCTTAGGGCGTCCAGGGTCACGACGGAGGCTGCAATAGGAGAGACACGGCGATATTTCGCATGCGACCTGCTGAACACGCCGTCGACGTTGATCGCTTTGCCGCCGTGATACACGGCGGGAGTGCGCCCGTTGTGCGGCGTGTGTCCGAAAACGACGCGGCGACTATTCGTTGCTTCCAGCCATCTTTGTAGCCGGTCCGGCTGCTGTTCGAAGACATTGCGAGCGCTGAGGACGTCCCAGAGCTCGGGCTCGCCCCCATGCATCAATAGATCGCGCGCGCGCGCGACGATCATATCGACTGCATCGCCGGCGTTAGGCGCGATCCATCGCGAATAGCCATCGTGGCCGCAATGCTGGACGAGAGTTCCGTCGTGCAGGAGCACGAGCGCGGGTCTCTCACGAAGCCACGACTGCAATGCAGGATCGCGCGCGAGCTCGGCGAGATCGTGCTCCTGACCGCCGATCGACATCCAGAAGCCGATGCGCGCCGGGTCTCTCAGCGCCCACAGCATCGCGACCTCGTGATTGCCGAGGAGAACCGTGGTGTTGGCCCGGTCGCGCGCGTATCGGAGCGCGCCCACGCCGAACATTCCGTAGTCGACGAGGTCCCCGACGAAAACGGTGTGCCACCGATCGGCTGGATAGGGGTGCAGCGCCTGGAAGAGGCGCTCGAGATCGCCGTGGACGTCACCGACGATCAGGACAGGCAGATTTTCCGAAGCCATTCCTCACCTGGACCCTCGACGCGCCGCACGGCCCTCGTGTACGAGCCGATCGTCTGCAGCTCGCTGCGTGCCGAGCGCCAGAGCCAGTTATCGCCGAAAACAGTCTCTGCTTCGCGCCGAGCGAACGGGTGCGCTTTGGTCAGGGCGCGACTTCGAGCGGCCGTGCCCTTGAACACCCAGAACGAATCCCAACGCGCAGTCGCTCGCGCACGGCGAACGTGCGCGTTACGATCCCACCAGCCTGGACCGGGATCGAACGTGACGTCCGCCAGCACGTCGTCCACGACGAGGCCGCCGACAACATTAAATCCCGCCGGCCCGAGCGCCGGGTGAAGGCGGGCGAGGAACGCGATGAGGTCGCCACTCGCCGCACGGCGAAGGCTGAAGGCACGCCCAGCTCGGCGGCAGTTGTCCCCGTACGTCGGGGTCGGCGCGTAAAGGTCAGGATCGAGGTGGACCGCGCGTTCGCGCCAGGCGTCAGGTGCGTGCGCCGCGAGCCCCGAAATGTCGCCCAGCCGCAACATCGGCGGCGCCCACGGATCTCGCTCGGGTATCGGCAGCAGCACGAAGCGGCCGTCGGCGAAAAGCGGAGAGCGGGCGGAATGGGCTGAGTTCACGCCGACGTTGGCGAGGAAAGCAGCCATCCGACGATGCTAACCTTGGCTTCGGCCGATAGGGGCGTAGCTCAGCCTGGTCAGAGCATCGGTCTCCAAAACCGAGGGCCGAGGGTTCGAATCCTTCCGCCCCTGCCACTTTCCTCCTCAGCGTTGTGGAGCCGTTCGCCTGCCGCAGCGGGTACTGGTTGCGCCGGCGCCGTTTCTTGATCAAGGAATGGAGATTCGCAGCCCAGGAGGTCGGCCGTGAACAAGCGCACGACGACGCGTGGATACATCGTCGCGTGGGTCATCTACGTCATCGCCTGGGTGGCGTTGATCATGACGATGCACAACAGCACGGGTCAGGGCGCCAGCTCGCCGCCGTCGATTGCCGTCGCCTTCTACCTGGTGCTGTTGGCATCCGCCATCGCCATGCTGGTCTATTGGATCGGCGCGCTCATCCGGCTCGGACAGCTAAGAGCATGGGGCTGGTTCGTCGCGGTTCTGGTGCTCCACCTGGTCGGGCTTGGGATCGCCGGCATGCTCGCGTACGCGATCGCGGGCCCGGAAGACTCGATGACGGTCGTCATCCGACCGCCGATGGCCACGTGAGAGCAGTCATCGGCTCTCTTTATGGCCGCGATCAAAACAATCAATTGGCCTTATGGAAGCGTTGAGACTAGCGTGATCTGGATGAATGGCAGAGCTCGCGGAGCGGCGGATGCCGTCCTCTATGGGGCCGACGGATCTCTGGAGTCGGCCGCGATGGCCGATGTCCTGAACGAGATGGGCGTCGAGTTCGAATACCGGTCAGTCAGCCGCGACGCTGCCGCCAGGCGCGAGTGGGAAGACCTCGACGGCGAGAGCATTCCGATGCTTCGCCTGGGCAGCATGGGGATCGTGAGGGGCCTGGACCGCATCAAGGTCCAGCAGCTCTTCGGCTGGGTGGGCTGCTAAGGAAGCTCGTACTCTCTCGGTCTTATGACCGAGCAAGAGGTCTTCGTTCTCGCCGATCGCACTCTCAACGACGTCGTGGCCAGGATCGCCGACGACCAGTGGTGAACTACCACCCCTACGACGACTCCTGGGTCCCGGGCATGCTGGCCGGCAAGACCATGGAGGAGGCGGGTCGCGACAACTTCAAGGGCGATCTGCTGGGCGCGACCCCAAAGCGGGCGTTCGCGGCGGTGGTGGACAGTGCGTGCAAGGCCGTACGGGACGTCGATGACCTGGACTCCACGGTTCACACATCCTTCGGGGACTTCTCCGTACGCGCCGCCCAGTCGCGGACGAGTAGGCGGGAGCTCGGCGCGTTTCCACCCAGGGTGGAGGTGGCGGACGATGCGCCGCTGCGGGATCGCCTCCTCGGACTCACCGGCCGCGACCCCGACGCCGCCTGAGCGGCGATTCCTGCCCATGGTAGAGTTCCGGTTCGCCCGATTTCGCTTGGGGCTTACCCTTGGTGAAACGCTGGGCCGCTAGCTCAACTGGCAGAGCGCCGTGCTGATAACGCGGAGGTAGGTGGTTCGAGTCCACCGCGGCCCACCACGACCTGCTCGGTCAGCAGCTGAATCGATTCATCCACCCGTCCACGTAGATGGACGAAGTTGCACGGTCGGCACCGGTGCAGTAAATGTCATCGACGAGCAGATTGCCACCAGAAGAAATGATCACAAGGTCATAGCGACTTGATGGTGAGGCGGGCTTTGTAAGGACCACGTGTGCCACGCCGCCTGTGCCTCCAGGATCGGCAGTGATCGACTCCGTTGGCCATTCAGGATCCTGCCCACCACCCAAAGGCTCGGGAGCGCTGATGTAACCGGAAAAAACGGTCAACAGGCGATCGCCAAGTCGGGCGGTCACAGGACAATGCGAGTAACGCGTCGAACCCCCGTATCCCGAGTCGCAGGTCACGTAAGTACCTGACTTAAGAGGGTAGATCTGTGCCGCTACGGAAATGAGGGCATCCGCCAGCGAAGGCGTCGCGGACGGACTCGGTGAGGAGGACAACGACGGCGAACTGGGTGAGGCGAGCGCTGGCGATGGGCCGAGCGCGGCCTGGGTCGGCGATGGATTGCTTGACGCCTGCGCAAGCGGTGCCGAAGGACTGCCGCACGCGACTAGCATCAACGCGATTGCGAGAACGGCACCCCTTATGTAAGTCCTAACGCCGATCCAGACATTTCGATACGACCCGGCGCGAGGGAGCGTCCGGTCGAATCCGCCAGACCACATAACACCCCGCCTTTCACCAAGTCGGCCACTCTCGGACCTACCGCGCAAACCGGTCCTTAACGCGGAGGTAGGTGGTTCGAGTCCACCGCGGCCCACCACTGCCTTAAGCGGACTTCGAGCCGGCCGCCACCAACTGCTCGCCAGGCAAGTTCACGCCACCTCGACCGGCGTATTTCTGCCAACGTTGCCCGAGGGAACGCGACATTCGCCGTTGGGAGTCATGGGAAAGCAACTTCATCAGCTCGCGAGTTCCCGTGTGATCCATGGCTTCCAGCACGGCCGCGTTGACCGTGTCGTAGCGAGCCACCACCGGCCACCGCTCGACCACCACGTCGGAGTAACCGGCCCCTCGCAGGGCCGCTGCAAGTAACGATGGC
>DASWBA010000192.1:0-6635 GCA_036390825.1 Candidatus Dormiibacterota bacterium
AAGGCGATGCGCTTCTCCAGCTGGGCGGCGACGTTCTCCGCCACCAGCTGCGCGCTCAGCTCCGGCTTCTTGATCTCCTGGATCGTCACCCGGACGCGTTTGCCGGTGGTCTTCTCCAGCTCGTCGCGCAACTGGTCGACACTGGTCCCACCCTTGCCGATAACGATGCCTGGCTTGGCGGTGTGGAGCGTGATCGTCAGCGCCGAGGACGAGCGCTCGGTCTCGATGCGGGCCACGCCCGCATTCTTCAGACGAGCCAGCAGCATGCGGCGAAGACGGACGTCCTCCAGCAACAGCGGCTTGTACTCCTTGTCAGGAGCGAACCACTTCGCCTCCCAGTTACGGTAGACGCCCAGCCGGAAGCCGTTCGGGTGAACTTTATGTCCCAACTATTTGCCCTTCTTGTCCTGTTTTTTGTCTTTGCCCTTGCCTTCGGCTCTCGCGCGTGTCGTTTTCGAGTCGGACGCCTTGTCGCTGGCCTTGGCCTCGCCTTTCTTACCCGGGGCGGCCGACTTTGACGCCTCGGGCTTGGAGTCGGCCTTGCCGCGCTTCGGCTTCGGCGCAGCCTCGCGCTCGTCGGACTCGGTCGTCGCGGGCTCGATGGCGGCGGCAGCGCGCGCGGCCGCCGTCGCACCTGAGGTCGGCGTGGGCCGGGCCGCCGGCTGGGGCGCCCGCGGCAGGGCGGCGGTGCGCCGCCGGACCGCGCCCGGCCGGTCTTCGACGATGGCCGTGATGTGGCTGGTGCGCTTGAAGATGCTGAAGAGCCGACCCATGGCGCGCGGCTGGCCGCGCTTGAGCATCGGACCCGGCTCGACCCGGATGTCCTTGATCACCAGGTCGTCTTTGACCAGGTTGAAGTTGTTCTCGGCATTCGCCTGCGCCGAGCGGATCACCTTGGCGACGTCACGCGCCGCCGACTTGGGCATGAACGAGCAGGCGACCAACGCCTCGGACACGGGCAGATTGCGCAGTGTCCGCGCGACGAGTCGCACCTTGCGAGGTGACGTCCTGACCCATTTGGCCTTTGCTTGTACTTCCATGATTACTTGAGGGTGGTGGATTTTTCCGTGTGATGGCCGTGGGCGCGGAAGCGCCGGGTCGGCGCGAACTCGCCCAGCAGGTGCCCGACCATGTTCTCGGTGATGAAGATCGGCACGTGCTTCTTTCCGTCGTGGATCGCGAGCGTGTGTCCCACCATCTCGGGGAAGACGCTCGAGTCCCGCGACCAGGTCTTGATCACTTTCTTTTCTTTTTGCTGATTCATCGCCACCACTTTCTTCATCAGTGACGGATGAACGAACGGTCCTTTCTTGGTTGAACGTGACATGTGTTAGCCCTTACTCTTCCGCTTGGGTGGTCTGCGTCGGACGATCATGTTCGCCGTCTTCTTGTTGCGCCGCGTCCGGTAACCAAGGGTTGGCTTGCCCCAGGGCGTCTGCGGATGGCCGCCTGCGCCGGAGCGTCCCTCACCACCGCCGTGGGGATGGTCGAAGGGGTTCATCGACATGCCGCGCACCGACGGGCGCTTGCCCCGCCAGCGGCTCTTGCCGGCCTTGCCGACGTTCTCGTTCTCGTGCTCGACATTGCCGATCTGGCCGATGGTGGCATAGCACACCACCGCGATGCGGCGGACTTCACCCGACGGCATCCGAATCTGCGCGTAGTCGCCCTCACGGGCGAGCAGCTGCGCCGACATGCCGGCGGAGCGCACCACCTGACCACCGCGCCCGGGCTTGAGCTCGATGTTGTGCACCGTGCTGCCCAGCGGGATGTCGGCCAGCGGCAGCGCATTGCCCGGGCGGATGTCCGCCTCCGGTCCGCTCACCACTTTGTCACCGACGGTCAGGCCCACCGGCGCCAAGATGTACCGCTTCTCACCATCGGCGTAATGCAGGAGCGCAATCCGCGCACTGCGATTCGGGTCGTATTCCACCGCGGCGACGGTGGCCGGGATGCCGAGCTTGTTGCGCTTGAAATCGATGATCCGGTACAACTTGCGGTGCCCGCCGCCCTGGTGGCGAACCGTGATCTTGCCCTGCGCGTTGCGCCCGGCATCGGTCTTCATCGAGACCAGCAGCCGCTTCTCCGCCTTCTTGCCCTTGGTCAGATCGTCGAAGGCGCTGACCGACATGAAGCGGCGGCCGGGCGAGGTGGGCTTGTATTTCTTCAGTGGCATGGATCAGACACCCTGGAACATGCTTTCGATTTTTTGACCTTCGGCGAGTGTGACCACGGCTTTCTTCCAGTTCGACTGAAAGCCGCGGGACTTTCCCCGCCGGCGTTCCTTGCCGCGGACGTGCATCGTATTCACCGCGACCACTTCGACTTTGAAGGCGTCGGCGACCGCCAGGGCGATCTCCGTCTTGGTCGCCCTGGGGTGGACGCGGAACAGGTACTTGCCGGTCGCCATCGCGGCGTAGCTCTTTTCAGAGATCAGGGGGCGCTGCACGACTTGCACGGGGGCTCTCACGACAACCACTCCTCGACCTGGGTCAGCGCGGAGCGGGTGAAGATCAGCGTGTCGGCGGTGAGCACGTCGGTGGGATTGAGGTTGGTGGCGAGGATGGTCTTGACACCGGCCAGGTTGCGGGTCGACTTCTCCAGCATCAGGTCGTGCTCGGGGATGACGAAGAGCGTCCGCGCCCCGGCACCGAGCTGATCGAAGAGATTGGCGACCACGTTGGTCTTGGGAGCGTCGAGCGCGATCTCCTCGACCACGCGTACCGCGCCCTCCTGCGACTTCACCGAGAGCGCGACGCGTAAAGCCAGCCGGCGCTGCTTGCGCGGCATCTTCTCCTCGTAGCTGCGCGGATGCGGGCCAAAGACGACCCCACCGTGACGCCACTGCGGCGCCCGGGTGCTGCCCTGGCGGGCGCGGCCGGTACCCTTCTGCTTCCATGGCTTCTTGCCACCGCCCGAGACGTCGCCGCGGGTCTTGGTCTGATGCGTCCCCTGGCGATCATTCGCCTGCTGGCGCTTCACCGCCTGGTGGAGCACGGCGGCGTTGATCGGGGCGTTGAAGATGCCCTCGGGCAGCTCCAGGTGGCCGCTCTCCTTGCCCTCGCGGTCATAGACCGTGGCCGAGCCCCCACCCTTCCCTCCCCCAGCGGGGGAGGGAGAATTTTGCTTCTCCGCCATTACTTCTTCCCTTTGGGCTGGCGCGTCGAGTCCCGGACCAGGACGACGCTGTTCTTGTGGCCCGGCACGTCGCCGTTGACGAGCAGAAGATTCCGATCGAGGTCGACGCGTACGACTTTCAGGTGCTTGGTGGTCCGCTGCTGGTTGCCCAACTGGCCGGCCATCCGCATCCCCTTGTAAACGCGCGACGGCGTCGACGAGGAGCCGATCGACCCGGGCTGCTTGATGTTGTGCGAGCCGTGCGTCACCGGGCCGCGGCCAAAGTGGTGGCGCTTGTGCTGACCGGAGAACCCTTTGCCTTTCGTGGTGCCGGTGACGTCCACCAGCTCGCCCGCCGCGAAGAGATCCGCCTTGAGCGCCTGGCCGATCTCATAGCTGGCGTCGGCCTTGAGGCGGATCTCACGCACGTGGCGATGGGCGGCGACCCCGGCCTTCTTGAAGTGGCCGGCGGCCGGCTTGTTGAGCTGCTTCTGCTTGGCCTCGAGAAAGCCCAGCTGGACCGCGCCATACCCGTCTTTTTGAATCGCGCGCAGCGCAATCACGACGCAGGGCCCGGCCTCGAGCACGGTGACCGGCAGGAGCTCACCCTTCTCGGTGAACACCTGGGTCATCCCGATCTTCTTGGCCAGCAGCCCTTTCGTCGCCATCGCCTAGAGCTTGATTTCGATGTTGACGCCCGACGGCAGGTTGAGCCGCATCAGCGCGTCGACGACTTTTGGATTCGGGTCGAGGATGTCGATGATCCGCTTGTGGGTCCGCATCTCGAACTGCTCGCGAGAGTCCTTGTCGATGAACGGCGAACGAATCACCGTCCACTTGTTGATCTCGGTGGGCAGCGGGATGGGTCCGGCGGTCGACGCGTTGGTGCGCCGCGCGGTATCCACGATCTTGTCCGCGGCCTGGTCGAGGACGCGGTGATCGTAGGCCTTCAGCCGGATGCGGATCTTCTGGGCCATGACCTTACTTGATCACCTTGGTGGCGACGCCCGAGCCGACGGTGCGACCGCCCTCGCGGATGGCGAAACGCATCTGCTCTTCGACGGCGATCGGCGTAATCAGCTTGATCTTCATCGCGATGTTGTCGCCCGGCATCACCATCTCGGTGCCCTCCGGCAACTCGATCTCTCCGGTCACGTCCGTGGTCCGCACGTAGAACTGCGGGCGGTAGCCCTTGAAGAACGGAGTGTGGCGGCCACCCTCCTCCTTGGTCAGGACGTAGACCTGCGAGTCGAACTCGGTGTGCGGCTTGATCGATCCCGGCTTGGCCAGCACCTGGCCGCGCTCGACTTCCTCGCGCTTGATGCCGCGCAGCAGGCAGCCGACGTTGTCACCCGCCTGGCCGGAATCCAGCAGCTTGTGGAACATCTCGACACCGGTCACGACCGTCTTGCGGGTGTCGTTGATGCCGACCATCTCGACCTCTTCGTTGACCTTGACCTGGCCGCGCTCGATCCGGCCGGTGACGACCGTGCCACGACCTTCGATCGAGAAGACGTCCTCGATCGGCATCATGAACGGCTTGTCGAGGGCACGCTCCGGCACCGGGATGTAGCTGTCGACCGCGTCCATCAACTTGGTGATCGAGTCTTCCCACTGGGGGTCGCCCTCGAGCGCCTTGAGCGCCGACACCTTGACGACCGGAATGTCTTCGCCGGGGAACTCGTACTTGGAGAGCAGCTCGCGAACCTCGAGCTCGACGAGCTCCAGGATCTCGGGGTCATCGACCGCATCGACCTTGTTGAGGGCGACGACGATCCGCGGCACGCCAACCTGGCGCGCCAGCAGGATGTGCTCGCGGGTCTGCGGCATCGGCCCGTCGGTCGCGGCCACCACCAGGATGGCGCCGTCCATCTGGGCGGCACCGGTGATCATGTTCTTGATGTAGTCGGCATGCCCGGGGCAGTCGACATGGGCATAGTGACGCTTATCCGTCTCGTACTCGACATGCGCCGTCGCGATCGTGATGCCGCGAGCCTTCTCCTCGGGGGCGTTGTCGATCGAGTCAAAGGAGCGGAATTCAGCGAATCCCTTCTTTGACAGGACCTTGGTGATGGCCGCGGTCAGGGTGGTCTTGCCATGGTCGATGTGACCGATGGTTCCCACGTTCACGTGCGGCTTGGTGCGCTCGTACTTCTTCTTCGCCATTGTTACTCCTTGTTAACGTCCTCCTCTAGGCTCTTGACTTCGCGACGATCTCTTCCGCGATTGACTTCGGGACTTCCTGATAGTGATGAAATTCCATGCTGTAGACGGCGCGACCCTGGGTCTTGGACCGAAGGTCGGTGGCATAACCGAACATGTTGCCCAGCGGCACATAGGCGCGCACCACCTGCATCGTGGCCCGGCCTTCCATGCCGAGGATCTGGCCGCGTCGCGACGACAGGTCACCGAGGATCTCGCCCATGAACTCCTCGGGCATGACGACCTCGACCTTCATGATCGGCTCCAGCAGCGTGGGTTGGCCTTTCTGCATGCCGTCCTTGGCCGCCATCGAGCCGGCGATGGTGAACGCCATCTCGTTGGAGTCGACCTCGTGGTAGGAGCCGTCGACCAGGGTGGCCTTGACGTCGACCACCGGGTAGCCGGCCAGCACGCCGCTATTGAGCGCCTCGATGATGCCCTTCTCGACCGCCGAGTGGTACTCCTTGGGGATCGAGCCGCCCACGATCTTGTCGACGAACTCGAAGCCCTTACCGGCCTCGTTCGGCTCGATGTTGATCTCGGCGTGGCCGTATTGGCCGCGGCCGCCCGACTGCCGGATGAAGCGCCCGACGCCGTGCGCCTTGCGCTTGATCGTCTCCCGGTAGGCCACCTGCGGCTTGCCGACGTTGGCGTCGACGGCAAACTCGCGCAGCATGCGGTCGACGATGATCTCGAGGTGCAGCTCGCCCATCCCGGAGATGATGGTCTGGGCGGTCTCCTCGTCGGTGCGCACCTTGAAGGTTGGGTCTTCCTCGGCGAGCTTGGCCAGCGCCTGGCCCATCTTCTCCTGGTCCACCTTGGTGCGCGGCTCGATCGCCACGCTGATGACCGGGTCGGGGAAGACGATCGACTCCAGCAGGATCGGATTGTTCTCGTCCGCCAGGGTGTCGCCGGTCGTGGTCTGCTTCAGGCCGATGGCCGCGGCGATGTCGCCCGCGTAGACCTCGGGAATCTCTTCGCGGTGGTTGGCGTGCATCTGCAGGATGCGGCCGACCCGCTCCTTGGTGCCGCGGGTGGCGTTCCAGACGTAGGAGCCGGACTTCAGGGTGCCCGCGTAGACACGGAAGAAGGTCAGCTTCCCGACGTAGGGATCGGTCGCGATCTTGAACGCCAGCCCGGCGAAGGGCTGGTTGTCGGCCGGCTTGCGCCGTTCGGTCACGTTGCTCTTGGGGTTGATCCCCTCGACGCCGAGCTTGTCCAGCGGCGAGGGCAGGAAGTCGACGATGGCGTCCAGCATCGGCTGCACCCCACGGTTGCGCAGCGCCGCGCCGGCGAGCACCGGCACGAAGCGGTTC
>DASWBA010000193.1:0-11262 GCA_036390825.1 Candidatus Dormiibacterota bacterium
CACGCTGGTCACCGCGTCCACCGCGCACCGCTGGACCGGCAGCCAGCTCGCGGACGAGATCGGCTCCCGAATCGGCGGCGATGCCCTTCACATCTCGCTCGATATCGACTCGC
The DNA here is from genome assembly GCA_036390825.1 of Candidatus Dormiibacterota bacterium. GTDB lineage: Bacteria > Chloroflexota > Dormibacteria > CF-121 > CF-121 > CF-13. The sequence continues at coordinate 114 of DASWBA010000193.1, forward strand.
TCGATCCATCGGTCGCGCCCGGGACGGGCGTCCCCGCGGCCGGCGGGCTGACCTCACGTGAGCTGCTCGACTTTCTTCGCCAGCTCCGTGGCGTGCGGCTCGCCGGGCTCGACGTCGACGAGGTCTCTCCGCCACTCGACGTCGGCCACGTCACCAGCCTGGCCGCGCTCAAGTTCATCTTCGAGTACATCGGGATGGTGAAGCTCGGAACAACGGCCTGACGTAGCCATCGTCGGCGCCGGGGTGATGGGCTGTAGCCTGGCCTATTACCTGGCCCGCGCCGGACGGCGGGTGGTCGTCGTCGATCGGGGCAAGATCGGTCAGGGCGCGACCGCGGCCTGCGCCGGTGGCATCCGAGCGCAGTTCTCGACCGAGGTCAATATCCGTATCGGGATGGAAGCCAAGCGCGTGCTCGCAAATTTCGTCGAGGAGACCGGCCAGACCGCGGACTTTCGCGAGGTTGGATACCTCTTCTTATTGACGACCGACGATGAGCGGCGGCGCTTCGCCGATAACGTTCGACTCCAGCATCGCCTCGGCATGGAGGACGTGGTCGAGCTCGACCCCGTGCAGGCGCGCGCGATGGTGCCCGGGCTTCGGACGGATGACCTTTGTGGCGCCACCTTCTGTCCGAGCGACGGACTCGCGGGCCCCAACGAGGTGACATACGGATATGCGAATGCCGCGCGACGGCTCGGCGCCGTGATCCTCGAGGACACGCCGCTGCATGGATTCCTGACCGAGGGCGGAACGGTTCGCGGCATCCGGACGCGTGCGGGCGAGTTCCGCTGCACCGACACGGTGATCTGTGCCGGCCCGTGGTCGGCTCCGGTGGGCGCCATGCTCGACCTGGCGCTCCCCATCGAACCCTCCCGCCGACAGGTCTTTGTGACCGAGCCCTTCGATGCGATCGATCGCCGGAGTCCGATGACGATCGACTTCCACTCATCCTTCTATTTCCATCCGGAAGGGGAGGGCGTCCTGTTCGGCATGAGCGACCCTGCCACGCCGCCCGGCGATGACACCTCGGTCGACTGGTCGTTTCTCGACCGCATCACCGCGGTTGCGCAGCGACGCTGGCCGCCCCTGCTCGAGGCGCGCGTCAAGTCCGCCTGGGCCGGGCTCTACGAAAACACGCCGGATTTCCAGCCGCTGATCGGTCCTCTCCGGGAGGGATTGTGGGTTGCCGCCGGCTTTTCGGGCCACGGGTTCATGATGGCGCCGGTGATCGGCCGGTGGCTTTCGAGTTGGATGACTGGCGGATCCCCAACCACCGAGCTGCGAGCCTTTGCGCCCGATCGCTTCGCCGCGGGCGCCCTGCAGCCCGAGCGGAACGTGGTCTAATGGGTCCCGCCTTGCGGCGCGTGGTCCTTCTCCTCGTTCTTGGTGGCGCCTTGAGTGCCTGCGACGTTCCCGCAGCCGCCCTCACCGAGCCGTCCGCCGCCGTGGTCGACGGTCACGAGATTTCGATGAAGACGTACCAGGCTCGCCTCGAGGTCAGCCGTCATCGCGATCCATTCGCGGGCATTCCGGAAGCGATCCCGAGCCCCGCGCCCACGCAGCGGCTCGAAGACTTCACGATCGAGCAGCTAATCCGTGAAGAGATCGTCCGCCAGGAGGCCGAGAAGCGTGGCCTGTCCATCGGTGATCGCGCGTTGCAATCCCGCATCGATGCGCTGCGGACGCATGCCGGTGGCGCTGCTTTCAGCGCGGCGCTGAGCCGCAATGGGTTCACGGCCGACAGCTTCCGCGCCTTCGAGCGCGCCTTGCTGACGGAGGTGGCCCTGATCCAGGCGATGGCCAGGGACCGCGCCGGCTCGGCGGCGCAGGAGCTGAAGTCCGGTCGCCCGTTCGCCGCGGTCGCGGCTCGCTGGAGTGATGACACCGGGACCTTCTCTCGCGGCGGAGATGCAGGCTGGTTGCGGCCGGCCGAGATCCCCGAACCGGCGGTTGCGGCGGCGGTGCAGTCGCTGGCGGCCGGGAGTGTGACCGGCATCATCCAGACGAATCGCGGCGAGGTGATCGCCACCGTGCTCGAGCGGCGCGCCGATCAACTCCACCTCGCGGTCATCCTCGTCCTCGCGCCCGTGGTCGACCTCTTCGGCCCGCTGGGCACGCCGACCTGGTTCACGAAAACGATCGACGATCGCGAGGCGGCGCTCCGCCGCGCCGGCAAGATCGAGGTCAAGGTCGCTCGGCATGCCGCCGGATGAGGGCGAACGCTGGCGCGTTTTTCTGGCGATCGAGGTTCCCGACGCCGTCCGTGTCGCGCTAAGCGAACCGCTCGAGGGGCTCCATCTGCTTCACGAATCGATTCGGATCAATCCGACGGAGCGGATGCATCTGACGCTGCATTTCCTCGGACACCAGCCCCGGCCAGTCGTCGAGCAGCTGCAGTCGGGGCTCGCCGGCGTCGTCACCCGACATCATCGCTTTGACCTGATGGCGCAAGGGGTTGGCGCATTTCCGGCGATGGCTCGACCGCGGGTCCTCTGGGCCGGCATCTCCGGCGATCTACCGCGGTTGAACGCCTTGCAAGCGGAGCTGGGTAACGCGCTGCGGACCGCGGGCGTGACTCTCGAAGGAGAGCGGTTCCATCCCCATCTCACGGTGGGCCGGGTCCGCCGGCCGCTCAAGCCGCCAGAGCGGCCCGTGCTGCGCGAGTGGATCAATCGATGGGGGGCGGTGCACTTCGGTCAAGTACCCGTGGCCCACGTTCGGTTGATGCGGAGTCAGTTGGGCGGTGGACCCCCGCGCTATACGACGCTGACGACGTTCGATCTACAATAGGGCCTCTCCGCGATGCGCCCATAGCTCAGCCTGGATAGAGCACCGGGCTACGGACCCGGGTGCGGGGGTTCAAATCCTCCTGGGCGCATTTCTTCTTCAGTCCTGAATCGCCCTATCATTTGGCGCGATGCCGCGCGCGGTACGCACCGACATCGTCCAACCGGACGGCCGGCACGTCCACCTCTACGGCACATTCGCCCCAGCACCCGCGGGCTACCAGGCACCAGCGATGCCAAACGGGGTCTACGAGCGACGCTGGAACCCGCTCCGTCGTGAGTGGGTACTGGTCGCCGCGTCGCGCCAGGCGCGGACGTTCTTACCGGAGCGCGATGACTGCCCGCTCTGCCCCTCGCGTCCGGGCCACTCCACCGAGATTCCCGCCGCCGCCTACGAGGCCGCCGTTTTCGAGAATCGCTTCCCGGCGATGGTGCCCTGGCCACCGGCAGGCGGTGCGTGCGAAGTCGTCGTCTACACCGACGAACACGACGGTTCGTTCGCGACGCTGCCGGTCGCGCGCCTCGAGCGATTGGCCGAGGTCTGGACCGATCGCTACCGGGACCTGAGCGCCCGCCGAGGCATCAAGTACGTCTACGTCTTTGAGAATCGTGGCGAGCAGGTCGGGGTGACGCTCCACCACCCGCACGGGCAGATTTACGCTTACCCTTTCGTCCCGCCGGTGGCGGCAGGCGAACTGGCTCGTCGCACCGGTGTATGCCTGCAATGCGAGCTGGTCGCCGACGAGCTGAAAGCACGGCATCGCGTGCTGATCAACGAAGGCGGGCTGGTGGCCTACGTCCCGGGCTACGCCCGCTGGCCGTACGAGGTCCACGTCGCGCCGCGGGCGCATCGACCGGCGCTTCCCGATCTCTCGCCGGCGGGACGCCTGGCACTGCTTGACGCGATGCAGCGCATTACCCGGGCTTACGACCGCCTCTTCGACCTGCCGATGCCCTACATGATGGCGATGCACCAGTCGCCGGCGGAGATCACCGAGCAGGCGCACCTGCACGTCGAGTTCTATCCGATCCTTCGCGAGAGGGGAAAGCTGAAGTACCTGGCGGGTTCGGAATCGGGCGCCGGGGTCTTCATCAACGACACCCTGGCGGAAGAATCCGCGCAGCGGCTCCGCGCCGTCCTCGACGAGCCGTAGCCGTCACCGCCGGCCGTAGGGAAGGGGAGTCGCCGCCGTTATTTTTGGTATGGACCTGCTCCGGGGGTTCCTCACCATTTTCGCGCTACTCAACGCGGCCTCCTGGGCCGCCCTGGCGGCAGCGTGGGCGCTCCGGCCGAATTGGTCCGAGCGACTTCCAATGCAGCTAGGGACCCACGAGCGGTACCGGAAGGCGGCCCCGATCTGGGCACGGCTGGCGGTCGCGCTGACCGGCTTCTGGACGCTGGCGGCCGGCCTCTACCTCACGGCCGGCCACAACACGGCGCCGTTGATCGTCATCGCCCTGTTCACGGCGGCGGCGGCCTGCTTGATCGTGGCCATCGGCGCGGCGGCGGCCGTCTACCGCGCGCTCAAGCCCGAACCGTTACCGGTCACGCTGGAGGGCGGCCAGCAGCCGCTCTAGGCGGCCGACCGCCTCGTTCAGGTCGCGGCTGATCGAGGCGAGTTCCGTGGCCGCGCCTGCGTGCAGGTCCCCCAACCGGGCCAACTCCGAGAGGCGGTAACCGGCGCCCATCACCGTGTTCTTCAGCCGGCGCAGCTGCTCCTCCGTCGGCGGCAGGTCAGCCATGGGCGGGAGCTGCCACCTGAAGGCGAACAAGGGCGACGGCCAGCGCCCCGGCCAGGGCGGCGTTTCGTTCCAGCAGGGCGACATTGGCCTGAATGACCCGATCCCCGAGTCGCGCCTGGAGCCGGCTCAACTCCGCCGGCGTTCGATCCGGACCTCGAACCGGCGCCGACTCGTCCGCGCCCAACTCGGCGATCGGGATCGCGAGCTCAGCTGGGAGCGGCTGGCTCACGACCGCGCCGGCGCCCTTCAACTCCCAGTGAGTCCGGACGATCGAGGCCAGCCCGTCGATGGTGTCGGCTCGCCCCGGGAGACGGAGGCCTGCCGATGTCGCCAGGAACCCCGCGAGCAGCGACGACTTCCAGCCGATGACGGGCACGCCGAGCGTTTCCAGGCGATCGAGCGTGGCTCCCGCGTCGAGCGTCGACTTGGGACCGGCGCAGATGACGCACACGGCACGCCGGCTCAGTTCGGTCAGGTCCGCCGACACGTCCTGGCCCTCGCGTCCCGGGTGGACGCCGCCGATGCCCCCGGTGCTAACCACGGCGATGCCTGCCAGCGCCGCGGCCGCAATGGTGGCGGCCACGGTCGTGCCGCCAAAGCCTGGATTCAAGACCGCGGCGGCGAGGTTCCAGGGTGAGACCTTGACGGCGTCGGTGCGCCCAGCGAGCGTGGCGCAGTCGTCGAGCGAGAGACCCAGCCTGAGGGCGCCGTCGAAGACCGCGACCACGGCGGGCGTCGCCCCCGCTTCGGCGCAGGCCACCCACTGCCGGCGCACGGCCTCCATGGCCGCGGCTCTTGGCAGACCGTGCGTGATCACCGCCGACTCCAGCGCAACCACTGGCTTCCCACTCTCGATCGCATGCTCCAGGTCCGCCGACAGCGTCAAGGAGGCCACCTGCCGATCTTACGTCGGTATATTCATTGGGCTGCGGGCGTAGCCGAATTGGTACAGGCGCACGGCTTAGGACCGTGTGGCGTAAGCCATAAGGGTTCGAGTCCCTTCGCCCGCACTAGCCTTGACAAGAAAAGGGCTGGTGTCTGGACGGGCCCGACGTCTTCGACTCGATAGCAAGGGGCTGTTGGACGTTGGCGTCGATCCGGCGAACTGGTAGCGTAAGTCACCGTGGCAGCGGTGAAGGTGGATACCGAGCGCAAGCCTGGTTCGCAGGTCGTCCTTTCGGTCGAGGTCGACGCCGACCAGGTGTCGAAATCGATCGATCAGGCCTACACGCGGCTGGCGCCGCGCGTACGCATCGCCGGCTTCCGACCGGGCAAGGCGCCGCGACCGATGGTCGAACGCGAGATCGGCTGGTCCGCGCTGCGCCAGGAGGCCCTTGACCTCATCCTTCCGACCGCGTACAACTCGGCGCTCGACGAGGCCGGGCTCGACCCCATCGATGTACCTCGGGTCGAGGTGCAGCAGTTCGACCGCGGCCAGCCGATGAAGTTCACGGCCACGGTGTCGATCAAGCCGGAAATCACGCTCAAGGACTACAAGGACATCCGCGTGCCGCGGCCGCAGACGGAAATTGGCGATACTGATGTCGACGAAGCCATCGAGCGGCTGCGAAACCGGTACGCCGAATTGCACGCAGTCGAGCGGCCGGTGCAGGCCGGCGATTTCCTGACGGTCGATACGCACATCGTGAAATCGGGCGCCGTCCTGATCGGCGAAAGCCAGACCGATGCCCAGCTCGAGGTGGACAAGGAACGGCTGATTCCGGGACTGGCTGAGGGACTCATCGGTCAGGCGCAGGGCGAGACCCGCGATATCCGTCTGACGCTGCCTGCTGACTACCCAAAGAAGGATCTCGCCGGGTCTGACGTCGTTTTTCGCGTGACGGTGAAGTCCATCAAGGAGCGGCGCCTGCCGCCGTCAGAGGAGCTCCCGCAACTGATGGCGCCCAGCGAAGCCGCCCCGGGCGCGCCGGCGCGGCAGACGCTCGAGGAGCTCAGGCACGATATCCGCGAGGAACTGCAGGACGCCGCCAGCCGCGGCGACGAGCAGCGTTTCGAGAACGATGTGCTCAAAGCCCTCGATGAGCGCATGGAAGTCGAGGTCCCCGATGCCCTGATCGAGCGCGAGGTCAACCGGCGCGTGCGCGAGCTGGAGGTCCGCCTCGAGGAGCAAGGCCTGAAAATGGAGCGCTATCTGCAGTACACGAACACCTCGCTGGATGTTCTTCAGGCGGAGCAGCGACCGCAGGCGGTGCAGAAGGTCCGGCTCGAGCTAGCCCTCGAAACCGTGGCCGAGCGCGAAGGGCTGACGGTCTCCGACGCGGAGGTGGAAGAGGCAGTCGCCAACGCCCTGGCGGAGGAGGATCACGCCGGCCATCAGCACGGAGACTTGCGTACCGCCGACCCGGTGCGAGCCTACTTTCGGCACCAGCTTTTGATGCGAAAGACCATTGACTTTTTGAGTGCGGTGGCCTCGCCAGAATCTTCGGATACAATGGAGCCGCCTCCAGCCGCGAAAGAGCTCGAGGGCGCGGGGAAGTCGGCGTCACGCGGGGATCGTCCGACCAAAGGGAAGAAGCAACGCTGACCGAACTGCGTATTCAAAAGTGAGTACGCAGACGACTGGATTGTAAGAATTGGACCCTATAATGGCGACAGGAGAGCCTCGCATGAATTTCGAACGGCTCAGCCGGCGTCCCGAAGCCCTGATTCCCATGGTCATCGAGACCACCAACCGCGGGGAGCGAGCCTTCGACATCTACTCCCGGCTGCTCAAGGACCGCATCATCTTCATCGGCACGCCGATCGACGACCAGGTGGCCAACGTCGTCATGGCGCAGCTCCTCTTCCTCGCCTCGGAGGACCCCGATAAGGACATCAACATCTATATCAACAGCCCGGGCGGCGTCGTCACCGCCGGGCTCGCGATCTACGACACCATGCGTTACGTCAGCCCGCGCGTTTCGACCGTCTGCATGGGGCTGGCCGCCAGCATGGCCACGGTCCTGCTCGCTGGCGGGACCAAGGGCATGCGCTTCGCGCTCCCCAACACCCGCATCCTGATCCATCAGCCGTCCGGCGGCTTCCAGGGACAGGCGAGTGACATCCAGATCCATGCCCAGGAGATCCTGCGCATCCGCAAGACGCTCAATGACATCCTGGCCACGCATACCGGTCAGCCGATCGAGAAGATCGAGCGCGACACGGAGCGCGACTTCTTCATGAGCGCCGATGAGGCCAAGACCTATGGCATCATCGATGACATCATCGTGAGCACCGCGCGCGATGTCGACGGTGCCGCGGCAAAGAAGGACGGCCGCCTCGAGCTGAGCACCGCCGGCAGCGGCCGGCCCGAGCCTCGTCTCCAGCCCGAACCCGAAGGTCCCAAGACATCCCGATGAACGAACGCGAGGATCGCCGCCGCCACACCCGCTGCTCCTTCTGTGGGAAGGACCAGTCGCAGGTGCGCAAGCTGGTGGCCGGTCCGGGCGTCTACATCTGCGACCAGTGCATCGACCTCTGCCAGGAAGTCCTGGAAGAGGACACCAAGACCACCTCGCAGAAGCGGACCAAGGGCGGGCTAATCCCCAACCCGAAGACAATCAACGCGGCGCTCGACCAGTACGTCGTCGGCCAGGACCACGCCAAGCGGGTGCTCTCGGTGGCCGTCTACAACCATTACAAGCGCATCGCCCACAGCAAGATGGCGGGCGACGTCGAGCTCCAGAAGTCGAACGTGCTGCTGGTCGGCCCGACCGGCTGCGGCAAGACGCTGCTGGCCCAGACGCTGGCCAAGATCATCGATGTCCCGTTCTCGATCGCCGACGCGACCTCCCTGACCGAGGCCGGCTACGTCGGTGAGGACGTCGAGAACATCCTGCTGCGCCTGATCCAGGCGGCGGACTTCGATATCGCCCGCGCTGAGCGCGGCATCATTTACATCGACGAGATCGACAAGATCGCGCGCAAGTCGGACAACCCTTCGATCACCCGCGACGTGTCGGGCGAGGGTGTCCAGCAGGCGCTGCTCAAGATCCTGGAAGGCACGATCGCCAACGTTCCGCCCCAGGGCGGTCGCAAGCACCCCCACCAGGACTTCATCCAGATCAACACCACCAACATCCTGTTCATCTGCGGCGGCGCCTTCGACGGTCTGGAGAAAATCATCGAGCACCGGATCGGCCACAAGCAGATCGGCTTCGGCTCGGAGATCCACGCCAACCGCACGAAAGAGACCACCAAGATCCTCAAGCAACTCCAGCCGATGGACCTCTTGAAGTACGGATTGATCCCCGAATTCGTGGGCCGGCTGCCGATCGGCGTCACCCTGGACTACCTCGACGAGGCGGACATCATCCGCATCCTTACCGAGCCCAAGAACGCCTTCGTCAAGCAGTACCAGAAGTTCTTTGCGCTCGATGATGTGCAACTGGTCTTCGAGCCGGCGGCGCTGACCGCGATTGCGAAGAAGGCGTTGCAGCGCGGCACCGGCGCGCGCGGATTGAAGAGCATCATCGAAGACATCCTGCTGAACTCCATGTTCGAAGTTCCGTCACGCCCGGAGGTCAAGCGATGCGTCATCACAGAGAAGTCGGTCAACCTCAGTACCGAGCCCGAGATGTACTCGGAGGAAGAGCTCGAGGAGATCGCACCAGAGCAAACCGCGTAGGGACCGGCGTTTGTCCGATGTGACCGGCGGGCCGGCCACCCTCCAACTACCGCTTCTTCCCCTTAAGAACGTCGTCCTCTTCCCTCATATGATCGTGCCCCTCTACGTGGGGCGGGAGCGGTCGATCGACGCGCTCGAGGCCGCGATGACGCGTGGCAAGCAGGTTTTTCTCTGCACCCAGCGGCGTGCCGACTGCGAGGACCCCAAGGAAGCCGATCTCTACCGGGTCGGTGTCCTTGGCGAAGTCGTGCAAATGCTCAAGCTGCCCGACAGCACGATCAAGGTCCTGATCGAAGGCTCGGCGCGGGCCGTGATCGAACGCTTCGTCCAGGTCGAGCCGCACCTGCGGGTCGAGGTGGCCCCGCTCGAGGACGAGGTCGAAGCCTCGCCGGAGCTCGAGGCGTTGATGCGCGGCGTGGTCGATCTTTTCGATCGCTACGTCGAGCTCGACAAGAAAGTTCCGCCCGAGGTCAACCTTACGGTACGGGGCGTCGAGGATGCCGGGCGCATGGCCGACATCGTCGCCTCCAACCTGGCCATCGGCGTGACCGACAAGCAAGACGTGCTCGAGACCCTCCAGCTGAACGAGAGGCTGGAGAAGCTCTCCAGCGTGTTGCAACGCGAGATCGAGATCCTCGACATGGACCGCAGCATCCGCCAGCGCGTCCGGCAGCAGATCGACCGGCGGCAGAAGGAGTTCTACCTCAAGGAGCAGATGCGCGTCATCCAGGAAGAGCTTGGTGGGGAAGAGGCGCACCTCAGCGAGCTCGATGAGCTGCGCGAAAAGGTCCGGGGGCTCGAGCTGGCGGAGGCGATCGAGGAGCGCCTCCTGAAGGATGTCGACCGGCTGGAGCGCATGCCACCCGGCTCGCCCGAGATCTCGGTGCTGCACAACTATCTGGACCTGGTCGTCTCGCTGCCCTGGCACGAGTCCAGTGAAGACATCACCGACCTGCGCGCCGCCGAGAAGGTGCTCGACGAGGATCATCATGGCCTGCAAAAAATCAAAGAGCGCATCCTGGAGTTCCTGGCGGTGCGGCAGCTGACGAAATCGCCGAAGGGGCCGATCCTCTGTTTCATCGGGCCGCCTGGCGTGGGCAAGACCAGCCTGGGTCGCTCGATCGCGCGCGCCCTGGGTCGCAAGTTCGTCCGCGTCTCGTTAGGTGGTGTCGGTGACGAGGCCGAGATCCGCGGCCATCGCCGAACCTACGTCGGCTCGATGCCCGGCCGGATCATCAAGGGCCTGCGGGAGGCGGGCACTCGCAATCCGGTGTTCTTGCTCGACGAGATCGACAAGATGTCGTCGGACTTCCGCGGCGATCCGGCCTCGGCGATGCTGGAGGTGCTCGACCCCGAACAGAACAAGCATTTTTCCGATCACTTCCTCGAGATTCCCTTCGATCTCTCGGAGGTCCTCTTCATCACCACCGCCAACGTCTTCTATTCGATCCCACGCCCGTTGCTCGATCGGATGGAGGTGATCAACCTTCCCGGCTACACCGGCGAGGAGAAGATGGTGATCGCCCGCGAGTTCCTGGTGCCAAAGCAGCTGCAGGACCACGGGCTGACCCGCACGCACATCGAGATCACCAGGCCCGCGCTGGCCACGATCATCAGCCGCTACACCAGCGAAGCCGGCGTGCGCAACCTGGAACGGTCGATCGCCAGTGTCTGTCGCAAGGTTGCCCGCGAGGTCGTCAAGGGCAAGACGCGGAAGATGACAGTCGTCCCCAACCGCCTCGAGGATCTCCTGGGGCCGCCGCGCTACAAGCCCGACGAAGGCCACAAGGAGCCCTTGATCGGGGTCGCCAACGGGCTCGCCTGGACCGAGGTCGGCGGCGTGCTGCTCACCATCGAGGTGATCACCATGCCGGGCAAGGGCAACCTGAACCTGACCGGGCAGATGGGTGACGTCATGCAGGAATCGGCACGCGCCGCGCTTTCTTACGCGCGATCGAATGCCGAAGCGCTGGGCATCCCGGTCGATTTCCGC
>DASWBA010000194.1:0-24999 GCA_036390825.1 Candidatus Dormiibacterota bacterium
GGCAGGCGCCGGCATCGGTCGCGTGATCATGGTTGACCGCGCGCCCTCCGCCGGCCAGGTGGTCGACACCGAGACCGCCCGTGAGTTCATGCAGGAGACGCTCGCCCGGATCAGCGACGCCGAGGTCCGGATGGTTGCCGACGAGCTCGAGCGAAAGCATGAGGGCTTCGCCCGTCGCTTGTCAGACGGCCGCGCGGCGCGCATCGAAGCTGGAGACATCCAGGCACTGCTGCGGAGTATCTTCGCGACACGCCGTCGGATGACGGCGTTCGAGGCATCGCCCTCGCTCGACTGGTGGCGCGGGGCGATCCCCGAGTTGCTCGAGGGTTCGGCCGCCCTGCCGCAGCGCTTTCAAGCATTCGTCGACGCCCTGCCCTCCTCGTTGGACATCCGTGTGCGCCGCGAGCTGGCCTCCGAGTTTCTGCATTTCAGCGATCCCGATCGCTACTGGCTGTGGACGCGCTGGGTATGGGAGCCGGAAGCTCGCACGGGCGCGTTGCCGCTGGTGGTCACGTCCGACTTCGTCCTGGACGCACCAGACGCGGGCGACGCGTACGTCCGCGTCGGCGAGGCGGTGGTCTTCGTGCAGCAGACGGCGGAAGCGGCTGGGCTGCAGCGGGGCGTGCGGGGGATCTTCGGAACCGACGTCTACCTCGCCTGCGTCTACGGCGTGTACCTCTATACGGTCCTGCGGCTGCGCATGACCCAGGAGTTCAACAAGGTCATCCCCGCCCTGCCGGAGCTGATTCGCCGGCTGCTAGGCACCTACCGATTGGAGATCTGAGATGTCCGAGATCGAGAAGGAGCGGATCAAAGAGAAGGAGTCGGTTGTCGTCGAGGGGATCACGCTCACGGGCCAGTGGAACCGGATGTTCGAGCAGCGCGTAATCTGGGAATACGACCCGACCAACCTGGACAAGGTCACCAGTATCGCCGGCGCGGAGTCGCTCGGCTGGTGCTACCAGTGCGGGAAGTGCACGGGCGTCTGCCCGGTCGACCACGTCGCAAGTTACAGCCCACGGAAGATCTTCTCGAAAGTCCGCGGCGGGGTCGATCTCTTCAGCGACCCCGATCTCTGGCTCTGCACGACGTGCGGCAACTGCCTCCGTGTTTGCCCCAAAGAGGTCGACATGCTCAAGATCATGCCGGCCGTCCGGGAGCAGGTGGTCGCCGCCGGCAACGCGCCGCCCGAGCTGCAGCAGGCCTTCGAAAACACGTTCCGGTACGGCAACCCACTGGGCGAGCCGCCCCGAAAGCGAGCGGACTGGGCGAAGGACGCCGGTGTCACGGTGCCGGTGATGGCCCAGGTGAAGCGCCCGGTCGACATCCTCTTTTATGTGGAGTGCTACTGGTCGTACCATCCCCGGGGCAAGCAGGCGGCCCAGGCGATGGCCCGCACGCTAAACCGGCTGGGCCTGGACTTCGCCATCCTGGGAGCCGAGGAGAAGTGCGCCTGCGACGCGCAGCGGGCGGCCGGGGAGAAGGGCCTCTTCGAGCTCTTTACCGAGCAAAACATCGCGACCCTCGGCAAGTACGAGTACGCGACCCTGATGACGCCCGATCCGCACGCCTTCAACGCCTTCAAGAACGAGTACCCGAAGTACGGCGCGACGCTGCCGGTCGTCCACTACACGCAGCTGCTCGCGCCGCTGGTCGAGAAGCTGCCCTTTACCCGCGAGCTCAAGTACAAGGTGACGTTCCACGACCCCTGCTACCTGGGGCGTCAAAACGGCGAATACGAGTCGCCCCGGCATCTGCTGCAGGCGATCCCCGGGCTGACCTTCACCGAGATGCTCCGCTGCAAGGCCAACGGCTACTGCTGCGGCGGGGGCGGCGGGGGGATGTGGCTGGGCAGCTTCGCCGCCTCGCACGAGAAGGAACGGTTGAGCGAACGAAGGGTGAAGGAGGCGGTCGAAACCGGAGCGGATGTCCTGGCCGTCTGCTGTCCCTTTGAGGTCTCGCTCTTCGAAGATGCGGTGAAGACCACCGGCAACGCCGGCAAGCTGATGGTGCGCGACATTGTCGAGCTGCTCGACGAGGCCTGCACACCCGCGAAAGAGGAGGGAGCCATCGCATGAACCTGCTGGTCCCACTGAAGCTGGTTCCCGATCTCGTCGAAGAACTGACACTCAACGAAGCCGGCACCGACCTCGATCGCGACGCGCTCATCTACAAGCTCAACGAGTTCGACGACCAGGCACTGGAAGAGGCGCTCGTGCTCAAGGAGACGACCGGCGCGACGGTCACTGCGATCGCGCTCGACGCGCCGGAAATCGACCAAGTCCTGTTCACGGCCCTCGCGAAGGGGGCCGACCGGGCCGTCAAGGTCACCGGTGACTTCGAGCCCGGCATCGACAATCACACGGCGGCTCAGGTGCTGGCGGGTGCCGTTCGCGGCCAACAGGTGGACCTCGTTCTCTGCGGTGTTCAGGCCCCGGACGACCTCGACGGCCAGCTCGGGGTGCTCCTTGCCGGCGCGCTCGGCTGGCCACACGTCAGCGTCGTGAGCGGCATCGAGCCGGATTCCGCGGCGGGCGTGGTTCGTTGCCACCAGGAGTACGCGGGCGGGTCGATGGCGCTCCTCGAAACCGAGCTGCCCGCCGTGCTCGGGGTGCAGGCGGCGCGGCAGCCACCTCGCTACGCGGCGGTCAGCACGATCCGCAAGGTCATGAAGGAGAAGCAGCTCGAGGAGGTCGCGGCCACGCCCGGGGAAGTGGTCGCCTCGAAGCTTCAGGTCCGCCGGCTCTTCAAGCCGGAGAGCCGCGCACACGCGCGCATGCTGGAGGGCGATGTGACGCGCCAGGTCGAGGACCTTGTAGCGGCACTCAATGAACGGGGCGTCTTGAAGGTGGGCGTGTAGGCATGGCGGGAATTGTCGTCATCGCGGAAGCCTTGAACGGCACCTTGAACGAGGTCAGTCTCGAGCTGCTTTCGAAAGGGCGCGAGCTCGCGACCTCGCTCGGGCAACCGTTGATCGCGGTTCTCGCCGGGGAGGGACTCGATGCCCTCGCGCCGCCGCTCCAGTCCGCCGATCGCGTGGTGTTGCTCGACGACCCGGCGCTCGGCAAATTCACTCCCGATGCGCATGAGCAGGCGATCGCCGCCGTGATTGCACCCATGGAGCCCAGGCTGGTGATGATCGGCAACACCACCGCCGGCATGGACCTCGCTGCCGGACTCGCCGCCCGCCTGCACTGGCCGCTCGCCGCCTACTGCACCGGCGTCCGGATGGAGGCGAGCGACCTGATCGGGGTCGCGCAGCTATACGGTGGCAAGCTCTTCGCCGAAGTCGAGCTGGGCTCTCAGTCCGTCATCATCTCGGTGATTCCCGGCTCCTTTCCGGCGGTCGCGCCTGGTGGCACCGGGGTCATCGAGCGCGCCGCAGTGCCGGCGGGGAAGAGCCGAACCCGCTTCAAGGAGTTGATCGCGCTCGAAGCCGCCGACGTCGACATCAAAAAGGCACAGGCCCTGGTCAGCGTCGGGCGAGGCATCGGCGGCCCGGAGAACCTCGATATCGTTCAGGACCTGGCCCGCGCCATCGGCGCCGAGGTCGCCGCCTCCCGCCCGGTCGTGGACAGCGGCTGGCTCCCCAAGGCGCGCCAGGTCGGCAAGTCCGGGCTGACCGTGAAGCCCAAGCTCTATTTCGCCGTCGGCATCAGCGGCGCGCCCGAGCACCTGCAGGGAATGAAGGACGCCGAGTTCATCGTCGCGGTCAACACCGACGCCGCGGCACCCATCTTCGAGGTGGCCCACCTGGGCATCGTCGCCGACGCCCTGGAATTCGTACCGGCGCTGACCGAGCGGGTACGCGCCGGAGCCTGATCCCCTTGGCGGACGCAACGCGTCCCATCTTCGAACACCTTCCCGATTGGATGGTGGTCATGTTTTACGTCCTGGTCATCGTGTCGACGGGTCTCTTCCTGTTCGGATGGGCGATCCGCCTGCGCAAGTATTTGCGGGGTCGGGCCATCCGTCTCGAACGGGTGCCGGCCCGGATCGTAAGCGCCGCCCGCGACCTTTACGCGAGCCGGACGATCGGCCATCGCGACCGCTTCGCCGGTACCTCGCACGCGTTGATCCTCTGGGGATTCACTGCCCTGTTCGTCGGCACCGTCATCCTGAGCTTCGACTACGACATCCTGCGCCGGCTGTTCAACGGGTACAGCTTCTACAAGGGGACGTTCTACCTCGGGTACAAGCTGACGCTCGACATCCTCGGTCTGGGCATGCTCGCCGGGCTGATCCTGATGGCGATCCGGCGCCGGTGGTTTCGCCTCTTCCGTCTCGACTACCGTCGGGTCGATAGCCGGCCGGAGGCGCCGCGACGCCTCTACCGAATCGGGGACTGGGTTTTTGTCGGCTGGCTGTTCGTGCTCGGCTTCACGGGATTCCTCCTCGAGGGGCTGCGCATCGCCGCCGACCATCCGTCCAGTGCCGGCTTCTCGCCCGTTGGCTCCGTCTTCGCGAGCGGCCTGCAGCTCGTTGGGCTGCAGAATCAGGCCGGCGCCATCCACACCGGGCTGTGGGCCTTCCACGCGGCGATCGCGCTCGCCTTCGTCGCCTACATTCCGTACTCGAAGGCGGTCCACATCGTCGCGAGCGGCGTCAACCTGATCTTCCGGGACCGCTTCGCCGCGAGCCGGCTGCCGGCGCCCGGCGATCAGGTCGTCGCCGGGACGCTCGGCGATCTCACGTGGAAGCAGCTGATCGCGCTCGACGCCTGCACCAAGTGCGGCCGCTGCCATGAGGTCTGCCCGGCGCGAGCATCCGGCGCGCCACTTTCGCCACGAGACCTCGTCCTCGACCTTCGCGAGTACGCCGACAGGATGATCGGCCTGCGCACGCCCGTCACCGACCGCCTGGCGGCCGGTATGCCGGACGAGCTCGTGCCACGCCTCGCCGGTCATGTCATTCCCCCAGAGACGCTCTGGGCCTGTACGACCTGCATGGCCTGCGTCGAGGCCTGCCCGGTCGGCATCGAGCACGTCCCCATGATCGTCGGCATGCGCCAGACGCTGGTCGAGGCCGGCCAGATGGACGCCAATCTGCAGACGGCGCTCCAGAACCTGGCCAAGCACGGTAACTCGTTCGGGACGTCACCCCGGATGCGTGGCCGTTGGACGCAGGGTTTGTCCGCGCCCATCAAGGACGCTCGCAAGGGCCCGGTCGAATACCTGTGGTTTGTCGGCGACTTTGCCTCCTACGATCCGCGGTTGCAGGAAGTGAGCCGGGCGACGGCCCGGGTCTTTCAGGCGCTGGGCCTCGACTTCGGCATCCTCTACGATGCCGAGCGCAACGCCGGCAACGACGTGCGTCGAGTGGGGGAAGAGGGCCTCTACGAGATGCTCCGGGAGCAGAACACCACCGCGCTGGCTACCTGCGAGTTCGCCGCCATCGTCACCACCGATCCCCATTCCTACAACACGTTGAAGAAGGAGTACACCAACAACGGCACCGCCTACCGGGTGTTGCATTACACGGAGTTGCTCGCCCAGCTCCTGGAGGGAGGACGGCTGACCTTCAATCATCCGCTCAGCCAACGAGTGACCTACCACGATCCCTGTTACCTCGGGCGATACAACGGCGTCTATGAAGCGCCGCGCGCCCTGATCAGGGCGACCGGTGCCGAACTGGTGGACATGCCCCGCTGCCGCGCGAATGCGCTCTGTTGTGGCGCCGGCGGAGGACGCATCTGGATGGCCGACACTCCCGGACAGGAGCGTCCCAGCGAACAGCGCATCAAGGAGGCGCTGACGCTCGCTGATGTCGGCACCTTCGTGGTCGCCTGTCCCAAAGATGTCACGATGTACGCGGCGGCGGCGAAAGCGCTGGGCGTCGAGGAGCGCATGCAGGTGAAGGAGCTCGTCGAGCTAGTGGAGATGGCAGTGTGACCGGTGGGGCGGAGACGATCGCGGCAGGACTGGCCGACCGTTTCCGGCAGCTCGCGGAAGTGATCGATCGACTGGCTGCGCTCGAGGAGCGTCAGGACGCCGATGGCCTTCGAGGATTACGCGACCCCGCGGCGGCGGAGGCAACCGCCCGCGACCTGGTTCTTCGAGCGCATCGGGCCGCCGCCGACCCGCCGAATTACGCGCTGCTCCTGGATGTGGCGACAACCACCGCCTCGATCGAGGCGCTCCGTGCCCGCCGCGGCTGGCCGCTCCTCGATACCACCGAGCGGGTCCAGGAGCTGGCCCGTGCCGGGTTGATCGCCTACGACATCGAGCACGACCGCGCCCAGCTCACGCCGGCGGGCGAGGTCCTCGTTGATGAGTTGCAAAGCGAGATCATGGCGCTGGCCACTGGAATCCGGGAATGGCTGGCCGGCCGGGTTCAGGCCAGGGGGTGATGATGCGTTGCGCCTTCTGTGCCGAAAGCGGACCCTGGTCGCAACTGCACGCGCACCAGGTGGAAGAGCACGCGGACCTCGTCTCGAGGACGGTCGACGCGGACGGGGTGAAGATGGCGTACGCGCTGACCTGCCCCCGTTGTGGCGAGGTCATCGGACACACGGTGAAGCCGCGGGAGCGCGACCCGGGGTTTCTCAAGGAGTTCGAGCACGAGATCAACCTGGTCGCGTTCGACCAGTACCTGTACCACTGTGGCGAGAAACATCCGGAGATGCTCGAGGAGGACTGAGTGAAGAGGATGACGCATGGCGACGGTTAACGGCTGCAACTTGCCCGACGACCTGCACTATCTGATCGACAAACATGTGTGGGCTCGGCCGGAGACGGCGGACCGCATCGCGGTCGGCCTCACCGATGTGGCGGTGCACCTGGCGGGCAAGGTCATTGCCGTGAGCCAGAAGCGGGTCGGCCGGGCGGTCGAGAGCGGGCAAAGCCTGGGCACCGTCGAAAGCGGGAAATGGGTAGGGCCGGTGCCGGCGCCGGTCAGTGGCGAGATCGTCGAAGTCAACGAGCGGCTCAAGACGGAGCCCGGCCTGCTGAATCAGGATCCGTATGGGGAGGGTTGGATCGTGCGGCTGCGCCCGACACGATGGGAGGCGGAACGTTCCGAGCTGGCAACCGGCGCGGACGGCCTGGCGCGCTACCAGGCCAAGCTCGAGGCCGAGAACATCCGGTGCGGGTCGTGACGGACTGTGGGCACAGATGAAGCCGAGACGATCTACCGCGGCTGCGTCCTGCCGGCGGACCTCTACTACGCCGTCGACGCCGACGTCTGGGTGCGCCTCGAAGGGGACGGTCAGGTGACGCTCGGGATGACCGATCCGGCCCAGACGCGCTGCGGCAAGATGGTGCACATTGCTTTCAAGCGCGTGGGGCGGCAGATCGAGAAAGGTCAGAGCGTCGCGACCGTGGAGAGCGGCAAGTGGGTCGGGCCGGTTCCGAGTCCATTCGCCGGAGAGCTGGTCGCAACCAATCAGGCGGCCTTTGACCGCGACATCCTCGTGGCGAACCGGGATCCCTATGGAGCGGGGTGGCTGGTCCGGTTGCGTCCGCGGGACCTTGCCATGGACCTTGCCGGCATGCGCACCGGCGCTGAAGCGATCAACCTGTACCGACGGCGGATCGACGAAATGGAGGTGAGGTGCTTCCGCTGTGAAGACTGAGTCCGGAGAAATGCGCGTCGTCGACTTCGGCTACGTCCCTTACCTGCAGTCGCAGGCGTGTTACCACACGGTCGCCGAGATGTTGGGACCGGACGATCCCGACACGCTGACGCTGGTCAATCCCATCGAGCCTTACGTGTGTGTGGGTTATCACCAGGAGGTCGATAAGGAGATCGATGTCGACTACTGCACTGAAAACCACATCCCCATCGTGCGGCGGCAGGTGGGCGGGGGCGCCGTCTACCTCGACCGCAACCAGATGTTCTGGCACTACATCGTCCACCGCAGCCGCGCGCCCTATCGCATCGAGGAGCTCTACGACCGGTTCCTGCAAGCGCCGGTGCAGGCGTTGCGGGCCTTCGGCATCTCGGCGGTGCACCGGCCGGTCAACGACATCCAGGTCGAGGGTCGAAAGATCGGCGGGACCGGGGCTGCCGAGATCGGCGATGCCGTCGTCATCGTGGGGAGCATGATCCTCGATTTCAACTACACGCTAATGGCGCGGGTCCTGAAAGTGCCCTCTGAGAAGTTCCGAGACAAGGTCTATCAGAGCCTGGAGACTTACCTGACGACGCTCAAGCGCGAGCTGCGCGAGCAGGCTCCCGACCGCGAGCATCAGAAAGAGGTGCTGCTCGCCGAGACTGAGAGGGCCCTCGGCGTGCGAACACTGACCGGGGAGCTCACGTCCCGAGAGCGTGAGCACATGCCGACTGTCGAGAAGCGCCTCGCCAGCCGGGAATGGACCTACCTGAAGACGGGCCTCTCGGCAAGAGGGGTCAAGATCGCCGAGGGCGTTCGTGTAGTGGAAGGCACGCACAAGGCGCCGGGTGGTCTGATCCGGGCGACGGCCGTGATCAAGGACGACCAGATTCAGGAGATCGCGATCTCCGGCGACTTCTTCTTCTATCCGCCCGATGACCTGAGCACGCTTGAAGCGGAGTTGCGCGGGACGCCGTTCACCGAGACGGCGATCAGGGACACGGTCGCGCGCTTCATCGAGGCGCGGGCCGTGCAGGTCCCACGAGTGAACGCCGAGGACTTCATGAGCGCGCTCTTCGCGGTCCCGGCGCCGCAGCCGGCCTGATGACATGCGGCTTGCGTGGCTACCGGAGGGGGATTGGAGCGCCGCCGAAGCCGATCTCCGAGAGCGCGTCGCGTCCAACGACCGGCTGGCAATGGCCGCGCTGGCACGGCTCGCCGTGGCGCGGGGCCGATTCGCGGATGCGGCCCACCAGCTTCAAGAAGCGACGTTCGAGCCCGCGCAGTCAGGTTCGGAGCAGGCCTCCGTCATGATGAGCAGCGCCTGGCTCGCGCTCGAGGATGCCCGTCCGATGCAGGCGCTGGAAGACCTGAAAGCGGCGGCGCGGGATCTATCAGACGGCGCCCCCGAGTGGGCGAGGCTGGACGCGCTGATGGCTGAAGCCTTCTTGCGGGTCGGTGCACAGCCGGAGTGCGAGGCCGCGGCGTCGCGGGCGCTCTCTCGCGCCCAGGTTGCTGGGGAGTTCTCGGCCGCGTCCCGCGCTTCGCGCGTCCGGGCGGAGCTGGCTGCCACGCGCGGGAACGTCGACGGCGCCGATCGGGACTTTCGCTCGGCGGTCGAACATGCGGAGCGCGCGAGTGATCGCTTCGAGCTCGGACAAAGCCTGCTGAGCCTCGGCGTCTTTCTCGGTCGGCGCAAAGGCGATCGAAACCAAGAGTCTGCACGTCAAGCGCTGTCGCTGGCCCGCACCTGGTTGGCGTCGATCGGTGCCGAGGCGAAGCTGCGTGAGGTCGACCTCTACCTGGAGCGGGTGCTTGGAAAGTCCGGGCGATGACGCGCAAGCGGCTGCGGCCAACATCTGTGTGCTGTGCCGCGTGACGGTGATGCCGCTCGGGAAGCGCCTCTGCTATCGGTGCTGGCGGATGATGCCACCGGCGGAGCGGCGGCGGATCATGGGCGACCGGCGCGAACGGCCGTCCTGGGTCGACACGGGAATCGACAAAGTTGACTAGGGCGATGTGGGCGACGGAGAAGCTGGTGAGGGAGGGGAACAATGACGTTTGAGCGCCTCGTACTCGCTGTTGATGGCTCGGCGCATTCGCGCAAAGCCGTTCCCATCGCGATCGAGCTCGCTACACCGTTCCATGGCGAGGTGTTCGTTCTCCATGTGGCGGAACGAATCCGTGGACACGCGGGCGCGACGTCCTCGCCGGAGGCGGACGAGCTGGTCGCCGGCGTGGTGGAAGAGCTACAAAAGGCGGGGGTGAAGGCCCGCGGCGAGGTGCATACGGTGGCAATGGGGCACGCGGCCGCGGACATCGTCGAGACCGGGAAGGCTCAGGGGGCCGGCGTGATCGTGATGGGGTCTCGCGGATTGTCGGACCTGGCAGGGATGTTGCTGGGAAGCGTTGCCCACAAAGTCATCCACCTGGCGCACTCGCCGGTCTTGATCGTCCGATAGAACAGCCACTGGCGGACGCGTCGGTCGTACTCGAGGTAGGTCGGGGATATCGACCCTCAGCAAAGGCCGGAGCGGTGGGCGGACGCGATGCGAGCCTGCCAGGAGCTGCCGCCCGCCTCAATCTGATTATCGACGAGGCGTGCTATGAAGCCGATGCGGTAAGGCGGCTAGAGGGTGATCAACACGAACGCTTCCTGCCCGAAGAACTGACCACAATTGGATCAACTGACGATTGCTGGTCTGAGGAATCGCAAATCAGGACCGCTCCGGTTCCATCCGAGTTGTGAGCGAGAGATGGTCCTGGGCGCCTTGGCTAAACACCCGCTAACTGTCGCCGGCTCGCCCAGTCCTCCACCCTGCGGCTGAGACTAGTCGGTGTGGTTACAGACTTAATGAGGTAATCCACCGCCCCGAGCTTCAGACCTCTCTCCTTGAGCTCCTGTTCGTCATAGGCCGTAAGCAACACAACCGGAATGTGCATGGTCTTAACGTTGGTCCTCAACTGTCCTAGGACCGCCAAACCATCCATTTTCGGGAGTCCGATGTCGAGGAACAAGAGGTCGGGGAGCTGTTGCCCGACCTGATCGAGCCCGTCCTCGCCCGAAGGGGCCACCGTAACTCGATATCCGTCCAGTTCGAGTTTCAGTTTGTACATCTCGGCGATGTCGGGGTTATCCTCAATCATGAGGACCGACACGGATACCCCAGCATCGATAGGCGTCGGTCCGCACTCGCGGCTAATACTGCTGGCGCTAGGGGGAGCCGGAGGTCGGGCCTGAGGATGTGGCATTGTTTAGGGCCTCCGCTTTCTTTCTGGGCGATGGCCTCATCGTGGTCGCTCCGCCCTGGAATTCGGAAGGGCTTAAGTCCCCCTTTTACAGGGACTTCTGGCGCAAAGCGTTCGGCAAACCCGTTGTTAGAGCTGGGGTGTAACACATTCGGGCATCGTCGCGTACCTGACACTACTGGGACAGTCCCAAATGGTCTCGGGCTCCGAGACAGCTCAGCAAGGCTGGCGAAAACTGATGGAAAGAAGGCCGGGATCATCTTCGAGGCCATCCTGAGACAGCTCAGGAAGAGGACGGCCGTACTGTCCAAGGCCGACCGGCAGGAGCCGCACGATGCGCAAAAACTGGCGCTATGCTGCAGGTTCGGGCGTGCGGAGGTATATGGGCGCGCGGCATTCGCCGATACAATGCGGCGCCTGGGATACACTGCGCGCGGTGGGTAGCGTCAGCAGAGAACGTCACCGTGGGCAGCGGGCCGGATGGCTAAGAGCGGCCGTACTCGGGGCTGATGACGGCATCGTTTCGGTCGCCAGCGTGGCGATTGGAGTAATTGCATCTGGAGCCACGACGAATGTCGTGCTCATTGCTGCCGTGGCGGTACTGGTGGCAGGAGCCATGTCCATGGCCGCCGGAGAATACGTTTCCGTTAGCTCGCAGCGAGACACTGAACGAGCCGACCTCGACCAGGAGCGAGGGGAACTACGAACGCACCCTGAGCGTGAAAAGCAGGAATTGGCCGCGATCTACGTCAACCGCGGGCTTCCCGCGGACCTGGCCGACCAGGTCGCCCAGGCGCTTATGGCCTCGGATGCCCTCGGGGCCCATGGGCGTGACGAGCTTGGCCTCGACGCTGCCATGCTGGCTCGTCCCGTTCAGGCAGCACTCTCTTCAGCCGCAAGCTTCACGGTGGGAGCGCTGATCCCGATTGTCGCCTTCCTGTTGGTCCCGACACCGGCGAGGACAATCGCCGTAGTTGTGAGCGCTCTCCTTTCTCTGGTGGCGCTTGGCATCGCAGGGGCTCGTGCAGGAGGCGCGCCGATCCTGCGCGCAGCCGTCAGGGTTAGCGTAGGAGGCGGGTTTGCAATGGCGGTCACCGCCGGAGTAGGTCGCCTGATCGGTGGCATCAGGCTTTAGAAAGCGTGCCACCAAGGGCAATCCACGGGATCACCGGAGTCACTTGCTTGAGATCCTCGCAAGGCTCTTTATTCAAGGCGGAATCGGTGGGTTCTTGTGAAATTCGTGGTACTTTGATGGTACGGCTCCCCTTGGATTGGCTCCGGGGTCGCCTCCAGGCCAGATTTCGTATTCAAAATCTGGAGCCGACGGCCGGATTCGAACCGGCGACCCGCTATTTACAAAACAGCTGCTCTGCCAGCTGAGCTACGTCGGCGCTGCGCCCCGATTATATGAGGGCTATGAGGTGGCGACTGTCGTGTGCGCCGGCTCGAGAGGGTTGATCGTGACCTGGTTGACCGGGACATTGTCGCTGAGGAAGGTGGTCACGAACGTTTTGCGCGTGGGATCCCACCAGGTGATCAGGTAGTTCTGCCCCGGCGGCATCTGCACTTTGAAGTTTCCGTTAGCATCGGTTGACGTCGAATAGATCGTTCCGCCCGAGTCGTCATACGTGTGAGCTTTGACGATCTTCCAGTGGGTCGCGATGCGCACCAGCCGGTTGGCGACCGGCGTCGGGGTCTGGTCGCTCACGATCAGCTGACCGGTCAGCCACTGGGCCGCATGCAGTGCTGTATTCGCCTGGGTGGCCCACGTGGTCTTCGGATAATTGGTGACCAGCTCCGTCATGGCGTCGCGGGCTTGCTGGAAGCGCATCTGTTGGACGAAGGCGAGCCCGGCGTTGTAGAGCGTCTGCGGTAATGCTGAGACCTGCGCCAGTTTGGCCTCTGGGCTGTCAGGAAACTCCTTGACGAGGTTCTCGTACCAGGTGAGTGCGTTCGGATAGTCCGCCGGCTCTTGCTGCGTGTACCACGCCGCAAAGCCGGCGTATGCGGTCGCCAACCCGGCATTGGTCGAGGCGGTCAGGTTGCCGGTCGAGTCGACCGAGGCGACCATTCGATATTTATCGATGCCGGCCTGGAATTGCTTGTTCACCACCAGCGATTGGCCCCAGGCGGTGAAGAGGTCGGCGAGCGCGGCGTTGGCGCGAGTCGCCCAGTCGGCAAGGCCGACCTTGATCGCCGCGCGGAGCTGCGCCTCGCTGTCGACAAACTTCCCATCCTTCGTGAGCTGGACGCCCCAGAGGAAGTGGGTCTCGGCCGTGCCGGACTGGGCGCGGTCGGCGACCTCGCCGAGCAGGATTCGGGAGGCGGGATTGCCGGCCACCGTCTCGACCGTCGCGTACTGGTTGAGCGCCTGGCTGTAGGCACCGCGCGACTCCGAGGCCTGCGCCTGCGAGAGCTGATTCTGGGAGAAGGCGTAGACCCCGCCGGGGATCGCCAGGAGAAGCAATACGATGCCGACTGGCACGAGGAAGAGCCGGGTTTTGCCCGGTCGTTTAACCGGCTGGTCCGGCCCAGCGGGCGCGTATTGAGCTGCCTGGCTCATCTCGACTGGCTCGAATAACGAGTTGACGTTTGCGAGCCTGCGCCCGTAGACTAAGCCACTCGAATTGTTGAGTTTGTGGATTCATTCAGTCAACTTTAGGAAGAGGAGAGGCAGCATGGCCACATCTGCAACCGAGCTAAAGGGAACCGATTACGCCCACCCGGAGGTCCTGGTCGACACCCAGTGGGTCGCCGATCACCTCAACGACCCCAAGGTGAAGCTCGTCGAGGTCGACGTCGACACCAGCGCCTACGACAGCGGCCATATCAACGGGGCGATCGGGCTCGACTGGCGCAAGGACCTGCAGGCGCGACCGATCCGCGACCTTCTTTCCAAGGACAAGCTCGAGGAGTTGCTCTCGTCCAAGGGCGTCGGCAACGCTGACACGTTGCTGGTCTACGGCGACAACAACAACTGGTTTGCCGCCTGGTTCGTCTGGAACCTCAAGTACTACGGTCACCAGGACGTGCGGCTGATCAACGGCGGCCGAAAGAAGTGGCAGGACGAGGGCCGAGAGCTGGTGACCGACTCGCCGAGCCCCAAGCCGGCAACCTACAAGGCGGGTCAGCCGGACAAGTCGATTCGGGCGCTGCGCGATGAAGTGCTCGCCGACCTGGGCAAGGACGGCGTAGCGCTGGTCGACGTCCGTTCGCCGAAGGAGTACAGCGGGGAACTGCTCGCGCCGGAGAACCTTCCCCAGGAGGGGGCGCAGCGCGGCGGGCACATTCCCGGCGCCGCCAATATCCCGTGGGGCCAGGCGGTCCGCGAAGACGGCACCTTCAAGTCAGCCGTAGATCTGCGCGAACTCTACGGATCCAAGGGGGTCACCGCCGACAAGGCCGTGATCGCCTACTGCCGGATTGGGGAGCGCTCCTCGCATACCTGGTTCGTGCTTCACTACCTGCTGGGCTACCCCAACGTGCGGAACTACGATGGTTCCTGGACCGAATGGGGGAGCCTGATCGGCGCGCCAATCGAAAAGTAAGACTCGCCTAAAACGCCGGAAGAAAGGAAGTCACGGCGGCATGACGACCGTAACGGTTTGCCACTTGGCGTGACCTGCGCGTCGGCGTAACGTTATGGCTGTCGGCGAGAGCGTCTGGCCGGCGGCCTTAAGAGGGTGCCAGCCAGACGCTGCCAAAACGAAAGAGGGGTGTCGTTCGGTGAGGGGTCTACGTCGTCTGATTTTCGTTTTCGTGATTGTCGGCCTGTTGGCCGCCGTTCCGCTCTCGGCGGTTGCGAGCGAGAGCATCCTGTCGGGGAGCGTTCGGCAGGCCGACGCGGCGTTCAATCAATCGCTAGGGGCGGCCGTCCGCGGCGGCCTCGATCAAGGCGCCTCCGATACCATGCTGTGGCGCTACAGCCAGGTCAGCGCCATCAAACCCTCGGCCTGGTGGCAGGCGCCGATCGCAGACCACCACAAGCTTGACGAACTGAACCAACTCAACGCCGAGCTCGCGGCCACCTATCAGCGACAGGTCGCCGACAGCCGCGACGCCCTTCAGCGGCAACTGCACCAGTGGAACCAGATGCTGACTGAGGCGCAGAATGCGGGCGTCTCGGCAGACGGACTCGATGCCAGTACGGCTCGGTTTGCCAGCTACGCCGCGCTGGCGACCACGCCCAACGCGTTGGTCGCCCTGTCGTCCGTCGTCAGCGATCAGTACTCGATCCTCGACGGCCGGATGGCCGCCTACCGGACGGCGCGCGACCAGGTCGATGCCGCGGCGCAAAACGCGAAGACCTTGCTGGCCGGCGCCGGCCAGTACCCGCAGCTCAGCCTTGCCGGCTTTGCGGCGCAGATCGGCGCCGCCACCGCCAGCTTGCCCTCCGTCCACAGTGCCGAGGCTTTCGGGCCGATTCTGGCGCAGCTGCAGCAGACGGCCTCGGGCATCCAGGGATTACTCAATGCCCGCACCAACGCCTACAACCAGCTGGCCGACACCCGGTCGACGCTCGCCTCGGCGCAGGCGATCGGGGCGGCGCTCGGCAACCACCCGAGCACGATCAGCTACCTCGCCGGCCAGCTCCCAGGTGCGTCGGACCAGGCGACCTTCGAGTCGATCAGCTCGCGGTTGTACCAGGAGAAGCAGGCGCTCGCTGGCGCCATCTACCTCAAGCAGTCGGTCCCGGTCTCCTATAACGCCGGTGTCGGCAAGGTGATCGTGATCTCGCTCTCCCGTCAGGTGCTGACCGCCTACCAGGACGGCAACGCGATCCTGACCACCTTCGTGGCGACCGGCCGCCCGCAGCTGCCGACCCCGCCCGGCGTCTACCACATCTTCGCCCGCTACTCGCCCTACCAGATGATCTCCCCCTGGCCCTATGGCAGCCCCTACTGGTATCCAAATTCCTGGACCAACTGGGCGATGGAATTCCGGGGTGGTGGGTACTTCATCCACGACGCGCCCTGGCGCTCCTGGTACGGCCCCGGCGCCAACCTATATAACGGCACGCACGGTTGCGTGAACGTGCCCTACAGCCCGATGGCCACGCTCTGGAACTGGGCTCCGATCGGGACCACCGTCGTCGTCCAGTACTAGCCGCGCATCCTATATATACGTGGCGGGGGAAAGCCCCCATCCTGCCCTCCCCCGCGAGCGGGGCGGGCCCGTCGGCCCACGCGAGCGGCGCTTCAGTGCCAGGCGAGAGTTTGAGACGTTCAGGAATCGGGTTTAGGCGAAAACCGCATTGACGATTGAGGCGAAGTCTGCTATTATTTGAACTCGCCTAGCAGTTGCTAGGTCTTTTTTGTGTCTGGACCCTTTTACCCCCTGGAGATTCAATGCCTGCCCTAGCTTCGACCATCACCCTGCAGTGTCAGACCTGTAAGGAGCGCAACTACACGACCGTCAAAAACAAGAAGAACGATCCCGACCGGCTGGAGATCCAGAAGTTCTGCCCCCGGTGCCGGAAACATACCGCCCACAAGGAAACCAAGTAGGGGTGGCAACCTTCTTATACTGTTCGCGCCGACCGGCAGAGGGGTGTAGCTCAGTTGGTAGAGCAGCGGTCTCCAAAACCGCGGGTCGGGCGTTCGAGTCGCTCCACCCCTGCCAGACTCAGGTATAACTACATGGCCAATAGCGTTCCCACCGAACCAAGGTCGAACAGAGTGCTGCAACGCCCGACCCCCGCTCCGCGTCGTGGCCTGATCCGCAACTTCGAGGACATTCTTGGCGAGCTCCGCAAGGTCATCTGGCCCAGCTGGGGCGAGCTGCGAACGATGACGTTTGTCGTCATCGTCACGGTGGTAGTGGTATCGATCATGCTCGGACTAATCGACTACGTGCTGAGCCAGACGCTGGTCAAAGTGGAGTTCCCGAAAGTTGGCTGAGTCTCAAAACGGCAAACCGTTGGAAGCGCAAGGCGCCGACGCGCCCGCGGCGGCCAAGCCACGCGGTCGGCGCCCGGCTCCCAAGGAAGCGGCTGAGGCCGGCCGCGTCTGGACCGGCGAACGGGTCACCGTTGGCGAAGGCCATCCGGCGCCACCCGAGACTCCATCGGCGCCGCCTACCGCGGTCGTTCCCGGCGAGGCCGCAAGGCCGGTCGCTGCCGAGGGTGAGGCGCACTGGTACGTCGTTCACGCCTACTCCGGCCATGAAGAGAAGGTTCGCAACAACCTGATGAAGCGCGTCGACTCGATGGATATGCACGACCGAATCTTCGAGGTGCTGGTGCCGACCGAGGACGTGATCGAGATCAAGGATGGTCAGCGTCGCCACGTCGCGAAGCGGACGTTCCCCGGCTACATCCTGGTCAACATGATCATGTCCGATGAGTCGTGGTATGTCGTGCGCAACACGCCCGGCGTCACGAGCTTCGTCGGCTCGGGCAACAAGCCGGTGCCCCTTCAGGAGAAGGAGATCAAGTCGATCCAGAAGCAGATCAAGGCTGAGGCCCCCAAGGTCCGCGTCGAGTACCAGGTGGGCGAAAACGTGCGCGTCATCGATGGGCCGTTCTCGGACTTCCACGGCAAGGTCGACGAGATCAATGCCGACAAGGGCAAGCTGAAAGTGCTGGTCAACATGTTCGGTCGGGAGACCCCCGTCGAACTCGACCTCCTCCAGGTGGAGCGGTTGAAGTAATGGCAAAGAAGAAAGTCAAAACGATCGTCAAGATCCAGATGGAGGCGGGGAAAGCCACGCCGGCGCCGCCGGTCGGCACCGCGCTCGGTCCGCACGGCGTCAACATCATGGAGTTCGTCAAGACCTACAACGACCGCACCGCCTCGATGGCCGGGCAGGTGATTCCGGTCGAGATCACGATCTTCGAGGATCGGACCTTTACCTTTGTCACCAAGACGCCGCCGGCCGCCGCCTTGCTGAAGAAAGCGGCAGGCGTCGAGAAGGGCTCGGCCAAGCCGAACAAGGAGAAGGTCGGCAAGGTCAGCAAGCAGCAGGTGCGCGAGATCGCGCAGCTCAAGCTCAAGGACCTGAACGCCTACGACGTCGAGGCCGCGATGAAGATGGTCGAAGGGACGGCGCGCTCACTCGGGATCGAGGTGTCTGCCTGATGCCGCAAGCCCGAGGCAAGAAGTACAAGGAAGCCGCCAAGGCGATCTCGCGCACCGAGCAGTACGCGCCGGATGACGCGGTCCGCCTGGTGCTCAAGAGCTCGACCTCGAAATTCGACGGCTCGATCGAGGCCCACTTGCGCCTCGGAGTTGATCCACGGCATGCCGATCAAATGGTTCGCGGGTCGGTCGTGCTGCCCCACGGCACCGGCAAGAAGCGCCGGGTGCTGGTGTTTGCCACCGGGGAGAAGGCGCGCGAGGCGACCGAGGCCGGCGCCGACTATGTCGGCGCGGACGACCTGGTGAAGCGGATCCAGGAAGGCTGGCTCGATTTCGACGTCGCGCTGGCGACTCCCGACCTGATGGGACAGGTGGGTCGCCTGGGCAAGATCCTCGGCCCCCGTGGCCTGATGCCGAACCCGCGGGCGGGCACGGTCACCTTCGATATCGGTCGGGCGGTCAAGGATATCCAGGGTGGCCGCATCGAGTATCGCGTCGACAAGACCGGCATCATCCACACCAACATCGGCAAGGCGTCCTACAGCGAGGCCCAGTTGCGCGACAATTTCGCCGCGCTCATGGACGCGGTTGTCCGCGCCAAGCCGGGCTCTGCGAAGGGCCAGTACCTGAAGTCGGTGTACCTGTCGCCGACGATGGGGCCGAGCGTGCCCGTCGACCCGGCCCTCGCCGGCCGGATGAGCTAACCAGACCTCGCGGCCGATGGCGAATACGAAAACCGGCGATCCCGCGGTCGATACCTTCCTCAAGGGCTACTCCCCGCAAGTGAGGGAAATCGCCGTCAAGGCGCGCGAGGTGATCCTCTCCGTCGTGCCGGATGCGACCGAGAAGGTCTATCCCGGTTGGAAGGTCATCCAGTACGGGCTCGGCGCCGACATGAAGTCCGTGTTCGCCGCGATCTCGCCGCAGCGCGAGCGCGTCAACCTCGGCCTGGCCAACGGCGCCAACCTGCCCGATCCGGAGGGGCTGCTCGAGGGCACCGGGGTCGGCATCCGGCACGTCAAGTTGACGTCGCCCGAGGCGGCCGCCGCGCCCGCCGTCCGCTCACTGGTGCAGGGCGCATTGATCGCGACCAGGAACGGTAGCTGATATACTCCAGCGTCGCAACAACTAAATAGCCGAAGACCGCTGGTGCCGGCCGAGCCGGCTTAATCGTCCAGCGCAGGCGAGCAGGATGCTTGAACGGCCTCCCTCGCCTTTGGAGCGAAGGAGGTTTTTTTATTGGCAACAGGGCTCAAAAAGAACGAGAAGATCGATAAGAAGGCGGAGAAGGCCGCGACCGTGGCGGACCTCACCGCCCGGCTCAAGGCATCATCCACGGCGGTGCTCGCGGACTACCGGGGCATGACGGTCGGCCAGATGCGCGACCTGCGCACCAAGCTGCGCGGCGGCGGGATCGAGATGGTGGTCGTCAAGAACACGCTGGCCCGGCGCGCCGCCAAAGCCGCCGGCTACGAACCGCTCAACGCCGAGCTGGTCGGGCCGATCGCGATGCTGTTCGCGGTCGACGACGTGTCAGCCCCGGCGCGGATTCTCAACGATTACATCCGGGCCAACCGGAAGATGGTCATCAAGGGCGGCCTTCTGGAAGGCCAGGTGATCAAGGCCGACGCCGTGACCGAGCTGGCCGACCTGCCCTCACGCGAGGTGCTGCTCAGCCGCCTGTTGGGCGCGATGCAGGCCCCGCTCGGCAATCTGGCCAGCGTCCTGCAGGCCCCGCTCACGAAGTTCGCTCGTACGCTCGACGCGGTTCGCAGTCAGAAGGAATCACAATCACCGGCCGCCGCGGCCGCAAGTTAGGAGGAATCGCATGGCAAAGGTAAGCGTTGACGATTTCGTATCCGCGTTGAAGGAATGGACCGTGGTGGACGTCATGAACGCCATCAAGGCGATCGAGACCGAGTTCGGCGTGACGGCGGCGGCCCCGGTTGCGGTGGCGGCGGCCCCGGCCGGCGGTGCTGGTGCTGCGGCGGCCCCCGAAGCCGAGCAGACCGAGTTCCAGGTGGTGCTCACCTCGGCGGGCGACGCCAAGATCGGTGTCATCAAGGTCGTCCGCGAGATCACCGGCCTGGGTCTCAAGGAAGCCAAGGACCTGGTCGACCAGGCGCCGAAGCCGGTCAAGCAGGGCATCAACCGCGAAGAGGCCGAAGGCGTTCTCAAGAAGCTCAAGGACGCGGGCGCCGGCGCCGAGATCAAATAAAGAGTGATCTGATTCCCTCCCCCCTTGCGGGGGAGGGACAGGGTGGGGGGTAACTATCACGCGTTACCTGGTTGCGACCAAAGGCGCGCTGACCGAGCCGGTCAACGATCAGCTCGCCGAATGCCTGCGTGACGGCAAGCAGGGATTCTGGCTCGACATCGAGAGCCCCGACGACGCCGACTTTGCGCTGCTCGAGGACACCTTCAAGTTTCACCAGCTGACCCTCGAGGACATTCGCCACCAGAACCAGCGGCCGAAGGTCGAGGAGTACACCGGCTACGCCTTCGTCGTTCTCTTTACGGCTGAGCTCGACGGGTCGCGGGTCCTGATCCGCGAACACCACCTGTACCTCTCGTCCCAGTACCTGGTCAGCGTGCACCTCGAGCCGTCGGACCCGATGGACCGCTTACGGGAGCGGATCAAGGCCAACCCGGATCTCACGAAGCGCTCCCTGCCGTACCTCTTTTACCTGGTGGTCGACCAGCTGGTGGACGCCCTGTTTCCGGTGCTCGAGAAGCTGGACGAGGCGACCGACACCGTGGAAGACAGCATCATCCTGCGCCCGGACACGGCGGCGCTGAGCGAGCTGTCGGACCTCAAACGGGCGGTGGTCGACCTGCGGAAGGTTTTAGGCGCCCAGCGGGATGTCTTCCAGCGGCTGACGACGCGTGCCGTCGGCGAGGTGGGTGACCAGGAGATGTCGATCTACTACCGCGACGTCTACGACCACCTGGTGCGGCAGTACGAGACGGTCGACTCCTTGCGGGATTTGCTAAGCACCGCCATGGACGTTTACCTCTCAACCGTGTCGAACCGGCTGAACCTGCGGATCACGCGGCTGACGGTCTTCGCCACGCTCTTCTTGCCGCTGACCTTCCTGACCGGCTTCTTCGGCATGAACTTTGCCTGGTTGGTGGCGCACATCGCGCCGGCCTGGACCTTCTGGCTGCTGGCCGTTGGGATCATGGGGCTGACGACGCTCGCCCAGCTCTTCTACTACCGCCGGCGCGGCTGGATCTAGCGGGAGGCCAGGTCGACGATGCGGCACGGGATGTCCGCCTCCTCGTCGAGGTGGTAGCTGGCGCAGATCCGGTGATAACCGTCGGCGACCGTCAGCGGAACGTCGGACGTTAGCTGTCCCCGGACGAGCAGAACGGGGGAGAGCTTCTTGCCCTCCCTGACCTTCTTGAGGTTGCGAGCGACGTGGAGGTTCTCCGGGGGCAGCGGCAGGAGGCGGCTGGCGCGGAGCAGATCCTTGCCTTTGCGGCGGACGATGGCGGCTTTCCGGAGACGGGCGACCAGCTGCTTCGCCCTGGCCGGTGGCATGACCAGGCTCAGGTAGTCCTCGGCCGCCGGGTAGTCGTGGTCGTCGGGTTGGTCCTTCCAGTTCTCGGCGAGCTCCTCGGGCACGTCTGGGAGCCTACACCGCCGCCACCCCGGGGCCCCAAACGGCTGTACGGGTGGTTCAGGTTTTGGGGCCGGAGCTGCGTTGTTCTCCCTGGGAGAACGGGCCGTGTTCAAGTGGATGGTTTTCTTCGTGCTGATCCTGGCGGCGATCCTGGCCTTCGTCAGCTGGGTCATGGGAGTCCCGATCCCGGGCATGGACGGCTTCCAGCAGAACCCCTTCAACCAATAGCCGAAACCCCTTCCGCTGAGGCCGGCGGAGTGCTAGACTAACGCGCGATTAGTCTGACCGAGCTCCGAACGACGACCTGATCCGACACCCCGTACCCCGGGGAACCCGCCCTGGGCCCGCTCGCGAAGCCGAACCGGTTTCGCGGCAAAGATGTTTGCGCGCTTGACACCGCGGGTACCCTAATGCTACTATTGCCGTTCGGTGCTTCCAGGGTTGCCTTTCCGCGTCCCTAGAGCAGTCTGCCTGCCCACCATTTTTTCCTGCTTCATCTGAAAGGAGAGTCCATGATTCAGCCTTCCTCTAACGGCTCTCGCGTCAGCTACGGCAAGATCCCGGAGATGCTCCCGGTCGCCGATCTGATCGAGACCCAGATCCGTTCCTTCAGTTGGTTCAAGCGTGAGGGTCTGCGGGAGCTGTTCGAAGAGATCAACCCGATCACCGACTACACGGGCAAGAACTACGAGCTCAAGTTCCTGGACTACGAGTTCGGCCAGCCCAAGTTCGACAAGGAAGAGTGCCGCAACCGCGACATGACCTTCGCGGCCCCCTTGCGGATCAACACCCGGCTCACGATCCGGACCGGTGAGAACGCCGGCGAGATCAAGGAGTCCGAGGTCTTCATGGGCGACTTCCCGATCATGACCGAGGAAGGCACCTTCATCGTCAACGGCACCGAGCGGGTGGTCGTCTCCCAGCTGGTCCGTTCCCCCGGTATCTACTTCACCAGCAGCGAGGATCGGGCCTCGGGCCGGATGCTCTACGCCGCCAAGCTCATCCCCAACCGCGGCGCGTGGCTCGAGATCGAGACCTCGGGCAAGGACGTGCTGACGGTCAAGATCGACCGCAAGCGGAAGATCCCGGTCACCACCCTGGTACGGGCGCTCGGCTACGGCAGCAACAACGAGATCAAGGCGCTGTTCGCCGACGTCGACAACAATGCCGAGCACAAGTTCATCCAGTCGACGCTGGACAAGGACTCCTCGACCGACGTCAACGACGCCCTGGTCGAGATGTACAAGAAGATCCGCCCCGGTGACCCGCCCACCGTCGACAACGCGCGGGCACTGATGACCGCCCTGTTCTTCAATCCCCGCCGCTTCGACCTGTCGAAGGTCGGCCGCTTCAAGCTGAACCGCCGGCTCGGGCTGGGGACGGACATGAACATCCGCACCCTGAGCAACGACGACTTCATCGCGATCATCCGCAAGCTGATCGAGCTGAACAACGGGACCGGCGAGCCCGACGACATCGACCACCTCGGCAACCGCCGGGTGCGGGCCGTCGGCGAGCTGCTCCAGAACCAGTTCCGCATGGGCCTGATCCGGATGGAGCGCATCATCAAGGAGCGGATGACGATCTGCGACGCGGCCACCGTGACCGCGGCCTCGCTGATCAACGCCCGCCCGGTGGTGGCGGCCATCAAGGAGTTCTTCGGGTCGAGCCAGCTCTCGCAGTTCATGGACCAGACCAACCCGCTGGCCGAGCTCACCCACAAGCGCCGCCTGTCGGCCCTTGGCCCCGGTGGTCTGTCGCGCGAGCGCGCCGGCTTCGATGTCCGCGACGTGCATCATTCCCACTACGGCCGGATCTGCCCGATCGAGACGCCGGAAGGTCCGAACATCGGCCTGATCGGCTCGCTGGCGACCTTCGCCCGGGTCAACGAATACGGCTTCATCGAGACGCCGTTCCGCCGGGTGTTCAGCACCATGCCAGCCGATAAGGCGAACCGCGACCGGCTCGTGGGCCGGACGCTCCGCGACGACGTGCTCGAGCCGGGTAACCGGAAGACCAAGCTGGCCAAGAAGGGCGATGTGCTCGACCGTGAGACGGTCGACACGCTGATCAAGGCCCGGGCCGGCGACATCCCGATCAAGGCCTGGGTCTCGGACGAGGTCCAGTTCCTGTCGGCCGACGAAGAGGACCACTACGTGGTCGCGCAGGCGAACGCGCCGATCGATGCCGACAACCACTTCACCGAGGAGCGGACGACCGCCCGCACCAAGAACTTGTTCCTGGTGGCGGACGTCAACCGCATCGAGTACATGGACGTGTCGCCGAAGCAGACCGTCAGTGTGGCGACCGCGCTGATCCCCTTCCTGGAGCACGACGACGCGAACCGCGCCCTGATGGGATCGAACATGCAGCGCCAGGCGGTGCCGCTGGTCGTGACCGAGGCGCCCATTGTCGGCACCGGCATGGAGTCGTCCGCCGCCAAGGACTCCGGCGAGTTGATCGTGGCCAGGGTGGCCGGCACCGTCGTGTCGTGTGCGGCGCCGCCGCCCGCGGATTCGGCCGCCGCCAAGCTGGACAGTTTCAAGCGCGAGCTCGGCATCCTGCTGAAGCCGGATGACGGCTCCGCCGAGCAGTGGTATCCGATCCACAAGTTCGAGCGCTCCAACCAGGGCACCTGCCTTTCGCAGCGCGTCATCGTCAAGGCCGGCACGCACGTCGAAGCCGGCACGCCGCTGGCCGACGGTCCGGCGACCTCCGAGGGCGAGCTGGCGCTGGGCCGCAACATCCTGGTGGCCTTCATGCCCTGGGAGGGTTACAACTACGAAGACGCGATCCTGATCTCCGAGTCGGTGGTCCGCGAGGACAAGTACACCTCGATCCACATCGAGGAGTACGAGATCGAAGCCCGCGACACCAAGCTGGGTCCCGAGGAGATCACGCGCGACATCCCTAACGTCAGCGACGAGACGCTGAAGAACCTGGACGAGCGCGGCATCGTCTACATCGGTGCGGAAGTCCACCCGGGCGACATCCTGGTGGGAAAGATCACGCCGAAGGGCGAGTCGGAGCTCAGCGCGGAGGAGCGCCTGCTGCGTGCCATCTTCGGTGAGAAGGCGCGCGAGGTGCGTGATTCCTCGCTGCGCGTGCCCCACGGCGAGCGCGGCATCGTGGTCGACGTCAAGATCTTCAGCCGCGAGACCAAGGACGAGCTGGCCCCCGGTGTCAATCAGCTGGTGCGGGTCTACGTGGCCCAGAAGCGAAAGATCGCGCAGGGCGACAAGATGGCCGGCCGTCACGGCAACAAGGGCGTCATCGCCCGCATCCTTCCCGCCGAGGACATGCCGTACATGCCCGATGGCACGCCGGTCGAGCTGGTGTTGAACCCGCTGGGGGTGCCGAGCCGGATGAACCTCGGCCAGGTGCTCGAGACGCACCTGGGTTGGGCCGCGCACGCCCTGGGGTTGACGGTCGCGACGCCCGTGTTCGACGGGGCGTCGGAGGAAAAGATCGAGTCGGAGCTGGTCCGCGCGGG
>DASWBA010000195.1:0-5440 GCA_036390825.1 Candidatus Dormiibacterota bacterium
GCGGTGATGGGTTGGCTCCGCCCGGGCCAGGGCCAGAACGCGTCGTCACGCTTCTCGCGTCTTACGTTTCGGGCGTAGTCGTCGCGGCGCGGAGTCGCCGGTCAGTGTTGATGGCGCTGACCGGCGAAGGCATCATGAATCACACTCCCCAGTAGCGCCAGACCGATGCCGGCCCCAACCCCCGCCAGGAGATAGGCCAGCCATTCGCCGGCCAGCCGCACGTGGAGATAGACACCGGCGAGCAACAGCACGAGGGCAAGGAGCAGCCAGCTGAGCCGGTCCATGCCGCTGCCTGGCCTCGACCGACCTCAGCCGCCGTTGGCGGCGCCGCCGCCGAATCCACCAAATCCGCCCGAGCCGGCCGGAACGATGCTGATGCTGTTGGCCTTGATGCTGCCGTCGGCCTGCCGCGTCCCGGTCACGGTGATCGTCTCGGTCTCCTGCAGGTCAGAGGCCTGGCCAACGACGGTTTTGCGCACGATCACGCTCTGGTCGAAGGTGACCTTCACATCAGTGTTGCAGCGGGCGTCGTGGATCGTCAGGCTGTTGGTCGTGAGATTGGTGACGGTGCCGGTTGCGCCACGACGAGCGGCCGCTCCCGATGCGCTCGCGGCTGGGGTTGCGCCGGGGCTTGGGCAAGCCGCCGCGATCCCTCGGCCCCCCGCGAAACCGTTCGCCGCGGTCCGATTGCCCGTCGCGGAATTGGCGGCGCTGGCCGCCGTGCCGCCACCACCGACCTTGTAGCCACCATAGAAACCGCCGAGTAAGCCGACGATGACGACGAGCGCAGCGATGGGAAGCTTGATCATTGCATGACCTCCTTGGGGTTCACTCGTAGCGCAGCGCTTCGATCGGGCGGAGCCGGGCCGCCCGGTTCGCGGGATACAGGCCGAAGAAGAGACCGATGCCGACGGAGATGCCGAATGCCATGAAGACGGATGGGGTCGAGATGACGGGCGTCGGCAGCGCCGATACGGCCAACGGCAGGACTTTTGCCAGGCCGAAGCCGATCAGGATCCCGAGCGCACCGCCCAAACCGGAGAGGAACATCGACTCGATCAGGAACTGCACCAGGATGTCCTGGCGCCGGGCGCCGATCGCCTTCCGGATGCCGATCTCACGCGTCCGCTCGGTGACCGTGACCAGCATGATGTTCATGATTCCGATGCCGCCGACGACGAGCGAGATGCCGGCGATCGCCCCCAGCATCAGGGTGAGCACGCCGGTTGTCTGCGAGGCGCTGGCGAGCACGTCCTGCTGGCTCAGGATCTGGAAGTCGGCCTGGGTCGGATCTGAAATGTGATGCCGGTCCATCAAGACCTGGGTGACCTCGGCCGTGGCCGCTGAAGTTGCCTGCGCGTTCGTGGCCTCGACATAGATCTGCTGAATGTTCTTTCCGCGCCCGCCCAGCAGGTAGCTCCACGCCGACGTGATCGGCACGACAACCACGTCGTCCTGATTGTTGAAACCACCGGATGACCCTTTGGGAGCGAAGACGCCGATAACGCGGAAGTTCTGCCGGTTGATCTTCATTGCCTGGCCGATCGGATCCGCCCCGCCGAAAAGGTTGGTGGCCACCGTTTGTCCGATGACCGCCACCTTGCTCGCCGCGTCGACCTGACCCGAGGTGAAGAACTGGCCGCTGGCCAACTGGTAATTCCGTACCGACGGGAAGTCCTGCGTCGTCCCGGTCAGGCTGCTGTTCCAGTTCTGATTGCCGTAGGTCAGCTGCGCCCGCCCCCCGGCGCTGGGAATGGCGGTGACGACGTCTGGTGACGTCTGCCGGTTGGCGATTGCGTTGACGTCGTCGAGCGTAAAGCTCGATCCGGTGCCAAAGCCCTGCTGAACGCCGCCCGCGCCTCTCGCGTTGGATGGAAAGACGGTCAACAGGTTGGAACCCAGCGATTGGATCTGCTGCTGGACAGCGACCGAGGCACCGTTGCCAACGCCCACCAGCAAAATGACGGCCGACACGCCGATCAGGATGCCGAGCATGGTCAGGGCCGACCGCAACCGGTTCGACAGCAGCCCGTTGACCGCCAGGCGCAGCCCCTCGAGGATGCTCATCGGGCCATCTCCGTGGCGACGGCCTGGCGCTCATCGCTGACGATCACCCCATCGCGCACCCGCACCACTCGCTGGGCAAACGCCGCGATGTCGGGCTCGTGCGTGATCAGCACGATGGTCCGGCCTTGCTGGTTGAGGTCGCGCAGCAATCGCATGATCTCGAGACTCGATTCGCTGTCGAGGTTTCCGGTCGGTTCATCGACCAGGAGGATCGCGGGATCCGTGACCAGGGCACGGGCCACGGCGACGCGTTGCTGCTGTCCGCCCGAGAGCTCGCTTGGCAGGTGGCCGGCGCGGTCCAGAAGGCCGACGGATTCGAGCGCGGCCATCGCCCGCTCCCGGCGCTGCAGGTTGTCGCCCGCGTAGATCAGTGGCATCTCGACGTTGTGCACCGCGCTGGCGCGCGGAATCAGGTTGTAGGACTGGAAAACAAAGCCGATCTTTCGATTCCGAATCCAGGCCAGCTGGTCGTCGGTCAATGCCGACACGTCGTAGCCATCGAGGATATACCGGCCCGCCGTGGGCTGGTCGAGGCAGCCGATCAGGTTCATCAGCGTGCTCTTGCCCGAACCCGAGGGCCCCATGATGGCGACGAACTCGCCTTCCGGGATGTGAAGCGAAATGCCCTTCAGGGCGGCTACCTCCACCTCACCGGTGCGGTAGACCTTGGTTATCCCCTCGAGGGTGATCACCCTCCGCCGCCCCGAATGACGCCTCCCCCGCCAAAGCCGCCGCCGCCGCGGACGAGATTGCCGCCGGTACCAGTCCCGGTGGTCGTGCGGAGCGTCGGCAGCACCACCGTATCGCCTTCGTTCAGTCCGGCCTTGATTTCAGTGTAGGTATCGCCCACGATCCCGGTGATCACCTCGGTCGGGACCTGCTGGCCCTTGGAGAGGACCGTGACCATCGTCGTTCCACCGGTGGTTCGCACGGCAGCGTTGGGGACGCGCACCACGTTGTCCGCCTCGGCGACGGTGATCGAGGCGTTGGCGGTCATGCCCTCACGGAGCCGCGGGTCCGTGCGGTTGAGGACGAAGCTGACGTAATAGTCGACGACGTTGGAGACCACGGTCGCGCTCGGACTGATGCTCAGCACGTGTCCCGAGACGGTGAGGTTGGGGATGGCGTCGAAGGTGAATGCGGTGGTTTGATTGACCGCCAGCCTCGCGGCATCGGTCTCAGCGAAGGGCATGACGGCGACGAGACTGCTGGTGTCGTCGATCACCATGAAGCCCGACGACGCCCCGCCTGTCCCACTCGAGGACGGCTGCGGGGCGAGTGACCCGGGTGCCTGCGCGGTCCCGCCGGCCGAGCTCTCACCGGGAACGCCGTTGATGCTGATGACCACCCCGGAAGTGGGAGCGGTGAGGGTGGTCTGGTTCAGTGCGACCTGTGCCGCTTGCACCTGGGCTTGCGCGGACGCGACCTGCGCCTGGCCGGAGGCCAGCGCATTCGGCTTGACCTGGGTCTGCACCGCCAAGTTGTCGCGCGAGGACGTGATCTGCTGCGCGGCCGAGTTGATCCGGGACTGGCCGCTGATCGCGTCCATGTGCTGCTTGCTCTGGTCATTCGCCAGCTGCGCCTTGTCCTGGGAACAGGCAGCGGAGGCCGGATCCACACCGCACTCACTGTTGACCTTCGCCTGGTCACTGGCAACGGTCGCGGCATCGGCCTGGTTGGTGGCATTCACCGACGCCACGGTGTCGTTGTAACTTTGCTGCGCGTTGCTGACTTGATGCTGGAGCTGGGCGACCTGCGCACTGGTGAGCGGCGATTGCGTGCTCTGAAGATTCGCCTGGGCGGACGCGAGTGATGCCTGCGCCTGGGCGAGGGCGGCCTGCTGCGTCGTCGAGTCGATCCGCGCCAGCACCTCGCCGGTCGTCACCTTGTCGCCGACCTTGACGTCGACCTCAGTGAGGATCCCGGTTTGCTTGAAGCTCACGTTCATCCGGCCGGCCGGCAGGAGGGAGCCGGTGCCGCTGACGACCGACGTCACGGTGCCTCGGTCAGCCGTCGCGGTGCGAATCGGGACCGCAGCGGGTTGGGCGAAGACCGTGTCGCGTGCGATCAGGCCGACAAGAAGAACCGCAACCAGACCGAGCCCGATGAGCCAGGCGCGCGTCCCGGAAAGCCAGGCGCTTCGCCGCATTTGCGGAAGGGGCTTCAGCGTCGGCGCTTGCCGCATCACATCGCCCCCGACCGGGTCATCTGCAGCATGCGTGCGTTAGGGCGTTGCCGACGGCCGGGCCTGGAAGGCGCCGAGGGTCACTCCTACTGAGATGTGCTGTCCATTGCGGACGACCGACAGCGTGACGCGATCGCCGACTTTCTTGGTGTCGAGGTACTGGGTGAGCTGATCGACCGTGGCGATCGTATGCCCGTCGATGGCGGTGATGATGTCATCGCTGGCATCCGCCTGACCAGTGCCATGAAGACCCGCCGCGGCCGCAGGTCCGCCGGCGGCGGCATCGATCACCAGCACGCCGGAGGTTTGGCTGATCCCGAGCTGGCTCGCGGTCGATGCGGTGAGCGTCTGTGCGGTGATGCCGAGCGCGGGATGCTGGATCGCGATGCCCTTCTCGAGCGAGGGCAGCAGGCTCACCGCGCGGTTGATCGGAATCGCGAAGCCGACGCCGACGTTGCCTTCGACCGGGCTCTGGATGGAGTCATTGATGCCGATCAACTGGCCCTTGCCGTCGAGCAGGGCGCCACCGGAGTTTCCGGGGTTGATCGGCGCATCGGTCTGGATCATCCCGGTCAGCGCGCGGCCGTTGGGTGCGCTACTGGAGCGGTTGAGGCCGGAGATGATTCCGGCGGTGAAGGTTCCCTGCAGCCCGAAGGGCGATCCGATGGCGAGCGCGGTGTCACCCACCTGTAGTGCATCGGAGTTGCCGGTGGTAACGGGATGCAGCTGGTCCGAGGCCGAGACCTGGACCACGGCCAGGTCCGCACTCTGGTCGACCCCCTTGACCTGCGCGGTCGCGTTATGCCCGTCGCTGAAGGTCACCTGGACCTGCGAGGAGCTACCCACGACGTGGGCATTGGTGAGGATGTCGCCCTGCTTGTCGACCACGATGCCGGACCCTTCGGCCTGCGAGAAGGAGCGGGCGCCATTGCTCGAGACCGAGGTGGTGATGGTGACCACGCCGTCCTTCACCTGCTGATAGATGGCGGCGAATGACCCCGGAGAGGGTGCCGGCGCGGCGACGCCCCCCGCGACCGTTCCATTACCCGCGGTGGGGTTGGTGGCGATGTGGCGGTTACTTGCGAGGAGCGCCCCGACCGCGCCCCCACCGATGCTGCCGACGACCAGCCCGGCGGCGAGCATGGCGGCTGCCATGCTGCGCGCCGGACGGTGGGGAAAGGGGGGAAC
>DASWBA010000196.1:0-40344 GCA_036390825.1 Candidatus Dormiibacterota bacterium
AGTTTGCACTTCGTCGACGGGTTCACGTTAATGCTCACGTTCTCGGCCGCTGACGCGATGGCGAACGGCCCTGGCGTCGGGGTCGGCGTTGGCGTCGGCGTGGGTGTCGGGGTTGGTGTAGGCGTGGGGGTCGGGGTAGGCGTGGGTGTCGGCGTAGGCGTTGGCGTTGGCGTGGGTGTCGGGGTAGGTGTAGGCGTGGGGGTCGGGGTAGGCGTAGGCGTTGCGGACGCGCTCGGGCTCGCCGATGGCGACGCGCTCGGGCTGGCCGACGGCGACGCGCTCGGGCTGGCGGATCCTGACGGGCTCGCGCTCGGCGACGCCGAGGCGCTCGATGATGGGCTGGTGCCCGGCGATGTGCTACCCGAGGGGGTTGCGGTCGGGGTTTTGGTCGGCGCGAGCGCAATCGGCCGTGCCGAGCTATTCGGCCGGGCGGCGAAGAAGCGGGGCGGAAGGTTGAAGGTTGGGACCAGCAGCCAGAAGGGCGCGTGGGGGTCATCCGAGAAGTAGATGCTCGCCGCCGAGTCCGCCGCGCTTCCGCTGGCATCGATGCGGAACGGACCGATTTCCCAGTCGGCGGGAATCGCCCGGACGACGAAGAAGACAAGGATCAGGGCCGAGACGAAAAGCAGGAAGCCGAACCGCCGCCGGCGGCGACGCTTCGATTCGTCGCGCGAGCCAGGCACGACAATGGTTGGCGCCGCGCTCACGACGGGCGCCACCAGGGCGAGGCTGGTTGCCATCGCGGGGACGACGGGCTCCGCAGGTACGAGGCCGGCTGGCGCCGCCGTGACGACCGGTTGCGCGGGAAGGTCGGCGGCGTTCTGCGCGGCCGGCTTCGGTTCGGTCGCCTCGGGCTGAATCGGCGCGCTCGCCTCGGGCGCAGCGCCACCACCGGTCAGGTTGTCGAGCCGCGCCTGCAGCTTCGCCTGATCGGCAGCCAGATCATGCGGTTGTAGGGCACGCCATGGTAGGAGGCGCATGTGCGACCAAGGTAGCGCCGGTCGCTTACGACGCCTCTTTCGCGCGTCGTCAGGCCGCGGTCAGGCTGCGACGGCGGTGTGACAATAGCTTCGCAAGCGCGTGTCAGAGCGAGCTCAGCCGGGGGGCCAGGACATCACGCGGCCGCCGAGCACGTGCAGGTGCAGGTGATAGACGGTCTGGCCGGCCTGCGGACCCTGGTTGATGACCAGGCGGTAGCCGTCGCGATCGATCTTGCGCTCATCGGCAATCCGGTTGGCGACCTGGATCATCCGGATCAGCATCGGCCCCTGGTCGGGCCGGAGGTCGTGCACCGTGGGAATGTGCTCCTTCGGGATGACAAGGATGTGGGTCGGCGCCACCGGCCGGATGTCTTCGAAGGCGACGATCTCCTCATCGCGGAAGACCTCCTTGGCCGGGATCTCGCGGGCGAAGATCTTGCAGAACAGGCAGTCCTCGGCCATCGGG
The DNA here is from genome assembly GCA_036390825.1 of Candidatus Dormiibacterota bacterium. GTDB lineage: Bacteria > Chloroflexota > Dormibacteria > CF-121 > CF-121 > CF-13. Next base: position 1,447 of record DASWBA010000196.1, read on the forward strand.
CAAGCTTACCCGCAGAGAAGACCGTCGAGGCTCGGCGCCAGCGGACGAACGGTCGCGAGTGACCCTAGCCTCTGGTCACGGTGCGGGGCACGCACCGTGATGTAATTGTCGCTCAGCCCCCGCATCTGCTCCGGCAGGCGCCGGTCCCAGATCACCTCCAGGTCACGGTCGAGGAACCGTGCCTCGTAGGCTCGCCGTTGCGCGTCCGCCTGGGCCTGCAGTTGGTGGCTTCGCTCGCGGCTGAGCGGGTCGTCCACCGGGAGGCCGAGTCGAGGGGCCGATGTCCCCGCACGTGGCGAATAACGAAAGACATGCATGCCGCTCAGCCCCGCGTGCCGCGCCACGGCCTGAGTGTCGGCAAAGTCCTCGTCCGTCTCCCCCGGGAAGCCGACGATGATATCGGCGGTGACTGCGAGCTCCGGCGATTGACGCCGTAAGGCGGCGACCACCTCGAGATAATCCCGTCGGCGATAGAGGCGCCCCATCCGCTTCAACACGCGGTCGCTGCCCGACTGGAGCGGGATATGCAGGTGCCGGCAAAAGCGTGGCGCGGCCGCCAGCTCCACAAGGTCGGGCGTGATGTCATTGGCGTTGATCGAGCTGAGCCGCAGCCGTGCCGGCGCGATAGCATCGAGCAGCCGCTGCACGAAAGGCGCGAAGCCCTGGTTGCGGTCGCGGCCGAAAGCCCCGAGATCGACCCCGGTCAACACGATTTCCCCGTAGCCTTCCGCCACCGCCCGCTGGGCGCGGTCGATCAGCACCGCTTCCTCTTCGCTCTGGGAGACACCGCGGGTCCGCCAGACGATGCAGTAGGTGCAGCGGTGGTTGCACCCATCCTGTACCTTCAGGAAGTAGCGCGACCGGGTAAAGCTTGTCGACCCGCCGCCGGCCGCCGGCTCGAAGTTCGATGCGAGGTAGTCGAAGATCTCGCGCTTGCGTGCATTGGGGAAGACGACGTCGACGTTCGGGACGGCAGACACCCGCGGGTTCGGGTTGTCGACATGGCACCCGGTCAGGACGAGGTGCGCCTCCGGGTGCCGGCGTCGCAGGCCGTGGACCATGGTGCGCAGCTTTCGGTCCGCCTGCGCCGTGACGGTGCAGCTGTTGATGACGCAGATGTCTGGCTGCTGATCGGTGTCGGAGACGGTGAAACCGGCACGCGCGAGCCGGTCGCCGAGCTCAGCCATCTCTGCGAAGTTCACCTTGCAACCGAGCGTCTGGATGGAGACCTTCATTACCGTTGGACGAGGATAGCAGCGGCCACGATCGGCGCCAGGCGGGCGCGCAGGATTCGCGGACCGAGGTTGACCGAGACCGCGCCACGGGCTCGCATTGTGGAAAGCTCGTCGTCGGTCCACCCACCTTCGGGGCCGACCGCGAGGGTATAGGCGGTTGACCCATCGATAGCCTGCGCCAGCGGTAGGGAGGCGGATGGATCGAGCGCGAGCAAGCGGCTGTCGCTCGCCTCGCCGAGGGCCGAGGACAGCGTGGACGGGCCGGTCACCGTTGGAATACCTCCGCGATGACTCTGCTCGGCAGCGGACTCGACGATGGCCTCCCATCGGCTGAGACGTCCAGCCGGCGGGCGGCCGACGGATCGCGCCGCCTGGACCGCGACGAACCGCTGGATGCCGACGGCGGTGCCGCCCTCGAGCACGGCGTCGAAATCGGGGTTGGGCAGCAGCGCCTGCAACAGCCTGACCGCGGTGCTGGGTTCTCCGCGAGCCGGCCGCTCCATCAGCACGCGGGCGTCGATGCGCGCACCGTCGACCGCGACCACCTCTAATTCATACTCGCGTCCGGCAAAGACCGCGACGCCCCGCTCACCCGGACGAACCCTGAGTACCCGGGCGAGGTGATGGCCCCTTTTCCCGTCGATCTGGACCGAGCCGCCCAGGGCCGGCGTCACCGCGACGAACGTCCAGAACATGCCGGCCTCATGCTATCGGGGCTTGCGGGCGACGGAAGCTCGATCAGGAGGCGTTGTATTCGCCAGCATGACCATGCCTCGTCCGGGATCCCTACGGCTGCATCGTGCGACGCTCAAGGTTGCGGCGGTCTCGTTCTGGGGACTGGCGACCATCGTGATGGCGACGGACTACCTAGGAAGCGGTCTGCAAGTTAATTACCCAACGGAATGGGTCATCACGGCGATTGCCTGCGCAGCGGGCGTCGTGTGCTGGATGTTGCCCTGGGCAGAGATGCCCGCCAGATGGTTCGTCCCGGTGGTCTTTGGAGGAATCGCGATGCTGACCGTGGGCGTCTTCGCCACCGGTGGCACCCACTCACATTTATCCGTTTTGTACCTGGTCATCGTCGTCTTCACCGCCTCGATCCTCGAATTCGAGACGGCTGTTGGCGTGCTGATCGCTGCGATCGTCGCGACTGCTCTACCGCTCATGATCCAGGGGTGGGACAGTTATTACGCACGCGCCGTCGTGCTGCTGGCCGCGTCGATGGTGATTTGCGCCTATATCCCGGGTCTCGTGCGCAAGGCGTTGCGCGCGGAGAACCAGGTCGCCGAGCAGCGGCGCGAGGAGCTGGAACAGAGCTACCTGGCCACCGTCGCCGCGCTTGCGGCTGCGCTCGATGCCAAGGACCGCCACACGGAGGCGCACTCGCGTGAGACTGCCGCGCTCGCCAAAGCGGTCGGCCGGCGCCTCGGGCTTGGGGGTGACACCTTGCGCTTTCTCGAGTACGCTGCGCTGCTCCACGACATCGGAAAGATCGGTATGCCCGGCTACATCTTGAACAAGCCGGGACCGCTCGATGACGAGGAGACGGCCGTCATGCAGGAGCATCCCGTAATCGGCGAGCGGATCGTAGCCTCGGTTCCGTTCCTGGCGCGGATCCGGCCGATTGTTCGCGGAGAGCACGAACGATGGGACGGTGGCGGTTACCCTGACCGGATTAGCGGCGAGCGCATTCCGATCGAGGCGCGCATCATCCACGCCTGCGACGCCTTTCAGGCGATGGCCAGCGACCGGCCCTACCGCCGGGCCCGACCCCGCGAATGGATCATCGAGGAAATCCGGGCCCAGGCCGGGCGGCAGTTCGATCCGAAGGTCGTTCAGGTGCTGCTCGAGGTCATCGAATCTGGTGAGGTCGTGGTTGCGGGGACCGTCGAGAGCGCGATCCACGAGGATCGCAAGCTGTCGCTTACCCACTCATGGACCCAGCACCTGGATGCCATCCAGCAGCTCGGTCGGCGCCTGGCTACGGTCGTCAGCGTGCCGGAGATTTGCGACGCCATCGGGCGCACCATCACCACGCTGCTGCCATATGACCAGTGCCGGGTCTACCTGCTCGAAGACGATGGTCGCACGCTCCGGCCGGTGTACTTCAGTGATACCCAGCGGCCGGAGTACGACGGGGTCACGGCCGAAACGCTGGCGGTGCAGGTCGGAGAGGGCATCACGGGCTGGGTCGCCGAGACCAAGCAGGGGGCCCTTGTCGGTGATACGGTCGGGCATCCCAAGGCGATGCATGTTCCCGGTACGTCGGAGACCGATGAGTCGATGCTGGCGCTCCCGGTGATTTTCGAGGACAACCTGATCGGTGTCATTGTCACCGCCAAGCTCGGTTTGAACCAGTACACCGGCGACCACCTGCGCCTGATGACGATCCTCGCCAACCAGGCGGCGGTTTCGATCTTCAATGCCCGTTTGATCGAGCGGCTGGCGGCGACGGCGCGAACCGATCCGCTAACGGGACTGGCGAACCGCCGTGCCTTCGAGCGCGAGCTCGAGGAACGACTGGCGGCGGCGTCACCGGAACCGTTCTGCGTAATCATGCTCGACGTCGACGGGCTGAAGCAGGTCAACGATGCCCGCGGTCATGCGGCGGGCGATGCGGCGCTGAAGCGGGTGGCATCGGTGCTGACCGCCAACCTGCGGCCGGTCGATGTCGTGACCCGTTGGGGGGGCGACGAATTCGTGCTCTTGATGCCCGGCACCGACCAGGTGGGCGCCGTGTCGCTGGCACGTCGCGTGGGCGGGACGCTACGTAATCCCGACGAGCCCGCAGGTCCGATCTCGGTATCGATCGGGACGGCCGCCTTTCCCAGCGATGGGACCACGGCAGTCGCTCTGCTGGGAGCGGCCGACCGTTCGATGTACGCCGACAAGCGGCAGCGGGCCGCCTGATCCGCTAGGCGGACTCCGGGCGCACCCAGTCCTCGACGTTTTCCGTCAGCGACGTCAGCGCGACGTTGGCGCGGACCACGTAGTTCATCACGTTGGCCGTAAATCCGCGGCCGGCCATCTCCTCGGGCCGATGGTCGGAGAGGATGATCACCGGCACGTCTGCCGTGGACCCGTCGCTGCGCAAGGAGCGGAGCATCTCGATGCCGTCCTTCTCCCTCCGGCGGATATCGAGATACACGAGGTCGGGCCGGACGCTGGCGCTGGCATCGATCAGCTGCTCGCGGCCCGAGACGATCGTGACCTGGTAGCCATCGAGCTCGAGCTTCAACTTGTACATCTCCGCGACCGCAGGGTCGTCCTGGACGAAGAGCACCCGAATGGTGTCGTCGACCGCATGCGTAGCGCGCGCCATGGTCGCCCCCTTCCTCGGGCTAACCCCCGAGGGTTGGTAAACGCTGCCGCCCCTACCCCCACACTATCGACATCGGTGGCGACGATGTCAATGCCCTCTGAAGTGCTACTCCGCCTGATACGGTTGGCGAACTTCCTCGGGCAGCTCGTACCAACTCATTCGGTCGCCGACCTTCGCGCGGAGTCGCCATTTCAGTGACTTGGGGTGGGCTTCGGTGCGCGCCCAGAGTTCATCGAGCCGCTGGTTGACCGTGCCGGTTGCAACCACGAGCCCTTTCGCGGTTTCCCGGATCTTCGAGGTGTTCATCTGCATCGTCCGGTACAGGCCCCAGTCCTGCGACAGGAGCGCAGCGAGGTAGGTGCCGTTGATGGCATCGTCGTCGTGGTCCGCGATCGGATGGTCGAGGAGAAGTGCGATGGAGTCGACGAGGTCCTTCATGTTGACCTCGAAGACCTGCAGCTTGCTGAGCAGGAGATCCGCGGGGGTTAGGCAGGGATCATCGCCGCCGAGGCGATCAGCCAGCTCGATGACGTGGCACATCCGCATGCGGTCGATGAAGACATCGATCTGCCGGCCGTTGACGGGGTCCAGATAGAGCAGCCGCTGGTGGCCATTGAGGGTGTTGAACCGCCGATCGCCCTGGTAACCGAGCGACTCGAACAACTTCTCGGCGGCCTGGCGCTGCTTGGAGGCGGCCACGAAATCGAGGTCGCCGTACTTTCGCTTCAGCGGTGCCTCGCGCGCGCTGCGCGAATGGAGGTTGACGGCCGCGCCGCCCACCAGCTTGACCGGGACCTTCAGCGCGCGGGCGGCCGCGGCGATCCGCTCCGCTTCGGCGATGACGTCCGCCACCGGCAGGTTGGTTCCCGTAACTGCCACCTAGCTCTCCCTGACGTCCACGATGATGGTTTTCAGGTCGGTCATCTGCTCGATGGCCCGGTGGCCGCCGACGCGGCCGATGCCGCTGTCTTTGCCTGCCCGGCCCCCGAAGGGAATATGCGCCTCCCAGTAGTTGGAGGATTCGTTGACATTGACCCAGCCGGTCTCCAGCTGCTGGGCGAAGCGCAGCGCGCGGTCGATGTCCCTGGTGTACACAGATCCGAGCAGACCATAGGGTGAGTCATTCGCGATCGCCAGCGCCTCCGCCTCATCGCGGAAGGGAATCACAGGCGCGATCGGGCCGAAGGTCTCTTCTCTGCTGACCCGCATCTGCGGGCTCACCCCGCGCAGCACCGTCGCCTCGTAGTAGAGGCGGGTAGGGAAGCTGGTCGCCCGGTGCCCGCCGGTGACGGCGGTCGCACCCCCCGCCAGCGCGTCGGCGATGTGCTCGTCCATCTTCAATGCGACTCCCTCGTTGTTCAACGGCCCCATGGTGGTGGCGTCGTCGAAAGGATCGCCCAACCGAATCTTGTTGACCGCCTCAGTGAGCCGGTCGATGAACGCATCCTGGAAACCGCGCTGCACCAGGATCCGCTCGCCCGCGGTGCAGCTCTGCCCGGCGCATAGGAAACAGCCGACGATCACGCCTTCGACCGCGCGGTCGAGATGGGCGTCGTCGAAGATCACGATCGGGCCATTGCCACCGAGCTCCAGCATGATGTGCTTGCCGGCGGCGCGCCGCGCCACCGAGCGCCCCGTCTCGGTCGAGCCGACGAAGCCGACGCCGGCGATCAACGGGTGGCCGGCGATCTCGTCGCCCACCACCGACCCCGGGCCGGTGACGAGGTTGACCGCGCCCGGTGGCAGATCCGCCTCGGCCAGGCACTCCATGAGCTTCACGGAGATCGCCGAGGTCGAGGAGGCGGGAGCCCAAACGACGGTATTGCCGCCGGCCAGCGCTGGGGCGATCACCTCGGTGGCCATCGTTAGCGGCCAGTTCCAGGGCGTGATCACGCCATAGACGCCTCGCGGCACTCGGAGGGTGAAGACGAGCTTGTTCTTGCTCATCGAGGGGATCACATTGGTCTCGAGCCGCTTGATGTCCTCGGCGGCGATCCTGAAGTACTCGATCGCCTCACCCACCTCGCCGATCGCTTCCGCTTTGTGCGGCTTGCCCTGGTCGAGGCTCAGCCAGTGGGCCAGCTCTTCGCGGTGCCGTTCCATCGCCTCGGCCACCCGATGGAGCAGGGCGGCGCGGTCGAAAGCGCCGAGCCCCGCCATCGCCGCCCGCGCCTGGTGCGCCGCCTCAACGGCGTGCGCGGCATCGGCGCGCGTGCCTTTGGGAAGGGTGGCGATCACCTCACCGGTCGCCGGGCTGATGGCCTCGAAGGTCTCTCCGCTTTCGGAATCGATCCACCGCCCGCCGACGAACATCTTGAGCGTTTGCGTTTTCTCGACGACTTTCATGAGTGTGGCAAGCCTCCTCAGACTCTCGCGTGCAGTATCGCGTCTTTACGGACCTCGATGAAGGTTTTGAGTTGCTCATCGACAGCCGAGTCGATCCCCGGATCCTTGTAGTCGGCCAGCAGCTGCTTCCATTTCTCGTTGGCCACCTTGTCCGCGGTGCGCGATCCCATCCGCTGCCAGCGGTCGTAGTTTTCGGTCGACGAGATCCATGGCCGGTAGAAGCCGGTCCGGTAGTGCCGCATGGTGTGCTCGGATCCGAGGTGGTGGCCGCCCGGGCCGACCTCCCTGATGCCGTCCATGGCGAAGCCCTCCTCGTCGAAAGGGATCCCCTTGGTCAGGATCCACTCGAACATACGCAAGGCCTCGACGTCGATGATGAACTTCTCGTAGGAGGCGAGCAGCGCGCTCTCCAGCCAGCCCGCGGCGTGGAGAACGAAATGCACACCGCCCATCACGGTCGGCCACAGACACATCATCGATTCGTAGGCGGCCTGCGCGTCCGGTGACTTGGAGGAGGTCAGCGCGCCGCCGCCGCGGAATGGGATGCGGTAATGCCGCGCCATCTGGGCGCTGGCCAGGATCCCCATCGCCGATTCCGGCGTGCCGAAGGCTGGGCTACCCGACTGCATGTCGATGTTGGTCAGGAACGAGCCGTAGATGCAGGGCGCGCCCGGGCGAATCAGCTGGATCAGGGCGATGCCCGCCAGCGCCTCGGCGGTCTGCTGCGCGATGGTGCCTGCGAGTCCCATCGGCGACATCGCGCCCGCCATCAAAAAGGGGGTCGCGATGACGGGCTGATTTGCCTCCGCGTAGGTGATCAACGCACCCAGCATGCGATCGTCGTAGCGAAGCGGACTGTTGACATTGACCAGGGCGAGAAGCGCCGGCGTCTTCTCGATGTTGGCGCGGCCCCCAAACAGGATCGAAGACATTTCAATGGAGTCTCGCGCGCCCTCCTCCGAGATCACGCTCCCCATGTAGGGCATGTCGGTCCAGCGGATATGCGAATAGACCATGTCAAGATGGCGGGTCTCGAGCGGGAGATCCTCCGGCTCGACGATGGTGCCGCCGGCGCAGTGGATCTGCGGGGTCGCCTGCGCCATCTTGTCGAAGTTGGTGAAATCGGCGATGGTCGCGCCGCGGCGGCCGCGGTCGAGGTCGGTGATGAAAGGCGGCCCGTACACCGGCGCGTTGACCATGTGGTTACCGCCGATGGTGACCGTGTTCTCTGGATTGCGCGCCTGCACCTGGAAGGTGGACGGCACCTTCTTGATCTGCTCCTCGATGAAGGCGCGCTCGAATCGGACCCGGTTGTCCTCTGCCTTCAGCCCCGCTCTCGCGAAGGTATCGATCGCTCGCGGATGAAGAAAGTCAACCCCGATCTCCTGGAGGATCAGCATGGCGTGGTCGTGAATCTGCTGCACCTGTTCTTCGGAGAGCAGGTCGTACGGCTTGAGGGTGTTGGTCCACATGATGCTCAGGAGCCGGCATGAGCCAGCTGTCGCGCCACCTTCCGGTGGCGTCCGGCTTCGAAGGCCCGGGCGTAGATCTTCTCGTAATTCCTGGCATCCACGTCCCTCGGGTTGCCGATGGTCTGCGAGTCCGCCTCAGCCTTCTCCGCCAGCATCGGGATTTCCTCCTCTGCAAAGCCGAGCTCGTTCAGCGACGGAATGTCGAGGTCCTCGGTCAACTGATACACGTACTCGACCGAGAGCTCGGCCGCCTTCCAGATCGGTTTGTTGGCGGTGTCCAGGTTGAGCGCCTGGGCGATCCGCGCGAAGCGCTCCGGCTCCCCTGAATAGTTGTATTCCATGACCGGGGCGAGGAGTCGCCCGGTCAGGGCGCCGTGCGGGGCATCATGGACGCCCCCGGCGGACTGGCTCATCGCGTGGGCCGCGCCTGCCGAGTCCGTGCCGTATGCCAGTCCGGCAAGCATGGCGGCCATGCTCATGTGGTAGCGCGCTTCGAGGTTGTGCCCCTGCGAGTAGGCCACGCGTAGCCAGCGGGCGCAGTACTCCATCGCATGCAGCGCAACCGCATCGGTAAACGGCTGGTGATAGGCCATGGTGTAGCACTCGACCGCGTGCGTCAGGGCATCCATACCGGTTCCGGCCGTCACCCCGGCGGGCAGGTTGACGCTCAGCTGCGGATCGATGAGCGCAACCCAGGACGCGATATTCGGCGTGCCGCCGACATTGAACTTGATTTTCCGGTCCGGGTCCGTGATCACGGCCCACAGGGTGACCTCGCTGCCGGTCCCGGCGGTTGTCGGGACCGCGACCAGCGGCGGGATGCGGGAGTGGATCGGATCCTTGCCCCACTCGTACTGCAGGATGCTGCCGCCGTGGACGGCAACCACCCCGATGCCTTTGGCCGAGTCGATCGAGCTGCCGCCGCCGATCGCGATCAGTCCGTCGCAGCGCTCTTTCTTGTAATGCGCGGCACCGGCATCGACCAGTTGAATGCCGGGGTTCGCCCGCACCTGGTCGTAGACGACGGGCTCGAGGCCCGCGGCCCGAAGCGGCTTCAAGGCTTCGTCGAGCAATCCGGCCTTGACGAGGCCCTGGTCGGTGACCACCAGCGGGCGCTTGATGTTGAGCGCGGCGGACTCCTGGCCGAGGGCGGAGAGGGCCCCGATCGCATGCACCATTCGGGTCGGCGACTGATACGCCTTCAGGACACTGTCAAGGACCAACGGATCTCATCCTCCTTCCACGGTTGAGCCGCGACGTTTGGCGTACGCCGAAAGTCTCGTCTGCAATACGAGCTCTGTCAAGGGCCCTGGCGTTGCGCCTGCCGCAACCAGCCTTTCATGTGATCCGAATCCATGACCGCGAGCGCGCGGCTCCATCGCGTCGTGTAGTAGTCGGTGAAATCGAAGTCCAGGGTCGAGATCCTGGCCTGGATCGCCCCCCAGAGCGTCCAGCCGACGTCCGACATGAGGGCGAACAGGTTCATCCGGGCGAGCTGCTGTGCATCGAGCCGGCCGAAGTAGGCCTCGCAAAGGACGGCCCGCAGCTCGTCATCGAAGCTCGCCTCCTGTGCGGTGTTGCCCAGGTCGAAGCAGGGATCGTTGTTCCCACTCAGCTCGTAATCGACGATCCGCAGCTCGCTCCCGTCGTCGATGAAGTTCTCGCAGAGCAAGTCGTTGTGACACGAGACGCTCGGAAGCGCCCCGACCCGGATCGCCCGCTCGATCTCTCGCACCTGCGGCAGTCGTGCCCGGTAGTCCGCGGGGATCCGGACCCCATGCTCGTCGACGATCCGGAGGTACTCCTCGATCAGCCGGAACATGTCGAATTCCTTCAAAAAGCGAGGCGCGCCGTGCAGGCGCTTGAAGGAGGACGCCATCCGATGCGCCATCGGCGCCGATTGCAGGCGCGCTGCCGACATGGTGGGTCCGTCGATGTACTCGAGCACCATGATGTTGAGTTGCGGGACATGCTCCAGCACCGCCGGACCGATGCCGGTGCTGGCCGCCGCCCTGGCGTTGTGGACCTCGTTGACCCGGTCGATCGCGAGCAGCTCCGTCGAGGCGCCGGGGAGACGCATGACGAAGCGCTCGCCGCCGGCCTCGACCAGGTAGTTCTCGTTGGTCAGCCCGCCCGATAGCGGCGAGACTGTGACGTCTCTGCCCCGCCAGAGTGACACGCGGTCGACTGCCTCTTCAGCTCGCGACAGGCTTTGCTTCATGGTCAACCACCGGTGTGCGCTTCAATACGGCGTCGCTGCCGACCTCGGCCGGCAGGCGCTGCCCGAAGACGTCGACTTCGACGCGCGCGCCGGGTCCCAGCTCGACCGGCAGGTAGCTGTAGGCGAGGTTGCGACCGACGGTGAATCCATAGGCGCAGCTGCGTAGCCGGCCGACGATCGACCCATCGGCGTAGACCGCCTCGCCGCCATAGATCGTGACGTACTCTCGTTCACCGACGAGCAGGGTTCGCAGTCGCCGCCTGATCCCAGCCGCCTTGGCCGCCAGCAGCGCCTCGCGTCCATTGAACTCACCCTTGTCGAAGCGGAGGCAGAACCCGAGGCCCGCCTCCAGTGGATTGTCGAGCAGCGTGAGGTCGGTGCCGTAGTAGCGGTACCCCTTCTCCATCCGCAGCGAGTCGAGGGCGCGATATCCACCGGGGCGAATGCCGACCGGGCGCCCGGCGCTCATCAACCGATCCCACACCTGCCCCGCGACGCCGGGTCCCAGATAGAACTCCCACCCCAGCTCGCCGACATAGGTCACGCGCTGGGCAAAGACCTCGAATCCTTCGATATGGATGATGCGGCCTTGCATGAACAGGAAGCCATCTTCCGAAACGTCATCGTCGGTTACGCTCGCCAGCAGCTGGCGGGCCTGCGGTCCCCAGATTCCGACGACGCACCACTCCTCCGTGGTCTCACGGATCTCGACCGGCCCCTCGTCGGCGCGTCGCTCCAGCTGCAAAAAGCCGAGGTCGCTGTTCACATATCCGGCACCGGTGACCAACCGGAACCGATGCGGGCCGAGCCGGGTGATGGTGACGTCGCCCGCGATCCCGCCGCGGCGGTCGAGCAGTTGGGTGTAGACGACGCTGCCGACCGGCCGGTCGATCCGGTTGCCCGCGACGCGTTCGAGCAACGGCAGTGCGCCCGGACCATTCAGCTCGATCTTTCCGAACGAAGTCATATCGATGATGCCCACGCGTTGGCGGAAGGCACGATGCTCCTCGGCCTGCAGCTCGAACCACGGGGGGCGGGTCCAGCCGAAATTTCGCTGGTCGGCGCCGGCCCGGCGCCACGTCCGTTCCGGCTCGAAGTGCTCGGGTCGCTCCCAGCCATGTTTTTGTCCGAAGACCGCGCCCAGGTCCTGCATCCGGTGGTGCAGCGCGCTCGTCCGGCGCGGCCGGCCCCACTCGTCGGCGTCATACGGATATCGGAGGAAGTAGTAATAGCGGTACGCCTCCCTGGCCAGCTCGGCGACGTAGCGATGGTCGCGGTGCACCGGGCCGAAGCGCCAGGGGCGGTAGCCATACAGGTCAAGCTCGGTCTCTCCCGCGGTGATCAGCTCCGTCAGCGATTTCCCGATTCCGCCGGCGCCGCCAAACCCGTTCAGGGACAGCCCCGCGGCCATGAACAGTCCGTGGACGCCCGGCACCGGTCCGAGAAGGGGATTCGCGTCGGGGGTCATGGCGTCGGGATGGCAGACGAGTTTGATGATTCCGGCCTCGTTGATGAAGGGAAACCGCCGCGCCGCTCCCTTGAGGAGTGGCTCGAACCGCTGTTGGTCGGGAGGCAGGGACGTCCCGGCGTGCTCCCAGGGCACGCCGTCGATCCAGCGCGCGTTGGGATTGAGCTCATAGCCCCCCAGCACCACGCCGCCCGACTCGGCCTTTCCATAGATGAGGTTGTCCGGGTCGCGAAAGCAGGGCATGGTTTGCGGCAGCTCGGCGCCCGGCACGGCCTGGAGGGCGGCGTGCTGATGATCGACCGGGGTGGACACCACAAACGCCCCGGCCATGGCAGCCACCTGCGGAGCCCAAATGCCACAGGCGATCACGACCACCTCGGCCTCGATCCGGCCGCTCGGCGTTTGTACCGCTTGCACCGCACCTTTCGAGGAAAGCTCGATGCCGGTCACCCGGGTATCCGTCAGCACCTTGGCACCGAGCTTGCGCGCGGCGCTGGCTAGCGCGAAGGTGGCGGTGTGCGGATCGAGGGCGCCATCTCCCGGCACCCAGACCGCGCCAAACAGCGAATCCGTGCTGATGGCGGGCATCAGCTGTGCCGCGTCGTCCGCGGAAACCAGCTCGACCTCCAGCCCGATCGCTCGGGCGCGACTCACGCCCCGTTGCTGCTCGAGGAATTGCTCGCGGCTGGACGCAAATCGCAGGCTTCCAACCGTCTCGAAGATGCCCAGCTCGCGATACAAGTCGATGCTGTAGCGACGGAAGCGCATCATGGTCGGGGACGGGTTGAACTGCGTAACCAGGCCCGCCGCGTGGCAGGTCGACCCACTGGTCAGGTCGGCTTTTTCCAGCAGGACCGTGTCTCGCCATCCAGCGCGGGCGAGGTGATAGGCAACGCTGGTGCCGGTGATGCCGCCGCCGATGACGACGGCGCGCGCACGGCTCGGTAATTGAGTCATGCGCGCGCCGCTCCGGTCAGAACGAACGACTATTCAACGGGGATCTCCCGATGGATGCGCGACAGGTCGATGCCCTGCCGTTTGCGCACCACGCGGGCGATTACGTAAATTGCGATCGCGACAAGGTAGGTCACGAGGAAGTATTTCGGCGACGCGCCGTTGATTTTGAAGGACGTCCCATAGATGTCGTTGAACGACCACTCGGCCAGCATGAACAGCAGGAAGATCGCGCTGACCACGCCCGTGATCGTGATCACTGGGATGCCCGCAATCCGAAAGCGTGAAATCGGCGAATTCTCGAAGATGTCCTTCCGCCGCCAGGGCAAGATGGCTGCGGCGACGACGGTCCCCAGGAAGGTGATCGCAATCACCCCCGTTGCCCACAGGAAGATCCCCTGCAAGCCCGTCCCGCCCCATGCCCAGAGGGCACTGACCACGAGCGAGGGCACGATCATCAGGATCAAAGAACCGTAGGGGACGCGCCGCTTGGCCGAGATGTTGGCGGCCCACTCGGGAAGGACCCGGTCGAAGGCGGCGGCGAAGATGACCCGGGTCGACGAAAGAAACAGCGTTCCTGCCCAACCGAAGAACCAAAGCCCCATGACGGCGATTAACAGCGCCTGGAAGAGATGGTTGCCGACCAGCCAGCCGGCGAGCATCACCGGGTACGGCCAGATGCCCACCGGCGGCGCCGGCGAGCCGGCCACGAAGATGCTGTTCCAGTAGGACGCGTTAGCGGCGTAGTAAAAGTCCCAGCCGATCGTCTTGACGATCAACAGGATGATGACGGCCACCAGCGCGACCGTTACCCATAGCCCCCAGAACATCGCGTTGAAGACCTTGCGGTACTCCTTGGCGCCGCGGACCTCGCCGTAGAGCGTGGCTCCCCACACCGGCCAGAGCAGGTAGAACGCGAGGAAGGGAAGTAGCAAAAAGGTCGAGGTGATGCCAAAGGTGCCAAACCCGACGCCGCTCGTGCCGCCCTTGGCCGCCGCCGCTATGGTCGCCTGGTAGGCATCCCCCTTGGCGCCGAACAGCGAAGCAGCCTCCCGATTGAAGGCGTCGACGAACGCCTGGTGGGTCGAGAAGAGGAGGAGCCCGAGCATGACGACCAGGCCCACCATGCCCAGCCAGAAGCAGAACCGCTGGATCCTGGCGTAGCCCTCCATGCCCAGGGTGATGACCCAGGTGACAAAGGCGAGCACGATCAGGCAACTGACGAAGATCCCGGTCGGGCTGCTAAAGAAGGTGGCTACGCCGGTCGCGCCCAGCGTATAGGCCAGCGGCGCGAAGAACTGGACGATCAGGATGTTGGCGTAGATCGGCGTCCAGAGCCAGAGCGTGAACCACCACCCGGTGATGGACAGCACAAAGCCGAGACCACCGCCCAGGATGCGGCTCTGCCAGGCATAGTCGCCGCCGGCGCGCGGCATCACGCTGACGAGCTGCGCATAGGTGAGCACCAGGAAGGTGACGAGCACCCCAGTCAGCAGCACCGCTCCCAGGAGCTGACCGTCCGGAATCGCGTAGACGAATGACATGCCGTAGAGCCCGAGGGTGACCAGGTTGACCGACCAGAATGCATATAAGAAGGCGTCGAACGTCGACCAGGCTTTGACGAGCCCGGTGGCATTACGTAGGAACAGCGTTGGCCGAGCTGTGTCCGTCGTCGTAGTCGCCATTAGTTCCTCCTTCGAAATTTGATAAAACGAGGTGCCGCCGAGGCGTGTTCTGCTTTAGCGCTTCACCTCCTAGCCGTTGACCAACTGATAGTTCTTGATGCCCTTCTTCTGGTCGAGCTCGATGATCGAGGCGAGGAGCATCCCTTCTTCGTAGGCGCTACCGGGATTGATGGCGAGGGTCTTGCCGATTCTCGTGATGCCCTTGCCTTCATGGATGTGGCCGTGGAGCGAGAGCATCGGCTGGTACTTGTCGATGGCGTCGCGCACCGCCGTCGAGCCGACGTGGCGGAGCGCCCGGCCGCCATGGAGCGGCTTCAGGTTTTCGTCCAGCGCGGGCGCCTCGTCGAGCGAGGTGCCGTAGGGGGGCGGATGGAAGTTGAAAATGGCGCGGCTCATGTCCTTGATGTCGCGCAGCATCGGCTCCATTCGTCTGGTCAGCTCCTCCTCGGGCGCCTCGCGATAGGTGTGCCAGGGGGTTGGGTTGGCCCAGCCGGACGAGATCATCTCGTAGCCGCCGATATCGATCATCTTGCCTTCCGCCAGCTCCACACGCGGCGCATTCGCGATCACCTCGTCGATCTCCATCTCGTCGTCGTTTCCAGGTGCGACGAAGATGCGCACCTTGCTGTCTTTCATCTTGTCGGCGGCCAGCTGCATCCAGCGCTCCACCGTTTTGCACATCTGCTCGGTGAACAGCGTCTGGACCTTTTGCGGGTCCTTCTCGAGCTCCGCGACCTCGGCCGACGTCATCCGCACCGGGTAGTAGCCCTTGCGCTGGACCTGGCTCTCGATTTCGGCAACCTGATCGCGACCGACACGCTGCGAGATGCCGGACAGCGTGAGCTCGTAGCCGTCGCCGTCTTCGACGAGCGGGATCATGGCCTTGCCGGTCATGTCGCCGCCACAGATCAGGACGTCGGCGTCATAAAACTTCGCGGCATTGAGGAACTTTCGCCAGCAGACTTCGGAGCCGTGCAGGTCGGTGGCATAAAAAACTCTCACTGTTTCCTCCTAGAGAACCTTTCGGATCGCGTGTTCGAAGCCGGTCACGTGCTGGCGCATGGTGGATTCCGCCCGTTGGGCGTCGCGCGACACGATGGCGTCGAGCAACTGGCGGTGCTCCTCGACGGCTTGCTTGATCCTGACACCGCGGTCCAGGCCGAGGAACCAGATGCGCAGGCTCAGGTTGAAGGTCTCTTCGAGCATCGCCTGCAAGAAAGCGTTGCGGGTCGCCTGGTAGACGAGCCGGTGGATGCGCTGATCGAGTCGCATCAGGTTGTAGACGTCGGACTCGTCGATGGCGCCGAGCTCGGCGATCAGCGTCTGCATCTGTGCCCGGTCGGACGCAGTCGCCCGTTCGGCGGCGAGCCTTGCGGCATAGCCCTCCAGCTCGGTGCGGACCTCGGTCAGGCGATGGAGATCGGTGAGGTTGATGTCGGAGACGAAGGTGCCCCGGTGGGGAACGAACGTGACCAGGTTCTCGTGCGCCAGGCGCTGCAGCGCCTCGCGGATGGGCGTGCGTCCCAACCCGAGTTCCTGCCGGAGGCTCGCTTCCTCGATGACGGAACCGGGCGCCAGCTTGAGCGTCACGATCTGGTCCCGGATCAAGAGGTAGGCTCGCTCGCCCTGGGAGCGAGCTGAGGTGCTCTGAAGAACCACGGTATGGAGCGGCCCCTCCTCGCCGCTCCTGCGCAACCGACGAGCCGTCGTCAGCTCGCTCGCCAACTTCCCCTCCCCGTATATCGGCCGTACACCAGCGATATATCGGCCGTCAGCCGCACGGTAGCACTCGCTCTGGGGGCCGTCAATGGGGAGAAAGGTGCCGCGATCCTTCATGATGGCGGGGCATGGATCCGCCGTTTCCTTCGCCCGCCTCGCCCCCTGCCACGCCCAAGACTCCAGCCGACGACCGGGGCTTTTATCGGCCGGCCGGGCGGGTTGCCCTATTGGCTTTCCTGGCGCCGGCCGCCTACGAGCTGTGGTGGCTATGGCAGCTGTTTGACTTCACCAAGCGCGAGCGCTTCCCGCGCGCCCGGGCCTTCTGGTGGATCCTGGTTCCTTTCTATGGGCTATACGTCATCTACCAGCAGTTCGATGACCTGCGGAAAGGCCTGGAGAGCATCTCATCGCCGGCCAGGCTCAGCGCTGCCGGTGCCATCTGGCTTTTCATCGCGTCCGCGCTGGCCGGGAGCGGAGCGAACCGGGGGACCGGTCTTCCCGCACTCGGATTCTTTCTCCTGAGCGGGCTGCTCTTCGCGGCCACCGCTTACCTGGTTCAGCGGGCGGCGAACGCCTACCAGGAGGTCCGCTATCCGGGTCGTCAGCCCCGGGGCATGACGACCGGGGAGGTGATCGCCACCGTCATCGGCGTGATTCTCTTCGCCCTGGTCCTTCTCGGTGCGGTGGCGGGCGGCTGACGATGCCGACCATTCGCTTCCAGGTCGCGACCGACCTTCCGCCTGACCGAGTCCTGGGTGGCCTGATCGATTTCAGCGATCAGCGACCGATCGTCTGGCCGAATATCGACAATGCCCATTTCCGCGTGCACGCGCAGGGCTCCGACTGGGCCGACGTCACCGAAGGCAACGCCCTGGCCTGGGAGCGCAATCGCTACGAGTGGAATGCGGCATCCGGCGAGGTGAGCGTTCGGGCACTCGAATCGGATGCCTGGGCTCCGGGCAGTCGGTGGCAATACAAGCTGCTTCCAACGCCCGCGGGTGGCACCCGGATCGAGGTGACGGCGGTGCGGACCCCTCGCACCATCCGTGGCCGGTTGATCGCCATGGCCCTGCCGATCGTTGGTCGGCGGGTGCTCAAGTCAGACATGGAGAAAGTGCTGGCGCGCATTCGCTGAGGACTCGGATGCTTTCGCCTCGCCATCCTCCTCGCTATGCTGTGAGCCGGCGCTAAAAGACGAGGAGGGGATGCGCGTGGCTGGCCTGCCCGCCCAGGCAAGGGTCGTCGTCATCGGTGCGGGGATCGTCGGTAACAGCATGGCCTACCACCTTGCCCGCCTGGGCTGGAAGGACATCGTGCTGGTCGACAAGGGCGCGCTGCCCAATCCCGGCGGCTCGACCGGTCATGCCTCGAACTTCATCTTTCTTACCGACCATTCCAAGGAGATGACGCTCTTCACGCTGGACAGCGTGAAGCAATACAAGGAGCTGGGCGTCTTCACGCAGAGTGGGGGCATCGAGGTGGCCCGCACTGCCGAGCGCGTCGACGAGTTGAAGCGACGGATGGCGTCGAGCAAGGCCTGGGGCATCGACGCGGAACTGGTCTCGCCGGCCGAGGTCAAGCGGCTGGTGCCCTATATCAATGACGCGATCATCCTCGGCGGCTTCAGCACACCGGGGATCGGCACCGTCGATTCGCTGCGCGGGGGCACCCTGATGCGCGAGAAGGCGCAGGCGATGGGGGCGCTGACCGTCGCGCCCGGCACCGAGGTCACCGGCATCGAGGTCGAGAACGGCCGGGTCCGGCGGGTGCGAACCGACCAGGGTGACGTCGAGACCGAGGTCGTGGTGATTACCGGTGGGATTTGGAGCCCGCGAATCGCGCGCATGGCCGGCGCCGCCATTCCGCTCAGCCCGGCCGTGCACCAGATGATCAGTGTCGGGCCGGTTCCACTGTTTGCCGACACCGTGGGGGAGATCAAGTACCCGATCATCCGCGACATGGACACCAACGGCTACGAGCGGCAGCACGGCAGCGACATGGAGGTCGGCTCTTACGATCACCGGCCGATCCTCTGGGACCCGGACGATATCCCGTCGCTCACGCAGTCCAAGCTCTCACCAACCGAGCTGCCGTTCACCAAAGAGGATTTCGACGAATCGCTGGAGCACGCGCTGGAGTTGATGCCAGACATCCTGGGCGATCCGGCCGTTGGCATCCGTCATTCGATCAACGGGCTGCTCTCGCTGACGCCGGATGGGTTCCCGCTGCTGGGCGAAACCCCGGAGGTGAAGGGCCTGTGGTCGGCAGCGGCCATCTGGATCAAAGAGGCGCCGGGCATCGCCCGCTGCGTCGCCGAGTGGATGACCTCGGGCGTGTCGGAGATCGACCCATCCAGCTCGGACATCGCGCGCTTCTACGACCATCAAAAGACGCAGGCGCACATCAAAGGCCGTTCCGCCGAAGGGTTCAACAAGACCTACGGCATCGTCCATCCGCGCGAGCAGTGGGATTCGAACCGTCGAGTACGGGTCAGCCCCTTTTACGAGCGGGAGAAGGCGCTGGGCGCGGTCTTCTTCGAAACCGCCGGCTGGGAGCGGCCCAACTGGTACGAGTCGAACAAGCCGTTGCTGGCCGAGTACGGTGACCGGGTGATGCCCCGCCGCTACGAATGGGACGCGCGCTGGTGGTCGCCGATCATCAACGCCGAGCACCTCGCGATGCGAGACCGCGTCGGCATCGTCGACCTCTCGGCGTTCGCCGTCTTCGACATCGCCGGCATCTGCGCCCTCGATTACTTGCAGAAGATGTGCGTGGTGCAGATGAACCTGCCGGTCGGGCGGGTGATCTACACCTCGCTCTTGAACACGGCGGGTGGGATCAAGGCCGATCTGACCGTGATGCGGCTGGGAACCAACCATTTCCGCGTGGTAACCGGCGGCGCCGACGGGATGCGCGACCGCAAATGGTTCGCCGACCACCTCCCTGAGGACGGCGCGGTGCAGCTGACCGACCTTACCTCCAGCTGGGCGACGATTGGTGTGTGGGGCCCGCGCGCCCGCGACCTGCTGCAGTCGATCACCGATGCCGACGTCTCGAACGAGGGCTTCCCCTTCGGAACCTGTCGGTTCATCGACCTCGGCCCTGTGCGCGCGCTGGCGTCGCGCATCTCTTACGTCGGCGAGCTCGGCTGGGAAATCTACGTGCCCTTCGAGCAAGGGGCGCGCCTCTGGGACGCGATCTGGCAAGCCGGCCAGCCGCATCGGATCGCGCCGGTGGGGATTGGTGTGTACGGAACGACCGGGCGGCTGGAGAAGTGCTATCGCGCCTACGGCAACGAGCTCGAACAGGAATTCAACCTGGTCGAAACCGGACTGGCCCGACCCCAGGTCAAGCCGCAGGACTTCATCGGCAAGGAGGCCTACCTGAAGCAGCGCGCCGAGCCGCCGGCCGCGATCCTGTGCACGCTGACCGTCGACGACAACACCTCGCGGTCGGGGTTCAAGCGGTACCCGATGGGGCGCGAGCCGGTGCTCTCGCAGAAAGGGGAGCGGCTGGTCGACCGGCACGGACGCGGATCCTATGTGACAAGCGCCGGGTCCGGCCCATCGATCGGTAAGACCATCCTGATGAGCTTTCTTCCGCCTGAGCAAGCGAAGGTTGGCACCCGGCTCGCCATCGAATATTTCGGCGAGCGCTATCCGGCGACGGTCGCGGTCGTAGGCCCGACGCCGGTCTTCGATCCCCAGAACACCCGCGTGCGGAGCTGACGCCGGCCGCCGATGAACGTCCTCGTCGGCATCAAGCGCGTTCCCGCCACCGCCGGCCAGATCACCTTGACCCCCGACGGCCAGGAGATCGATACGCGTTACCTGGGGTTTACGGTCAGCCCGCACGAGGAGTGCGCGGTCGAGGAGGCGGTGCGACTTACCGAAAAGCACGGGGGAAGCTCGACCGTGCTCACCCTCGGACCGGAGGCCGCGGTCGACCAGCTACGCGAGGCGATGGCACTCGGCATCGAGCGGGCGATGCTGCTCGAAACCGACGGTCGCGAGTGGGATCCCGTCGCGACTGCCGCGGCGATCGTGAAGGCGATCGAGGCCGAGCGTGCCGCCGGGCGCACCTATGACCTGGTGATGTTCGGGAACGAGTCGGCCGACAGTGCGGGCTACCAGGTGGGCGTCCGGGTTGCCGACGCCCTCGATCTTCCCTGCGTGACCGGGATCAAAGCGCTGGAGATTACCGACGGCCACGCAGTGGTTCGCCGCCAGACGGAATCGGGCTGGGAAGTAGCCGATGTGCCGCTGCCCGCGGTGCTGACGGTGAAAGAAGGGATCAACCTGCCACGTTACCCCTCGCTCCCCGGGCGGCTCAAGGCGAAGAAGAAAGAGATCGAGCGGAGCACATCGCAGTGGCAGGACGGCGGCCTCGAAAAGATCCGGCTCAAGTTGCCGGTGCAGGTAGGCCACACGGTCGAGATCCTCGGTAAGAATGGCGACGCCGAAGCGCAGGTGGTCGAGCTCTTGCAGCGCCTGCGGCTGCTCTGAGCATGGTCCTCGCTTTTATCGAGCACGTCGCTGGAGCGCCGACCATGCTTTCGCTCGAGGTGCTGACGATGGCCGGGCGCCTGGCACGGGACATGGGCAGTCCGCTCGAGGCCGTCGCGATCGGCCCCAAGGGCGCGACGGTCCCGGGAATCCTTTCCTCATACGGCGTGAGCACGCTGCATATGGCTGACGATCCGCGGTTGGCAGAGTACGCGCCGGCTGCGTGGGCGCACACCATCGCCGAACTCGCGGATGAGGTCAACCCCGAGATCCTCATCGGGACGGCAAGCGACCGCGGCGGCGAGGTCATAGCTCACGTGGCCGCGCGCATGGCCTTGCCGATGGCCGCCAACTGCACCGAAATCGCGCCGGGCGACCCGTTCCACGTGACGCGTCAGCGGTGGGGTGGCAGCCTGCTCGAGGAGGCGCACCTCGAGGGCAGGGTCAAGCTGTTGACGCTCGCGCCGCATGCGCTAACCGCTGAGGCTTCTCCCAGCCACACCGAGGTCTCGACGAATCGCTTTGCGCCGGTGCTGGACGATAAGGATTTCCGCGTGCGACTCATCCCCCGGGTCGAGGCCGACACCGGAAAGATCTCGCTCGCGCAGGCGCGTGTCGTCATCGGTGGCGGTCGCGGCGTCGGCAGCGCCGAGGGCTTCGCCTCCCTGGAGGAACTCGCTGGATTGCTCGGCGGCGCGGTCGGATGCTCGCGTGCCGTGACCAGCCTTGGCTGGCGGCCACACAGCGACCAGGTTGGCCAGACCGGCACCCGGATCGCGCCGGATCTCTACGTTGCGTGCGGGATCAGCGGTGCGATTCAGCACATGGTCGGGTGCCGCGCTGCCAAGCACATCATTGCCATCAATACCGACCCAGCCGCGCCGATCGTGGCCCAGGCGGATTATGCGGTGATCGGCGACGTGCAGAAGGTGCTCTCGGGGGTCAATGCCGAAATCCGTCGCGTGAAAGCGGGCGAACCGAGCCGAAGTTCTGCTTAATGCGGCCCGAGCGCAGATCCATACAAACGCCACGTCCCAGGCAGTCCCTTCAACACATTTTCGCCGAGGTCGTGGAAAGCGCCGTCAGGGTTGCCGAGCGTCTCATGAACCACCTGCGAAATCACGATCTCATTTGGTCCCGCGGCTGCCATTACTCGCGCCGCCGCAATCACCGCGACCCCGCTGACTTTCTCGCCGCGTAACTCGCATTCTCCCGCGTGCAGTCCGAAACGACTGTCGAGATCGAGTTCGTGCAATCGGTCGCGAATCCATTGCGCCGAGCCCAGCGCTTCGCCAGGCCGATCGAAGACGGCGAAGAACCCATCGCCTGCCGTGTCCATCTCGCTTCCCTTGAATCGCCGCAACCCGCGTCTGACCGTCGCTCGATAGGTGGAAAGCGCCTCCCGCCAGCGCTCATCGCCCATCGCCACCGCTCGAACCGTCGAATCGCAGATGTCGGTGAAGAAGAGGGTGAGCGTCGCGCGCGGGGGAAGCAGACGATCGACGAGGGGACGGATTCGCCGTTGCAGCGGCCCGAAAGCGACGGCAGCCGCCACGATGAGGGGGATCGTCATGACGTCCGACGAGTGACCGGTTGCCGCCTCGATAACGCGCTTGGAGACCACGCTGATTCCGGCGAAGGCGATTACCAGCAGCGCCGTCGCCGAGCCATACAGGATGGTGCGATTGACCACGAGGTCGATGTCGTACAGCCTGAACCGGATCATCGCGATGCCAAAGAGCACCGCCGACGCGATGCTCGTCAGTTGCACCACGATGTCGGCCAACGTCGCGAGGACCTGGTCGTGGGTTCCAAACTCGACGAACGACCAGAGGGCGTAAGCCGCAATGATGAGGGCCAAGCCGTAAAAGATCCATTTCGTCTGGCGCCGTTCGGTTGGGGACGAGACGCGGCGTAATCGAAAGGCCTGCGCGGCAAGACCCGAGACGATGAATGCGACCAGTGCCAGTTGCCAGACGCCGCGAGCCACCACCGGATCGACGGAGGTGAACACGATGCTTGCGACAGTCCAGCCGGCAAACACCACGAGCACAAAGCGGCTCCAGCTCGGCACGAAGCGCCCATTCGGAAAGGTGTAGAGCACCGTGAGGATCGCGATCAGGGCGAGCTTGATCGCTACCCGTGTTGGGAGCGACCACGGGTCGGAGAGGGGCACCGAGCTCCAGGGGCCGGCAATGGCAGAGCCGAACAGCACCGCCTCGACGGAGGCGAACAATCCGAACCAGTCACGCGACCGGTAGCGCAGGATCACGGCGGCCACGGCGGCGCTGACCAGGGGCACCGCCAGCGCGGCGGCGATGTCGATGTTGACCAGCGTGGCTGGCGGAAGCTCATGAGCGCCACTCGGCGGCGCCTTGGCCAGCATGGCGTTGATCCAGTGGGGCACGGCGTGGATGAAGGTGGCGACCGCGAGGAGGAGGACTGCCACGAAGGCGATGCGAGCCGCCCGCAGCTGCCAGCCACTCAAGGCAGGAACGGTTCCGAGCGCCATTCTGTCTGAGCTTAAAGCCCAGGATCGGTCGGACATGTCGGGGTAGAGGTCTTGCTTACGAGTTTTGACCGGCGTATATTTGGTTGTGCGATGAGCACCGGTTTCGCCACGCGCAACAAAGTGCAATCGCTCGATCGGGCCCTCGAGATCCTGAAGCTCCTCGGGACCGAGCCGGAAATGCGGGTCACCGATCTCGCCCGGCGGCTGGAGGTCCATAAGTCGACGGTGTTCCGTCTGCTTTCCACCCTCGAGGAGCATGGCCTGGTGGAGCAGAATCCCAGTACCGAGAAATACCGCCTGGGGTACGGCCTGGTCCGGCTGGCGGGATCCGTCGTCGCCGAGGTGGACCTTGCCCGCGCCGCCCGTCCCGTCCTGGAAGAACTCGCGCTCCGCAGCGGCGAAACGGTCAACCTCGCCATCCTGCAGGGCAACCAGGTGGTCAACATCGACCAGATCGCCGCCCCCAATCAGGTCGTCAATGTCAACTGGGTCGGCAAGCAGACGCCGCTGCACGCGACCTCGAACGGCAAGGTGCTGCTCGCCTACCTTCCCGACGCCGAGCGTCATCGCCTGCTCGCCACGACTCTGCCGCGATTGACCCCGCGCACGATCACCGATGCCCGCACCCTCGAGAAACAGCTGCGCCGGGTGGTCGAGGATGGCTACGCCTTCACCCTCGAAGAGCTGGAGCTCGGATTGAACGCCGTCGCCGCGCCGGTTCGGGCGGCCGACGGGCGGGTCCAGGCCGCGGTCAGTGTCGCCGGACCCGCCTACCGCGTGACCCCGCAGCGACTCAACGAGCTGGGCGAGATCACGAAAGACGCGGCCGAGGCCATCTCGCGACGAATGGGCTACATCCCGGGCGGAGGCGAGGCATGAGTCGGGAAGAGGAGATTCGACAGGAGCTTTTCGATCACACCCTGAACGGGCACGCACCCGAAGTGAAGGCCCTGACCGAGGAAGCGCTGAAGCTCGGCATGGATCCGATGGACATCCTGTTCAAAGCGCTGATCCCCTCGTTGGAGGAGGTCGGTCGCCGCTTCGAGAAAGGCGACTTCTTCGTCCCCGAGATGTTGATCGCGGCCCGCGCCATGCAGGGCGCGCTTGTGATCCTCCGGCCATTGATCGCCGAGACCGGCGCCAAGCCGATCGGCAAGGTTGTCATCGGCACCGTCAAGGGTGACATCCACGACATCGGCAAGAACCTCGTCATCATCATGCTGGAGGGCGCCGGCTTCGAGGTCGTCGACCTCGGAGTCAACTGCCCACCGGAGAAATTCGTGGAGGCCGTTCGAGTCAACGAGCCTCACATCGTCGGCTTCTCCGCCTTCCTTACCACCACGATGCCGATGTTCAAGGTCAATATCCAGGCCTTGGAGAAGGCCGGTCTACGCGACAAGGTTGCGGTCATGGTGGGAGGCGCCCCGGTGACCGAGGAATACGCCAAGCTCGCGGGCGCGGACCATTACTCGCCCGATGCCTCGATCGCCACCCGGATGGCCAAGCAGATCGTCGGCGCAGCGCAGGCGGCGGAGAATGCGGCGCTGACCCAGGCGGTCGAGCTGATCGATAAGACGCTGAAGAAGGGCTAGGACGATGCGCGTGGTCGAGCGCCTGGTGCTGGCCGTCGAGAAGCCTCTCAAGGAGGCGATCTGGGACTGCCGCATGTGCGGCCAATGCATCCTGCATTCGACTGGCCTGAGCTGCCCGATGCGCTGCCCCAAGAATCTTCGCAACGGGCCGTGCGGTGGCGTGCGCGCCAACGGCAACTGCGAGGTGTATCCGGACAAGCGCTGCGTCTGGGTCGATGCCTGGGAGGGCTCGCAACGGCTGCCCGTGTTCAAGGATCACATCCAGCATTTGCAGAAGCCGGTCGATTGGCAGCTGCAGGGCACGTCGTCGTGGATCAACCTGCTGAACGGTCGGGATCGGGCTGCGCCACGAGGATGGAAGGCCAATGGGCACGCCTAGCCGGCTTGCCGACCTGCTACGAGCGGGCCGGTTCGTCGTCACGGCGGAGCTGTCGTCGAGCAACAGCGCCGACCCGGAAGCGACCTGGCGGCGGGCGGAGGTACTGCGCGGATCGGTCGATGCCATCAACTGCACCGACAACACGGGTGCGCATGTCCATATGTCGTCGCTCGCGGCAGCCCACCTGTTGGTGGAGAAGGGTTTCGAGCCCATCATGCAGCTGACCGTCCGGGACCGAAACCGGCTGGCGTTGCAGGCGGACCTGCTCGGCGCCGCGGCGCTGGGCGTTCGCAACCTGGTGTTGATGAGCGGTGACGACGTGACCGCCGGCGATCATCCGGAGGCCCGCCGGATCTACGACATCGATTCGATGCAGCTGCTGGAAGTGGCCGCCACCATGCGCGATCGCGGCGCCTACCTGAGCGGCCGAAAGTTGGAACAGGCCCCGTCCTTCTTCATCGGCGCGGTCGAGAATCCGTTCGCACCCCCATTGGAATTTCGCCCACTACGATTGCAAAAGAAAGTTCGGGCGGGCGCCGACTTCATTCAAACCCAACTGGTCTTCGACGTGCCGCTCTTCGCCCGCTTCATGGCCATGGTCGGCGACCTCGGCTTGATCGGCAAGGTCTTCATCATCCCGTCGATCGGGATTGCCCGCTCCTCCCGCGGTGCGCATTTCATGCGCGAGAAGGTGCCCGGCCTGCATGTCCCCGAATCGCTCGTGACCCGGCTCGAAAAGGCACCCTCGGCCAATCAGGCGGAGGAGGGCATCGAGATCGCGGTGGAGCTGGTCAACGCCGTGCGTGAGATCCCCGGCGTGAGTGGCGTGCACCTGATCGGGATCAAATGGGAGGAGGGCGTGGTCCAGGTGGCAGAGGCCGCGGGGTTGCTGCCCCGGCCGACGCTCAGCCCACTGGTGACTGCCGGCGGGCGCGGCTGATGGAAACGATCGTTCGCTCGCGCTCTCGAGAGGTCGTCATCTCCGGCGACCGGCCCTTCGTCATGATCGGCGAGCGCATCAATCCAACCGGTCGCAAGGTGCTCGCCGCCGAGATGAAGGCCGGTGTGATGGATCGGGTTAAGGCGGACGCCATCGCCCAGGTGGAGGCCGGCGCGCAGATGCTCGACGTCAACGCCGGCGTGCCGTTAGCGGACGAGCCGGCGCTGCTGGTGGCGACCATCAAGGCGGTGAGCGAGGTGACCGACGTGCCGATCTGTATCGACTCTTCCGTGATCGAGGCGCTCGAGGCGGCGCTCGGGACGTACGAGGGCAAGGCCCTCGTCAACTCGGTAACGGCGGAGGACGAGCGGATGGACCGGATCCTGCCCGTTGTCAAAAAATACGGCGCGGCGGTCATCGGCATGAGCAATGACGAAACCGGCATCACGATGGTGGCGCAGGAGCGGGTGGAGATCGCTCGCCGCATCATCGAGCGCGCGAAGTACTACGGCATCCCTGCCGAAGACGTCATCATCGACCCGATCGCGATGACGGTTGCCGCCGATCCGCAGGCCGGCCTGATCACGCTGGAGACCATGCGCCTGATCAAGGAGCAACTCGGCAACAACATGACGTGCGGCGCCTCCAACGTGTCCTTCGGCCTGCCCGACCGGCACATCATCAATGCCGCGTTCTTTTCCGTGGCGATGCACGCCGGGTTGACCTGCGCCATCACCAACCCACTCGTCCAGGACGTGCGGAAAGCGGTGCAGGCGTCCGACCTGCTGCTCGGTCACGACGAATACGCGATGCGCTGGATCTCGGCATTCCGCGCTGAGCAGAAGAAGGCGGTGGCCGCCTCGTGATCCAGAAAAAGCTCGAGGTCGTCTACAAGCCGTTCGACAAGACTACCCGGGTACCGCCGGGGACCACGCTCTTCAGCGCGGCGCACTGGATCGGACTACCGATCGATTCGACCTGCGGCGGCCGTGGCACCTGCGGCAAGTGCAAAGTCCAGGTACTGCAGGGTGGGGCCGAGATCACGACCGCCGATCGCAAGCAGCTGCTTGCGGCAGAGCTGGAAGCCGGCTGGCGTCTCTCCTGCCAGGCGAAGGTCTACGACGACACCACGGTCACCGTCCCGGAGCTGATGCGGGTCCCCAAGGCCGCCACCATGGGCGTAAACCGGCTGGTCTTGCTCGACCCGAACGTGCGCAAGGTCTTCGTCGAGCTCAGCGAACCCACGCTGGAAGATCAGCGCAGCGACGTCGAGCGTCTACGCGACGCGTTGACTGCCGAGGGCTTCGACATGAAGGTCGATCTTCAGGCGCTGCGGACGCTGCCCGCCCTGCTTCGAAACGCCGAGTTCAAGGTGACCGCCGTGCTCGGCGGCGACCATCTAATCGCGGTCGAGCCGGGAGATTCGCGCGAGGAGAACTACGGCGTTGCCTTCGATCTCGGCACGACCACGGTGGTCGGCACCTTGATGAACCTGCGCACCGGAATGGCGGAAGCGGTTCGCTCGACGCTCAATGGCCAGGCGCCCTTCGGTGCCGACGTCATCTCGCGGATCAGCCACGGGATGCAAGGCGATGAGGCAAAAGGAGAGTTGCGCCACGCGATCCAGGGCACCATCAACACGATTCTCGCCGAGCTCTACGAGGCCGCCGGCGTTGACCGCGAGCGCGTTTACGAGATGGTGATCGTCGGAAATGCGACGATGTTGCACCTGCTGTTTGGGATCGATGCCACGCCCATCTCGATGATGCCCTTTACGCCCGCGTTTCGCGAGCCGCTGTACCTCCCGGCTCGTGACGTCGGGCTCGACATCCATCCCGGTGGCTACGTCCAGACCCTCCCGGTGATCGGTGCCTATGTGGGCGCTGACATCATCGCCGGTGTGGTCGCCACCGGTCTGGCCCGGGAGGACAAGCTGCGCGTCTTCGTCGACGTCGGCACCAACGGGGAGATCGTGCTGGGCTCGGCCAAGCGCGTGCTGTGCACGGCCGCTCCCGCCGGACCGGCGTTCGAAGGCAGCCAGATCCGTTGCGGCATGCGGGCGACCGACGGCGCCATCGAAGGTGTGACGTTGACCGACCGGGTCGAACTCCAGGTGATCGGCGGCGATATCGCGCCCAAGGGGATCTGTGGGTCAGGGCTCGTGGATACGGTGGCGCAACTGCGGGTTGCTGGGCTGCTCGATCCATCGGGCCGGATGCGAAGCCGCGAGGAGGTCCCGGAACACCCGCTGTCCGACCGGCTGATCAACGTCGACGGCGTGCGTGCCTTCCTCCTGGCTGAGGGCGTCTACCTGAGCCAGAAAGACGTCCGCGAGCTGCAGTTCGGGAAGGGCTCCATCGCCACCGGCATCAAGGTGCTGATGGACGTGATGGGAGTCAAGACGGCGGACCTGGACGAGGTCTTGCTCGGCGGCTCCTTCGGGTCGTATCTGAATCCGGAGAGCGCGAAGATCATCGGCCTGGTGCCACCGGTCGACGTGGACCGGATCTTGTCGGTGGGCAACACCGCCGGCGAGGGCGCCAAGATGTCGTTGCTTTCCTTCCGGGAACGGCAGATCGCCTTCGAGCTGCCCGACAAGATGGAGTACGTCGAGCTCTCGGGTCGGGCGGACTTCAACGACTCCTTCGTGTCGGTGCTGCAATTCGCCGAGCTCGAGGCGCTCCGATGAGCAAGACCGCGCTCCTGATTTGCGGCGCGTTGGGGAAAGAGGTCAAGGCCATCGTCGATGGGCATGGTTGGGATGTCGATGTCTACGGCGTCCCAGCGATGCACCACTTCTTCCCGAAGAAGATCGTCGAGGCCGTCGACCGCCGGCTCGCGGAGCTGGCGCCGCGCTACCGGCAGGTCGTCGTCGTGTACGGCGATTGCGGCACCGCCGGGGCACTGGACCCGGTGCTTGCGCGTCACGGCGCGCTTCAGCTTTCCGGACCGCACTGCTACGAAATGTTCGCGGGCGCGGACTTCGCGCGGATCGCCGACGAGCGGCCAGCGACCTTCTTCCTCACGGACTGGTTGGTAAGGAATTTCGAGCGCGCCGTCGTTCGCGGCCTCGGCATCGACCGGTATCCGGAGCTGAAGTCGGTGTACTTCCAGAACTACACCGATCTCCTCTACCTAGAACAGTTCGCCGACGAGCACCTTCTCGACAAGGCGCGGGAGATTGGGGACTACCTGGGTCTGCCGCTGGAGGTTCGCCACACCGGGCTTGGCGCGCTCGAGACGCGCCTCGCCGCGCTGGTCGAGGCGGCGGCCTGATGGCGAAGTACCAGGTGATGTTCTGGAAGCACATCCCAGCCCATGTCAAGGCGTGGGACGAGCGCGGTGAAGTGAAGCGGCTGCTCCCGGATCGATTCCAGGCGGCGATCGACGCCTACGCGATGAAGGACGGGTCGACGGAGATGGACGCCTATCTCGAAGGCTGGCGCTGGAGCGACCCGCAGGAGCGCCCTGGTTCGGCGGAGGATGTCGCCAGCGCCGTCGTGACCGAACTGGACGCCGCCAATCCGCGATCGGCGTTGATGAGTCCAGCTCCGGAGAAGGCATGACCCAGACCGCAAGGACCATCGATGTCCGTGAGCCGCATCAACTCCGACCGATCATGGACGTCGGTACATCGTTCGGGTTGCTCGAGTCCGAACTTATTTCCTACGGACCGTACAAGGCCAAGATCCATCTCGATGCCCTGAAACGGCTGGAGGGCCGACCCGACGGTCGGCTCGTCGTGGTTACCGCGATCACCCCGACGCGGGCGGGCGAGGGAAAGACCACGAGCGCGATCAGCCTCACGCAGGGGCTGGGGCGGATCGGCGCCAGGGTTGCACTCTGTCTGCGCCAACCATCGACCGGGCCGCTCTTTGGCATCAAAGGTGGCGGCACCGGCGGCGGCATGGCCCAGATCGTGCCGATGGAAGAGATCAACCTGCATTTCACCGGCGATATCCATGCCGTCGAAGCCGCACACAACCTACTCGCGGCCGTCATCGACGCCGCGCTCTTCCACGGCCAGCTCGAGATCGGACCGAGCTTCATCACCTGGCCGCGCACCCTCGACGTCAACGACCGAGCCCTGCGTCACATCGTCACGGGACTGGGCGGCGATGAGCACGGGATCACTCGGGAGTCGAGTTTCATCATCGCCGCGGCGTCGGAAATCATGGCAATCCTCGCGCTCGCAAGCGACCTCGGAGATCTTCGACAACGGATCGGGCGAATCATCGTCGCGCAGCGCAAGGACGGCAGCTTCATTACCGCCGAGGATCTGCGGGTGGCGGGCGCCATGACGGTGCTGCTCAAGGACGCGCTGCTCCCGAACATCGCGCAGACGATGGAGGGCCAGCCCGCGCTGGTCCACGCCGGCCCATTCGGGAACATCGCCCACGGCAACAACTCGCTGCTCGCCGACCAGATCGCGCTCAAGCTGGCGGATGTCGTCGTTACCGAGGCAGGCTTCGGCTCCGACCTCGGACTCGAGAAATTCGCCCACATCGTGGCGCGCTACGGCCACCTCCGGCCGTCCGCCGCGCTGGTCGTCGCCACCGTGCGCGCGCTGAAGTCACACGGCGGCGTCCCACTCGCAAAACTTGGCGCCGAGGACCTGGACGCCTTGGGGCGCGGTGCTGAGAATCTCGCCGCCCACATCGATATCGTCAAGGCCTTCGGCATGCGGTCTGTGGTCGGCGTGAATCGCTTCCCAACCGATACCGACCGCGAGCTTGACCTCTTGACGCAGCTCGCCAAGGACTTCGGCGCCGACGCCGCCGTTGTGAACGATGGCTTCACGAATGGCGGCGAAGGCGCCGTCGAACTGGCCGAGGCCGTACTCGCGACCACGCAGAAGGGCAGCAACTTCGCGCCCCTGTACCCGCCCGATACGCCGATTCGCGAGCAGATTCAGACGCTGGCTCGGCGCGTCTACGGAGCGGCAGACGTCGAGTTCTTACCGGAGTGTCAGAAGCGGATCGAC
Organism: Candidatus Dormiibacterota bacterium; assembly: GCA_036390825.1. Lineage (GTDB taxonomy): Bacteria > Chloroflexota > Dormibacteria > CF-121 > CF-121 > CF-13. The sequence goes on from DASWBA010000196.1 coordinate 32,781, forward strand.
TGGCTGACTGAGCGCGGCATGGGGACCTTGCCGGTCTGCATGTCGAAGACGCATCTCTCGCTGTCGCATGATCCGGCGCTCAAGGGTCGGCCCCGCGGCTTCACGCTGCCAGTGCGCAACGTCTATCCGTCCGCGGGGGCGGGGTTCGTCGTGGCCCTTGCCGGCGACATCCAGCTGATGCCTGGTCTGGGCAAGGAACCGGCCTTCACCCGGATCGACATCGACCCGAGCGGCCAGATCACCGGCCTGACATAAGGTCCATCGGTCTAACGGTGGCTAGGTGGTGGCCGTGCCCGGGGTTCCCTGCAGACCGCGGAGCGCTTCGATCATTCCCAGATGCCGATGGACATGATCCAGGTAAATCACAATATTGTCCGCGTAGGTGTCGCGGTCGGGATCGCCGGGCATCACGCCAAACACGCCGGCGTCGGGTACGGCTTTGAGGACTGTCTGCAAGCGACCAAAGACGCGCCGCGCGTAGTCGACGACTTCCGTCTTCGCCGGTAGCTGAAGGGCGTCGGCCGACTCGTCATCCATTTCCGTACCTGTGTCGCGGCGCCCCATTTGGCCAACCGGTAAGCCCCAGCGTTTGGCCAGGGATGCAGCGGTCCAAATCTGGTCGGGTCGACCGAACTGGCCAGCGAGGCCCGGCGCTTTCTCGATCAAGATTTCTGCGAAGCGATCGTCCCAACGCGCGATGTGCCAGACCTGCCACGCCACGCTGTGGACCCGCGTCCCCATGGATTTCGCGAACGAGCCGTCGTCCGTCCGCTCGGCCGACTCGATGACCCGGCCGTGTGCGATGGCGTAGTGCTTGACGAGCAGGCTGGCGACGTTCCCAGGCACCCGGACACACTACTCCGCCGCGGCATCCAGAAGCCAGTCGGCAAGATAGCTGGCAAACGAGGTCCGCACATAGACGTGGACGGCTTGCTCCGCCCGGCCCTCGATGACGACCTGGGCTTTTGCAAACAGGGTCTGGGCGCAGCGGTCGGGGCCGAACGAGCGCGCGTCAAGATCGATGGGAACGGCACGCGCGAGCCGTTCGCGAGCGGTCGAGCCGCCGATCTCCAGCACCGTGCGATTGGCGGAGACGTCGACGATGGAGCCGTAAGCGCCGTCCAGACCATTGCGCAGCTCGTGCTGCAGCGCTTGCTGCTGACCATCCGGGCCGACGACCAGCCACTCATCGGGGCCCAGCCACAGGGCACGGCGGTCACGTTGGGAAGTTGTCGTGTTGGGCACGACCGGCAAGGCAAAACCAAGTGTCGACGCGAGCCGCCGCATGATGACGGCATCGTCGGGGTCGGCTCGGAAATTGATCTGCGCGAGGTACGGGACTTCACGCACGAGGATGTTGCCACGACTGGCCGTCGAGAAAGCGACAAACCGTTCTCGATAATCGGCGAGTGGGCTGCGCCGGACCGCCTCAGCTATCACGGCGGACGTTTTCCTTGTCGTAGAAAATCGGCTCGGTGACGGAGGCGGCGATGGTATGTCCGTTGATTGGGGCGTAGACGGTTCCGCCGATTCGTTGCCGTCCGCTCTGCAGCATGGCGAGCGCGAAGGTGCGGCCGAGCGTCGCACTTCGATAGCTGGACGTGACATGGCCAACCATCTTGGCCGGCACTGAGACCTGCGGTTCCAGGATCAGTTGGGCACCCTCGGGCAGAAGCTCGTCCCGATCGACTGGTAGCAAGCCCACCAGCTGCCTCCGGTCGGGTCGAGCTATATCGCTACGCCGCTGTGACCGCTGGCCGATGAACGGCTTCTTCTTGGAGACGATCCAGCTCATGCCAAGATCCTGTGGCGTCACCGTCCCATCCGTCTCCTGGCCGCAGATGATGTACCCCTTCTCCGCCCGAAGGACGTGCATCGCCTCCGTACCGTACGGCGTAATGCCCAGCGGCTCACCCGCCGCCATCACGGCTTCCCACAGCGCCAGGCCGTACCAGCTTGGCGTCCAGAGCTCGTAGGCAAGCTCGCCGGAAAACGTAATGCGATGCAGGCGAACCGGGATCGCACCGGTCTCCGCCTCGCGAATGGCCATGAATGGGAAGCTATCCGGGCCCGATGCGAGATGTGGGAACAGGCTGTGGATCACATTCCGAGAACGCGGACCGGCCACGGCGATGCCGGCCCAGTGGTCCGTCACTGAGGTCAGGCGGACACGAAGACCGTGCCAGTCGGTCTGGAGCCATTCCTCCATCCAGTCCAACACCGCCGCGGCACCGCCAGTGGTGGTCGTGGCCAGCCATCGGTCAGTATCGAGGTGCATCACGACCCCGTCGTCGAAGACCATGCCGTCGGCCTTACACATCAGGCCGTAACGACACGACCCGATCGTCAGGGTGTCGAAAGTGTTGGTGTAGATCCGATTGAGGAACTCGAGCGAGTCCGGCCCCTGGATCTCGATCTTGCCGAGGGTGGAGACATCCATCGCGGCGACGTTCTCGCGTACGGCCCGACATTCGCGGAGCACCGCCGACTCCATGTCCTCGCCCTCGCGCGGGAAGTACCAGGGCCGCTTCCACTGGCCAACGTTCTCGAAGATCGCGCCATGCGAGATATGCCATGGATGAATCGCGGTCATCCGAATGGGATCGAAGAGATCGCCGCGATTTCGTCCGGCCATCAGGCCGAATGAGATCGGCACGTAGGGCGGGCGAAACGCGGTCACACCTATCGCGCCCACCGGCTGGCCGAGCTGCACCGCGATGATGGCGGTTTCATTGATCCCCGCTGTCTTGCCCTGGTCGCTGCCGGTGCCGATGGTGGTGAATCGCTTCACGTGCTCGACCGACCGCATGCCGGTCCCCAACGCGCGCCGAACATCGGCGACCGTTACGTCGCGCTCGAGATCGACGAAATGCGTCGACCATTCCTGACCGTCGCTCGGGACGACCCAGTACGGCATGATCGCGCCCTGACCGCGGCCGCCAAGGTCTCCAGCCGCCGCGCCGACGACCTCGACCTTCGGGGGCGCGGATTCTGGCACGAAGCAGGCTAAACCCTCGTCGTATCGAAGCCGACCTTGCGCCTGGCTAAAGAGATGCAAGGTCGGATTAAAGCCGCCGGAAACGCAGAGGAGGTCGCACTCGATTTCGCGGCGAGGGCCGTTGCCGGTCAGCGGGGTGATGGTCACTCCTTCAAGCGCCCCAGCCTGCCCTCCCCCAGAGGGGGAGGGCATTTTGTTAGTAAGGGTGTCAACGACGGCTTCGCCGGCGCGGACGTCGACGACGGCCTCGACGATGATGCCGGCGCGCTGCAGGTCGGCCGCCACGGCGTCGGTGCTGTCGTTGTTGGTGAAGATGACCGCGCGCCTGCCTGGCGCGACACCGAAGCGGTTGACGTACGTCCGGGCCGCGCCGGCGAGCATGATCCCCGGCCGGTCGTTGTTTGCGTAGATGAGCGGTCGCTCGTGGGCACCGGTGGCGAGCACGACCCGCCTGGCTCGGACCTGCCAGAGGCGGCCGCCGTGTTCCACCCGCTGCGCGATCAGGACCAGGTTCTGGTCGTAATGACCGAAGGCGGTTGCTCGAGTCAAGACCCGAACGTCGGGGGCGGACTCGAGGGCAGCAATGCGGTCGGCCAACCAGTCATTCCAGTCCGCACTCAACAACCGGCCACCCAGCCCCGCCTGCTCATCGACGAGGATCACCCGGTCGCCGGTCTGGGCGGCATCCAAGGCGGCGGTAATCCCGGCTCGCCCACCACCGATCACGAGCACCTCGCAGTGGGCGAAGATTTTGTCGTAGCGGTTCCTTTCTGGTTCCGTTGAGAGACGGCCGCGGCCGTTGAGGCCGATCGCCTCGAGGCCATCGACTAACTCGACCTGGGTGGCGCGAAGCATCGTCTCGTTGCCGACCTCGACGAGGGCGTTCGGTTCCTCGACGCCCGCGCTGAAGATGCCGCGAGGTCGTCGGTAGGTCACGCTACGGGCGACCACGGCGACGTCGTTCGCCAGCAATGCGGAGGCGAGGCTGTCCCCCTGGTAGCCGCGGTATCGGGTGCCGTTGAAGCTGAAGTAAATCGGCCGTGTCCGGTCGATGCGCCCACCCGATGCCAGGCGGCTCATGGCGGTGTGATCTCGTGGGTCACCGTGTCGCGGACCAGGTTGAACCAGCGGCGGCAGCCAGCCGTGTGCACCCAGCGCTCCGCCATCTTGCCCTTCGGATTGGGACGGTAAAAGAGAAATCGCGCCCAGGTCGCATCGTCGACGCTCGTCGGATCCGCAGGGTACGCGATCTGTGCCGACCCGCCGTATGCGAATTCGATGTCGTCGCGGTCACCACACCAGGGACAGGGGATGAGCACGGCTAGTGCGCGACGGCGGCGGCGCCGTGCTCGTTGATCAGCGCGCCGGTGGTGAAGCGCTCGAGGGCGAAGGGTGCGTTGAGCTCGTGTGGAGTCCCGTTGGCGATGGTGTGGGCGTAGACCCAGCCGGCCGCCGGCGTGGCCTTGAAGCCCCCCGTACCCCAGCCGCAATTGATGAAGAGGTTCTCGATGGGCGTGAGTCCCACGATCGGCGACGCATCGGGGGAGACGTCGACGATGCCCGCCCAGGTGCGAAGCACGTGCGCGCGCCTGAAAATGGGGAACAGCTCGCAGGCGGCCGCCAGCTGGTACTCGATGATGCTGGGCGAGCCTCGCTGCGCATACGAGTTGTATGGATCCATGCCGGCGCCCATGACCAGCTCGCCTTTGTGCGCCTGGCTGACGTAGACATGCATCGCGTTCGACATCACGACACAGTTGAGGACCGGCTCGAGCAGGTCGGAAACGAGGGCTTGCAGCGGATAGCTCTGGATCGGCAAGTCCAGGCCGACCATGCCGGCAAGGACGGTCGAATGACCCGCCGCGCAGAGGGCCACCTTGTCGGCTGCGATCGATCCGCGGTTGGTATGTACGCCGCGAAGTTGGTCGCCATCCAGGTCGAACCCTGTGACCTCGCAGTTCTGGATCAGGTCGACACCCATCTCGTCCGCCTTGCGGGCGAAGGCCCAGGCGACGTAGTCGTGCTTGGCGATGCCGCCCCGCCGTTGAAGTGTGCCGCCGATGATGGGGTAGCGAAGGTCTGGCGAGGTGTTGACGATGGGGCAGAAGGCCTTGACCTCATCGGTGGTGAGCCATTCGGCGTCGATCCCATTCAAGCTGTTGGCGTTGATCCGCCGTAGCGATTCGCGGCGGTCACTGATGCTGTGTACCAGGTTGAGGACGCCGCGCTGGCTGAAGAGGATGTCGTACTCGAGCTCTTGCGCGAGAGATTCCCAGAGCTTCAGCGAGTACTCGTAGATCGCGGCGCTCTCGTCCCAGAGATAGTTCGATCGGATCACGGTGGTGTTCCGGGCCATGTTGCCGCCGGCCAGCCAGCCTCGTTCGAGGACGGCGACGTTGGTGATCCCGTGATTTTTGGCGAGATAGTAGGCGGTGGCGAGCCCGTGACCACCGCCGCCGATGATGACGACATCGTATACGCGCTTCGGCTCCGGATTGCGCCAGAGTCGATCGGGGTGCGGATGCGGTTCAGCCATCCTCTTCGAGCCCCTATATATAAAGGTATGGCGGAGGCAGCTCCCGACTGGTGGCAGACCGGGTTCGGACCCGGGTATCTGGCGCTCTATGACGGCTTCCTCGCCGAGCGCACCCCGCTCGAGGTCGATCAGATCGAACGGCTGCTGCAGCTCCGTCCGCCGCGGCGAATCCTCGACCTGCCTTGCGGCCAGGGACGGCACGCGATCGAGCTCGCCCGGCGCGGGTATGACGTGACCGGCGTCGACCTTTCCCCGTACATGTTGGGTGTCGCCAGGGAGCGCGCGGACGCGAGCGGAGTTCGGGTGCGCTGGCTCACCGGCGACATGCGAGTCGCGTTGCGCGGTGAGACCTTCGATCTCGTCCTCAATCTCTTCACCAGCCTTGGCTACTTCGACGACGAGGCGGATGATCGGCGCGTGGTGCGCGCCGCGGCGTCCATGCTCGAGCCCGGTGGCCGGTTTCTCCTGGAGGTGATCAATGGGCAGCGGATCATGGGCAACTTCCAGGAGCGCGAGTGGTTCACCGTCGGCCAGACGGCCGTGATGGAGCGGCGATCGCTCGATGTGCCGAGGCGTCGAATGGTTGTAGAGCGGACGGTGAGTTCCAAGGCGGGGGAAGACATCAGCGTCCATGCAGTGCGCCTGTACACTGGCCCGACGGTGAAAACGATGCTCGACGGCGCGGGCTTTAACCGAGTCGAACTCTACGGAGACTGGGACGGTGCGCCGCTCACGCCGGAGAGCCTCCGGGTGCTCGCCATCGGTACCATGCCGGCATGAAGCTTCTTCTCGAAATCCTGATCTCGGCCTTCCTGCATCCGCTCGCCTACCTGCTTGCCTTGATCAACATCCTGGGGCGCGACGATCTCAGCGGAGGCCAGAAGTTGCTCTGGGCGATCATCTGCATTGTTTGGGGCATCGGGCCGATCCTGTACGTCCTGATCGGCGGCGGCGCCCTCTGGTAGTCGTTCAGGCGACCGCGCGCAGCACGCTGGTCGCGCCGGCAACCTGGAGTGGACCGGAGCCAAGCTCCGCCTCGATGGCGCGGGTGGCGCGCTCGAGCAATGAGGATCTCTCGCCAGGGGCGAGGCGCTCGAGACGGATGGCCATCGACCACCAGCCGGCAGAGATGTCGACGAAGTGCTGCGGACTCGTCCACGTGGTCGACTCCTGGTAGCGCACGATCTCGGCCGCACTGAAACCGGCCTGGATGGCGGTCGCGGCAAAGGCCGCGTCGTCCTCGACGATCGCTCGGGTCATGACCTGGTCGCGCGCCGTCGGCGCGGGTGGCAACGCCCCGCCGATCACACGCTCGAGGATCACCTGTGCATCACTGGCCCGGATGACATCGACCGGCACGCTCGCGGCCATCCGCCCACCCGGCTTGAGGACGCGCCTGGCTTCCGTGAGCGCGCGCCGGAGGTCGGGAACGAACTGAAGGCCGTGGCCGGAGACGGCGGCGTCGAAGGTGTGATCGGGAAAGCGAAGGTCCTCGATGTCCATCAACTCGAAGCGGACCGGGAGGCCCGGCGGGGCGTCGCGCCGCGCAAGCTCGATCATTCCGGGTGCCAGATCGATGCCGACCACCTCGCCGCCAGGTGAGACGGACGTCGCGATCGGGTAGCTGAGCGTACCCGGGCCGCAGGCGAGGTCGAGAATCCGCTTTCCGGGTCTGGGGTCGACCCAGGCGATCACCGCGCTGCGGCCACGCGCTTCGCCGCGGGCCGTCACCTCGTCGAGGCGTCGTTTGTAGGCGCCGGCGTGACGGCTGAAGGTTCCGGGGTAGAGGTCCTTGGCGGCTGGCTCGTCCAAGCGAAAAGGGCGGGAGCCGAGCTCCCGCCCTTCAGGATAATCAGTCGTTAGTCGGCGTCGGCTTCGGTTTTGCAGGGCGGCGGCGTCTGCTGGATGACCGTGATCTGGATCGTCTCCGTGATCGTGACTAACACGGTCTGGCAGGTCACCGTGATGGTGCCCGTCGAGTGGGCATCGCCGAGGGCGATGATCGCAATCGTGTTGAACTCGGCGAGCTC
>DASWBA010000197.1:0-42016 GCA_036390825.1 Candidatus Dormiibacterota bacterium
CGCGACTGAGGCGGAGTCCCCACTCCGCCTCAACCTTCGGCATGTCTAGAATCGTGCCCACCATGGAAGGGTCGAGAACCTAGCGTGGCCGCTGCCCGAGTCGTCGTCCTGCCCGGCGATGGCATCGGTCCCGAGGTCATCGCCGCGGCACGCCGGGTGCTCGACATGGCTGCTGCTCAGTCCGATCTGCGGCTCGATTACGTCGACGACCTGATCGGCGGCGCCGCGGTCGACGCCTATGGCGTGTCGCTTCGCCCGCAGACGCTGCGGCTCTGCAAGACCGCGGACGCGATCCTATTCGGTGCTGTGGGGGGTCCAAAATGGGACGACGCATCGCCAACGAGCTCGCTGCGCCCGGGCACCGCGTTGCTCGGCCTCCGCAAGGGCCTCGGCCTCTTCGCCAACTTGCGCCCGGTGCGCGTCGACCCGGCCATGGTCGCCACCTCGGCGCTGCGGCCGGAGCGCGTCCGCGACGTCGATCTGCTGGTGGTCCGTGAGCTCACCGGCGGGCTCTACTTCAGCAAGCCCAAGCGGCGTTACCAGACACCCCGTGGAGAGGCAGCGGTTGACACGATGCGCTACAGCACGCCCGAAATCGAACGGGTCGCGGTCCGTGCCTTCGAGCTGGCGCGGATGCGTCGCCGCCGTTTGCTCTCGGTCGACAAGGCCAACGTGCTGGAGACCTCGCGCCTCTGGCGGGTGGTCGTGAGCCGGGTGGCGGAGCGCTACCCGGACGTCGCGTGCAGTCACATGCTGGTCGATGCCTTCGCGATGGAACTGCTGCGCCGGCCGCAAGCCTTCGACGTTGTCGTCACCGAGAACCTCTTCGGGGACATCCTCACCGATGAAGCCTCGATGCTGGCGGGTGCGCTCGGCATGCTGCCATCGGCGAGTCTCGGTGGCGGAACCCTCGGCTTATACGAACCGATTCATGGATCGGCGCCCGACATCGCCGGTAAAGGCATCGCCAACCCGATCGGCGCCATCCTCAGCGCGGCGCTCCTGCTGCGGTGGTCGCTCAACCGTGACGACGCGGCGCAGGCCATCGAGCGGGCTGTATCTCACGTCCTTCAGGCTGGCCTGCGCACCGCCGATATCGCGGGCGCCGGCGAAGCGACGGTCAGCACGGGCGCGATGACCGAGGCGATCGTCGAGGCGATCGGGTCGAGGGCGACCGCTTAACCGATCGCCCGCCGAACCGCGGTCAACGTCGGCTCGACCGGACGTGGCATCGTGAGCCCCCGCGTCAGCGCCTCGGGGTCCTTCAGCCCGTGACCGGTCAGGACACAGACGATGGGTTGATCCGTGCGCACGCTTCCCACCCGCGCCCGCGCCAGCAGGAGCGCGACCCCCGCGGCCGAAGCCGGCTCGACCAGCAAGCCTTCCTCGCGCGCCAGGCGGCGATGCGCCGCCATGATCTCCGTGTCGCTGACCGCCTCGATGCTGCCGCCCGACTCGTCGCGGGCCGCGATCGCGCTCTCCCACGAGGCTGGATTGCCGATTCGAATCGCGGTCGCGACCGTCCGCGGTCGGGCGACGGGCTTGCCGCGCACCAGTGGCGCCGCACCCTCCGCCTGGGCGCCAAGCATCTGCGGTCGGGAGCTGCCCTGGGCGCGAGCGAGCTCCGAGAACCCGCGCCAGTACGCCGTGATGTTTCCGCCATTTCCTACCGGAATGAACAGCTGCGCCGGGACCTCGCGGAGTTGCTCGACGATCTCGAAGGCGGCCGTCTTTTGCCCCTCGATCCGATCGGGGTTCACCGAGTTCACCAACACCACGCCCGGCTGGTCGGCAAGCTGCCGCACCAGCTTGAGCGCCGTGTCGAATGAACCCTTGACGGTCAGCACGGTCGCCCCGTAGGCGAGGGCCTGGGCCAGCTTGCCCGCGGCGATGCCCCCGGCCGGAACGACCACCACGGCGCGAAGGCCGCAGCGCGCCGCATAGGCGGAGGCAGAGGCGCTCGTGTTGCCAGTGGAGGCGCACAACAGCGTCCTGGCTCCGGCTTCAACGGCCCTGGCAGTGGCAAGTGCCATCCCCCGATCCTTGAAGGATCCGCTGGGGTTCAAGCCCTCGTACTTGAAATAGAGCTGATGCAGGCCGATCGATGGCCCGATGCGCGAGGAACGTACGAGCGGCGTCGAGCCCTCCCCAAGGGTGATGCGCGGGGTGGTGGCGGTCACCGGGAGCGAGGCCGCATACCGTTCGATGATGCCGGGCGTCATGGGCGCACATGCTACCGTTCCGGAAAATGCTGCGAGCGCCCTATCGGATCGGGATGTTCGGCCTGGGCCACGTCGGCGGCGCCCTGGCTCGGCGTCTGGTCGAGGACGCCGACACCATCGCCCGCGCCGCCAGACGGCCGATCCGATTGGAGGCGATCGTGGTGGCGCGTCCGCAGGGCCGGGTAGCGCCAGCTCCCCTGATGACCGCCGAGGAGCTGATCGCCCGCCCGAGCTTGGACGCGGTCGTCGAGCTCGTCGGTGGGCTCGAGCCGGCGCATACCTATATAAAGAACGCGCTTTCCGCCGGTCTCGAGGTCGTCACCGCGAACAAGCAGGTGATCGCCGCCCACGGGCCGGCGCTCGCCCGGCTCGGGCGGCTTCGATTCGAAGCTTCGGTGGCAAGCGCCATTCCGATCGTCGAAACCCTGGCCGAGACCCTGGCGTCCGACCACATCCGCTCGATCATCGGCATCCTCAACGGCACGACCAATTCGATCCTTGGGGCGATCGCCGGCGGGGCGAGCTATGCGGAGGCGCTGGCCGATGCGCAGCGGCGTGGCCTTGCCGAAGCCGATCCCAGCGCCGACGTCGACGCCCACGACCCCGCTGCCAAACTGGCTATTCTCGCGATGCTGGCCTTCCGCCGCCGCGTCGATCCCAGCCATATCGAACGCGTCGGGATTCGCAGCCTCGAGCCGGGGCAGCTGGCCTCGGCTCGCCGGCGCGGCTTCGTCATCAAGCTGATCGCGGCGGCGACGATGAACGACGACGCGACCATCGAGGCCGACGTCCGGCCCCGATTGGTTCCCGCTGACGCAGCGATGGCACGCGTCGAGGGCGCGATGAACGCGATTGCGCTCGATGCCCAGTACGCCGGCTCGCTGGTGCTCGAGGGACCGGGGGCGGGCCCGGACGCGGCGGCCAGCGCGGTGCTCGCCGACCTGGTCCGAGCCGCGAAGGACCTGCCGGCTTCGGCCGGCTCGCTACTAGCCGGTTTGGCGGACCAGCCGGCGGCGACCGTGGCGCCGCTCGGCCCCAAGAACCCCTATCCTGCAGCCTCATGACGGCGGGGATCGCGTGTCCGTCTCGCTGACGCTCGACGAGGTCAAGCAGCGAGCCCGGCGCGCGCCGATGGTCCCGATTTTTCGGGACATGCTGTCGGACGCGCTCACCCCGGTGACGGCGTACGCGGCGCTGGCGAGCGACGGCCCCGCCTACCTGCTCGAGAGTGTCGAGCGGGGCGAACACCTTGGTCGCTATTCCTTCGTGGCGGCGGACCCGATGGCGATCGTCACCATCGCGGGCGGGGTGGCCACGGTGCAAGACGCGAATGGCCGGCACGAGCTCGAGGGCGAAGATCCGTTGCGCGCGCTGGAAGCCTACCTGCGGACGTTCGTTGCCGAACCGTCCGATGGGCTTCCCGAAGGCTTCTGCGGCGGCGCCGTCGGGTACCTCGGCTACGAGGCCGCGCGCTACCTCGAGCGCCTCCCGCTTCCGCCGTCAGACCCGGTGGGCGTCGCCGACGGTGTCTTCATCATCACCGACACGCTCGCCTGTTTCGACCATGTGCGCCACCAGCTGAAGCTGGTGACCCACGTTCGCACCCAGCGGGCTCCGATCGAAGCCCGTTACGAGGAGGCCGTCGCCCGGATCGACGACCTGGCCCGCCGCTTGAACCGGACGGTTCGCCTGCGCGCGATGGAACCAGCTAACCGGCCTGCCGCGGTCAGCCCGCGGGGCAACGTGTCACAGCCGGATTTTTTCAAGGCGGTCGAGGCGGCGAAGGCGCACATCCTGGCGGGAGACATCTACCAGGTGCAGCTCGCCCAGCGCTTCACGGTGCCGCTCGAGTCCGAACCCTTCGACGTCTACCGGCTGCTGCGCGCGTTGAATCCGTCGCCCTACATGTATTTCCTCAAGCTGCCGTCCCTCACTATCCTGGGGACGTCGCCGGAGATCCTCGTCACCGTGCAGGGGCGTCAGTTGCGGTACCGGCCGATCGCCGGCACCCGCCGCCGAGGCCGGGACGAGGCGGCCGATCGGCGGATGGAAGAGGAGCTCCGCTCCAGCGAAAAGGAACGGGCCGAGCATGTCATGCTCGTCGACCTCGGCCGTAACGACCTCGGGCGCGTGTGCGAGATCGGCAGCGTGAAGGTCACCGAACTGATGACCGTCGAGCGCTACTCACACGTCATGCACCTGGTCTCGAACATCGTCGGAACCCTGCGACCCGATTGCACCCCGATGGATGCCCTGCGTGCCTGCTTTCCGGCTGGCACCGTGACTGGGGCACCGAAGATTCGCGCCATGGAAATCATCGCCGAGCTCGAACGCGAGCGGCGCGGCGTCTACGCCGGCGCCATCGGATATCTGAGCTTCACCGGTGATCTCGATACCTGCATCGCGATCCGCACCATGGTGGTCAAGGACGGGCAGGCCACGGTGCAGGCTGCCGCCGGAATCGTCGCCGACTCGGTTCCCTCCGAAGAGCTGCTCGAGACAAAGAACAAAGCGTCCGCGCTGCTGCAGGCGCTGGCCGGCGCCGTCCCATCCGCGTCCAACGGTCAAGCCGAGGACTGACATGGATCGCAACGAGGTTGTCCTGGTCATCGACAACTACGACTCCTTCACCTACAACCTGGTGCAGTACCTCGGTGAGCTCGGCGAGGACGTCGTCGTACGCCGGAACGACGAAATCACCCTGCCGGAGATCGCGCCCTTCCATCCGGTGGCGGTCGTGCTCTCGCCGGGTCCGGGCACGCCGGCCGAGGCCGGCATCTGCAAGGACCTGCTGGTCGAGCTCGGCCCGACGCTCCCCGTGCTGGGCGTCTGCCTCGGGCATCAATGCCTGGGTGAGGCCTTCGGTGGAACGGTCCGCCGCGCCTCGCAGGTGATGCACGGCAAGGTCTCTCGCGTCACCCACGCGGGGCAATCGGTGTTCCAGGGCATCCCGAGTCCGTTCGCCGCCACCCGCTACCACTCCCTGGTCGTCGATCGCGAGAATTTACCGGACGACCTCGAGATCACCGCCTGGACCGATGACGGCACGGTGATGGGGCTGCGTCATCGTCGGTACCCACTCGCCGGGGTCCAGTTCCATCCCGAGGCGATCCTTACCGAATACGGGCATGAGATGCTCGCGAACTTCCTCCACGATGCACGCACGTGGAGGAGCGGCACTACCTAAGCAAGAATTGCACGCAGCGTGATGGATTATGTGCGATCCCGTCAAAGTCGGCGTCCGTTTTTTGGATGAGTGTCCGAAGTTTTCGTGGGGGAGTTGCGTCACACTCGCATCGTGGACATCAGGAAGATTTGGCATGCAACCGGACATTTCCTATCCGAGGCTTGGAATCGCGGGCTGGATGAGCCCGATGCCCGCCGCCAGTTCGAGAGTCGCGCGCGGCGGATTTTCAACGCCATCATGACGGACCGCTGCGGGGAGTGTCTCGCGCCCATCACGCTCTGTCGACAGACACACTGATTGTGTCGAGATCGTTTCCTGGGGTCGATCCAAAGACGTGTCACGGCGGCGTTTGATCAGCTGTGAGAACTATTGCCAGCAGCGTGAGGTCGATGCCCTTGTCTGATCGGCCGCGGCTTGCCATCATCGCGCACGACGGCAAGAAGGCCGACCTGGTCGCCTTCGCGACCTTCAACCGGGATCGCCTTTCAGAGTATGACCTGATCGCAACCGGCGCGACGGGCGACCTGCTGCGCGACAAAGTCGGCCTGACCGTGGAAGGAGTCACTGCCGGACCCCACGGCGGCGATGTCCAGATCGCGAGCCGCGTCGTCGAAGGTGAGGTCGATGCCGTCATCTTCCTGGTCGACCCACTCGACAAGCACCCACACGACCCGGACATCCAGACGCTGCTCCGTATCTGCAACGTGCGCAACGTTCCGCTCGCGACCAACATCGCGACCGCGGACGTGTTGATCAGTTCGCCGCTGCTCGAGCGCTTGCGGGTCGCCAGCTAAACTCCCCTCCTCCGCAACGGGCGGGGGAGGGGAGTGTTGACGAATGTCGCGAAAGTCTTAGGGGACGGTCGGGCGCTGGCCCGCGTTCTCCTGCGCTTCGCGAGCAGCGCTTTCGCCCTGTTCATGGGTCGCGTTTTCATTCGGGGTGAACGTTCCCGATCCGCCTCCGGGCCGCTGCCCGGAGTTCTCCTGGGCTTCGACCGTTGCGCTCTCGCCCGCCTCATGGGTCGCGTTCTCGTTGGACTTGAAGGTTCCGGCGCTGGCGCTGGGGCTCGCCGAGGCGGCCGTTAGCTGGGTGTTCGACCCGTTGTTGGCCGCCGTGGCGGCGAGCGGCCCGGCCAAGGTCGCGCCGATTACGCCGCCCGCGATCAGCGATCCTGCAATCCCGGCAACGGTCACGATTCGTTGGGTTGGCGTCAAGATGCTTCTCACCTCCTTCTCATAAAGACTGGCGTGCGTGGACGATGCGTGTCTCCATCGCGCCCCCAGTGTGCGGCCGCCAACCTTTCAGAAGGATTACAGGCGGGGTTCTGAAAGCGGCGACGACTCGAACTTCTGAGCGAAGTAGTGGATCGCAGGGCCGGCGGCGACGGCCAGTTCTTCGCAGACCCGCTGGGCCTCGGGCCCGATGCCACCCGGTCGTGAGCTGCCGATGATGAGGACGCCGACCATCTCGTCGGCAATCGTCAACGGTTCGGCGTGAAAGCTGCGTGCTCCCTCTTTGACCACCAGGGTCTGCACCTCGCCCGGAAGGTCGAGACGAAGCAGGTCCTGATCGGCATAAGGCTCGCGGGCGTCGATCGCGTCCTGCCACGCGCGCGGGAACCGCGAGATTGGAAGCGACGGTCGAGTCGGTGGCCCGACGTCGCGGCTACCAGCGATTAGGACAAAATCCAGCGCGTAGTTTTTCCGCTCGTAGAGGGCGAGGCTCGAGCGGTCAGCCCCGGTTATGGCTTTGACTCCGGCGACCAGGGTGACGGCCGCCCGCTCCGCGGACTCCGCACGGATCAGACTGCGGACCGTGGCGTGGACCCTTGCCATACGGCGGCCCTCCTCGAGGTCGGCATGATTGGTCGCATCGCGCAGGTAGATGTTCTCGACCGCGACCCGATCGAGCGCATAGGGCAACTTCGAGTTCGCTTCGTCGATGATGGCCGCGATGGCTCCGAGGGCATAGCCCCGCTCCCGAACGAGCTGGCGTACGTACAGGGCCCGCTCGACGTCCGATTCCGAGTAGAGGCGGGTTCCGCCCCGGGTTCGAGCCGGGGCCAGGAGGCCGTATTGATCTTCCCAGAGCCGCAGGTTGGCCGCGCTCAAACCTGTCTTGCGACTGACGACGCCGATCTTGAAGACTCCCGCCATTGCGCCGGTACCCCCGATTCAGCTGGTCACCGAATCTCCATCAAACCTATTTGCTCGCCTCAGTGTGCGCCTCAATAATGTCACGCAGCACAAGCGGATGGGGAAGTCATCGCGAGGTGTCGTTGCCGTTGGCCGACTGTCGATCGGCGTTAATCGCACGGCCAGGGCCGAGCCAACAGCGAGCCCCGACGGATCGGCTCTTGCCGCGGCCGTGGGCGCGTGGCTGGTTGGGGTCGATGCCGCCGTCTGTGCCGTCGTCGGACCGGATTTCCCCAAGTGGCTGATTTCCGAGATCACGCGCACCGGGATTGACACCAGCCGGATTCAACCTCTCGCTCCTGGCGATGCGGGGCTCGGACCCGACCTGGATCCGGTACCCGAGCAGCTGACGAGTCTGAGTCCGAGCTGGGCCGTCCACGTCTGTGGGCTCCCGTCGGGTCGTCAGCGCGAGATCGTCCGTTCGCTCAAGCAGCGCGTCGCATGTATCACGCTCGACATCGACCTCGCCGGGACGGTTGCCCCGGATCTGAATCAGCTGCTGGCACTGGCAGCAGAGTGCGACGCATTCTTGCCAGGCCGCGAGGAAGTCGCGCAGCTGTGGCCGGGTGAACCGCCGCGCGCCGTCCTGCGTCTGATTGCGGACGCCGGCGTCCCAGCCGCGGTGATCAGCCTTGGCGCCGGCGGGTCGCTGGGGATTCGCGGCGGTGAAATCATCTCGATGCCGGCCTTTCCCGTCATGGCCGATGGCGAGATGGGCGTCGGCGATGTCTACGCCGGCGCCTTCACCGCCATGTACGCGGGCGACCAGGATCTTCGTCGCGCCATGGCCTGGGCAGCGGCGGCGGCGTCGGTCGTCGTCGAATCGAACGTCCTCCTTGGCAAGGTCAGCGAGTTCGCCCGAAAGCGGGTGGAAGCCCGGGCGCGAATCCTGGACGGGAAGATCAAAGCGCTCGCCGATTGACCTAGCCGGCCGCGCCGGTTGCGGCGGCCGCCAGCCTCATGACACGGCCGTCAATGCCGTGGGAACGCGCGGCCCTGTGCATCGCTTTCGCGACAGGCTCGTGACTCCGGTCCGCGATCGCGATCACGCTCCCGCCTGCCCCGCTGAGCGCGGCGCCGAGCGCGCCGGCCTGCTCCGCCGCCGCGATGACGTCGTCGAGATACGGGTAGGCGCGGGCGCGGCCGGGCTGGTGCAGCCGGTCATCCATGGCGCTTCGAACCAGCGCGCGATCGCGCTGCGAACAGGCGAGGACCCACTCGGCGACGCGGCCGAGATTGAAGACCGCGTCTTCGCGCGCTGGACGGCGTGGCACGAGGCGGCGGGCCTCATGGGTAGGGGAGACGTCATCGGGAACGAAGAGGACGGCTCGCCAGCGGGAGGGCCAATCGAGGCGGTGCACTCGAACTCCGCCGTTTTCGGTCACCGCGATGCAGAAGCCACCATAGAGCGCCGCCGCCAGGTTGTCGCCGTGCCCTTCGAGAGGGAAGGCCAGCTCCAGGATGCGTTGCGCGGAGACTCGAAGACCGCGTAATTTCGCGCCGACGGTGATACCCGCGACGATCGCCGCGGCGCTGCTGCCCAGGCCGCGCCCGATCGGGACCTGATTGCGGACGCGAAGCGTAAGACCCTCGAGTGGAGGACTCCATCCGGCAAACGGCTCCTGGGCCGCGCGCACGAGCAAGTTCTTGCGGGTCAGGGGGACCTCGTCCGCGCCTTCACCGTCCCACGTGATGGTGGTCTTGGGTGATTCGCGTGCCTCGACCTCGAGCTGCAGGTCGAGAGCCAGGGCGAGGACGTCGAAACCCGGCCCGAGGTTGGCCGATGAGGCCGGTACCCGGACCGCGGCTGTTCTCGACACTACAGGTGGAACGCCTCGTGCAGGCCCGCGACCGCATCTTTGATGCGATCGGCCTGGATGATGCAGGTGATGCGGACTTCCGAGGTCGAGATCATCTCGATGTTGATGCCGAGCCCCGACAGCGTCTTGAACATGTTCGCCGCCACTCCCGGCTGGCCGCGGATGCCGCTGCCGATGACGGAGACCTTGGCCAGACCGTCCTGCGCCAGCACCGTCCGGGCGCCGATCTCCCGGGCGACCCCGTCGAGGATGCGCTTCGCTTGCCGGCCGTCGGTGGATGACACCGTGAACGACATGTCGGTCACGCCCTCGTGGCTCGCGGTCTGCACGATGACATCGGCCGCGATGTCGGCTTCGGCGAGGGGCAAGAAGATGGACGCTGCAATCCCAGGGCGATCCGGCACGCCGACCACGGAGAGGCGGGCCACCTGCTCCTCATGGGCGATGCCGCGCACCCGGTTCCGGTCCTCCATGATCGCCTCCTCTGAAGTGATGATGGTACCGGGCCCAGCGTGGAAGCTCGACCGCACGTGCAGCTCCAGGCCGTAGGCTTCGGCGATCTCGACCGCACGCGGGTGCATGACACGCGCGCCGGCGCTGGCGAGCTCGAGCATCTCGGGGTAGGCGATATGCGTCAGCAACCGGGCGGAAGGCACGAACCGGGGGTCCACCGTGTAGATGCCGCGCACGTCGGTGAAGATCTCACACGCCTGGGCTTTCAGCGAGGCGGCCAGCGCCACGGCGGTCGTATCGGAGCCGCCGCGGCCGAGCGTGGTCACCTCCATCTCGAGGCCCATCCCCTGGAAGCCGGCGACCACCACCACCCGGCCGGCAGCCAGCTCGCGCTCGATCCGGGCGGGCGTCAGGCCGACGATGCGGGCCTTGGCGTGCCGCTGGTCGGTCTGGATGCCGGCCTGAAAGCCGAGCAGCGAAACGGCAGGGATCCCGAGCTCGGTCAGCGCCATCGACATCAGCGGCGCCGAGACACCTTCCCCCGTCGAGAGCAGCAGGTCGAGCTCCCTCGCGGCCGGCTCCTTCGCCACCCGTGAGGCAAGGCCGAGCAGCCGGTCGGTGGAATCTCCCATGGCGCTGACCACCACCACGACGTCATAGCCCGCGCGCTGGCTGGCGGCGACGCGCCGCGCGGCCCGCTTGATCCGCGCCGGGGTGCTCAATGAGGTGCCGCCGAACTTCTGGACCAGGATCGGTCTGGTCACAGGTTCAGGCAGGGCGGCCAATATAGCCCTCGCGCGACAACCACTCCGCCAGCAGGACCGCCCCTTTGCCGGCGCCAAGCTTGGTGTTGTG
Organism: Candidatus Dormiibacterota bacterium; assembly: GCA_036390825.1. GTDB lineage: Bacteria > Chloroflexota > Dormibacteria > CF-121 > CF-121 > CF-13. Next base: position 10,733 of record DASWBA010000197.1, read on the forward strand.
CGAGAGCACCACGTACTTGACCCCCTTGAGGACCGGTTCGTCACGCATCCGCCCGACCGTGACCGTCATTCCGTCGCCGGCATCGCGGTCGCGACGCGGCTGTGGCCGAAACGGATCCGGGTCGACACGGAGCAAGCGGTCGGGCGCCGACGGTAACCCCTTCAGACCATCGACGCCGAACGCCTTCATGGCTGCGGTCGCAGCGGCGGCATCGGCGGGGCGATCGGTGCCGACATAGACGGTCTCCAGGTGGCCATCGGATACGTTGACCCGGGTGCAGGTGCACGAGACGGCGAAGGATGCAGGTTCGCCCCAATGGCCGAGGATCTTCCGGGTCTCGCGTTCGACCTTCTCTTCCTCGCCAGGGACGAAGGGGATGACGTTGTCGATCACGTCGAGGGCGAGCACGCCGCCCTGCCGGCCGGCGCCGGATACGGCCTGCAGCGAGGTCATCGTCACGGCGCGCACGCCGAAGGCGTCGTGCAGCGGTTTCAACGACACCGCCAGGCCGGTCGTCGTGCAGTTCGGGATGGGTGCGATGAAGCCCCGCCACCCTCGCTTGCGCCGCTGGTCGTGGAGCGCTTCGGCATGCGCGTCGTTGATTCCGGGGATCAGGATCGGAACATCGGGCTCATAGCGAAATGCCGAGGCCGTGCTGATGACCGGAACCCGCTCGGCAAAGCGAGGTTCCCATTCGAGCGCGACCTCTTTGGATACCGCGCTGAAGACGACGTCGAGCGGCTGGGCGAGTAGTTGTGCATCGTCGAGGCAGGGAAGGGCGAGCAGCGAGGGATGCGGGCGGCCGTCGGCGAACCAACGGCTGGCACCCGACGCATCGCGCAGCGCGTCGCCCAACGATTTTCCCGCCGACTTCTCGGAGGCGCCAACCGCGGCGACCGTAAACCATGGGTGCCCCTCCAGCGCGGCCAGCACCTGTTGCCCGGCGATTCCGGTCGCGCCCAGCACGCCCGCCCGCAGGCGCTCGGTCATGCGACGACCGCCGGCGCGGACTCGACCTCGGCCAGGGCGTGCACGAAGTCTGACGCGCGGGCCCTGGCGAGCTGCAGCCGGTGGCCGTCGCGCACGCCGAAGAGCTCGGTGGTCTTGAGTCCGCTGCCGGTGATGCAGATCACGACCGTCTCTTCGCGCCGGATGCGCCCGTGGGCGACCAGCTCCTGGAGTCCGGCCACCACCACGCCGCCGGCAGGCTCGCTCAGGATGCCCTCGGTTTCGGCGAGCAGCGCCATGCCTTCCTGGACCGCCGGCTCGCGGCAGGCCGTCGCCCAGCCACCCGAGGCGCGCACCGCCCGTGCCGCGTAGCGGCCGTCGGCGGGATTGCCGATCGCGAGCGACTTGGCGATGCTGTTCGGCCGGACCGGGGTGATGGTGTCAGCGCCCTGCTGAACGGCAGTGCTCACCGGGGCGCATCCCTCCGCCTGCGCCGCGTGAATCCGGGTCGGCGCCCTGGTGAGGAGACCGGCGCCGACCAGCTCCTGGAATGCCTTCGCCGTCTTCGCCAACAGCGACCCGGCCGCCACCGGCACGACGATGTGGTCGGGCGCCCGCCAGCCGAGCTGCTCGACAACCTCGAACGCCAGCGTCTTGCTCCCTTCCGAGTAGAAGGGGCGGAGGTTGACGTTGACGATCGCCCAGCGGTACAGGTCGGCGAGCTCGGCGCACAAGCGGTTGACATCGTCGTAGCTGCCGCCGACCTCGACCACGGTGGCGCCGTAAGCGCTCGCGGCGCCGACTTTCCCCGGCTCGAGACCAGCCGGGATGAAGACCATGGCGCGCATGCCGGCCCGCGCCGCGTAGGCGGCGACCGAGCCGGCGAGGTTCCCGGTTGAGGAGCACGACAGCGTATCGAAACCGTAGGAGAGGGCGAAATTGGTCGCGACCGCGACGTTGCGGTCCTTGAATGACCCGGTCGGGTTCAGCGTGTCGTTTTTCAAATAGAGATGGTCGAGGCCGAGCTCCTTCCCCAGGTTGCGCGCCTTGACCAGCGAGGTGAAGCCTGTCCCCAGGTCGATCGGCTCACCGTCCGGCGCCGGCAGCAGTTCGCGATAGCGCCAGATCGTGTTCGGGCCTCTCGCGATCGACTCGCGGGAGACCCGCGCTCGGACTTCCTCGAAGTCGTAGGCGACCTCGAGCGGCCCGAAACAATGCTCGCAGACGTAGGCGGGTTCGAAGTCCCGCAGCCGTCCGCACTCCCGGCATCGCAACCGCTTCACCGACTTCCTCCTCGACGCTTGATCGGAAATAAAAAAAGCCCCTGTGAAGAGGGGCCGTCTTGTCCGTGACTGCATCATCTTTCAGACTTTCGTCTGACGGACTTTCCACCTTGCCGGGAACCCGGTAGGTTGGCAGGCTTCACAGGGCCGGCCCCTCAGCACACTCTTGATAATCGTCGCTATTCAGTTGTCGGAAAAGACTAGCAGCCCCTCACCGTCCTCGTCAATTCGGTCATGAAATTCGCGGCATCCCGCCGTAGACCGGGGTGCACCACTGGCGATAGCGGGGGTCGTTGCCGCGCACGGCGCGAAAATAAGCTTCTTGCAGGCGCAGGGTAGTGGTCCCCGGCAGGCCGGAGCCGACGGCGCGCCCGTCCACCTCGATGATGGGCGCCACCTGAACGCCGGTGCCGCAAAGGAAGGCCTCGTCGGCCTGGTAGACCTCGGTCCGGTCGATGCTCCGCTCGACGACATCCAGCTCGACATCGGCGGCTAGCTGCATGACGGCGGCGCGCGTGATGCCGACCAGGATGTCATCCGTCACCGGCGGCGTGACGAGAGTCTTTCGCTGGATCATGAAGAAGTTGGCGGCGCTGCCCTCGGCGATGTGACCGTCCTCGGTCAGCATCAGGCAATCGTCGTAACCGGCGGCGTTCGCGTCCTCGGTCGCCAGCGCGGTGTTGATGTAAGCGCCGGTGATCTTCGCCCGCGCCGGGATACTGTTGTCGCTGATTCGCCGCCACGACGAGATGGTGACGCGTAGTCCATCGATCCGCGAGTAATGGCCCATCGGCATGGCGAAGATCGCGACCGCGTCTTCGGCTGAATGGAGGTCGACCTTGATGATGGCCGAGGCCTTGTAGGCGATCGGTCGGACATAGACATCGGTGTGATAGCCGTCGCGGCGCAGGACCTCGCGCGTCAGCTCGCACAGATGCTCCACCGACTCCTCGAGTTTGATCTTGAGCAGCCCGGTTGACTTGAGCAACCGCTGGTAATGCTCGGCCAGCTTCACGAGGTAGATCTCTTTGTGCTCGGCATTCCAGTAGCCGCGAATGCCCTCGAAGCATGCTGTCCCGTAATTCAGTGCGTGGGTGCCGATGCTGACGTTCGCCTGCGCGAAGGGAACGATTTTCCCCTGGAAATAGGCGAAGCCGTCGTAGACCGCCTTCGTCGGCGGTGATGCACCTTCGGGCGGGCGCAGCGCTTCGATCGCCATCAGACGACCACTCCGACCGGCGGAGGGACGGCCGATTCCACGGCGTGCACGATATCCTCCAGGTCTCGATCAAGGATGTCTTTCTTGCGGTCGGCCAGCTGGAGGAACTGTTCCCAGGCGCGGCTGAAGGCGGCGTCCGGCAGGTGGTAGCCGAGCTCGGCGAGCCGGAACCGGAACGCGTGCCGCCCAGACCGGGGCGAGAGCACGATGCGGCTCTCGCCCATCCCCACCTCTTCGGGCCGCATGATCTCGTAGGTGATCTTGTCTTTGAGGACGCCGTCCTGGTGGATCCCGGAGGCGTGGGCGAACGCGTTGGCGCCGACCACCGCCTTGTTGGGCTGCACCGGGACGCCGGTGTGCCGCGAGACCAGCGCGCTGACGTCGGCCAGCCGCGTGGTGTCGATGCCGGTATGCAGCCCGAGCGATCGCTCACGGGTCCGCAGGATCATGACGACTTCTTCGAGTGAGGCATTACCGGCGCGCTCGCCGATGCCGTTGATGGTGCACTCCACCCGCCGCGCGCCATTGAGGATGGCTGCGACGCTGTTGGCCGTCGACAACCCCAGGTCGTTGTGGCAGTGCACGCTGATCAGCGCCCGGTCGATGTTACGGACGCTGGTGCGAATCGCGGCGATCAGGGCACCGAACTCATTGGGCAGCGTGTAACCGGTGGTATCGGGAATGTTGACCACGGTGGCCCCCGCGTCGATGACCGCTTCGAGGGTCTCGAAGAGGTACTCGGGATCCGCGCGGCCGGCGTCCTCAGGGGAGTACTCGACCTCGTCGCAGAGGCTGCGGGCGTACGCGACCGCGTCCGCCCCCCGGCGGAGCACGTCGCGGCGGTTGGAACGCAGCTTGCGTTCGATATGGATGTCGGAGACGGACAGCACCATGTGGATCTGCTTGCGGGGCGCCTCCTGGACGGCCTGCCACACCGCATCGATATCGGGCCGTGCCGCCCGCGCCAACGCCGTGATCATTGGCCCCTCGACATCTCGGGCGATGCGCTGCACTGCCTCGAAGTCGCCAGGGGAGGAGAGGGGAAAGCCCGCCTCGATGACGTCGACGCCGAGCAGGGCGAGTTGTCGCGCGATCGACAGTTTCTGGTCCGGGTTGAGCGAGGCGCCCGGCGACTGCTCGCCGTCGCGCAGCGTGGTGTCGAAGATGAAGACCCGGTCGTCGACTCGGTCGGCTGTGGCGCCCATCAGTTTCGCGCCTTGCCGTCGGGTTTGAGCCAGGGCATCATGGCGCGCAACTCCGCGCCGACCTTCTCGATCATCGACGCTTGCTCCTGACGGCGGTAGGCGTTGAAGGCAGGTCGGCCGGCCTGGTTCTCGAGGATCCAGGTTCGGGCGAAGGTCCCGTCCTGGATCTCGCGAAGGATCTGCCGCATCTCCTCGCGAACCGCCGGGCTGATCACGCGCGGCCCGCTGACATAGTCGCCAAACTCCGCCGTGTCGCTAATGCTGTAGCGCATGTAGCTCATGCCGCCCTGGTACATCAGGTCAACGATCAGCTTCATCTCGTGCAGGCACTCGAAGTAGGCCAGCTCTGGCTGGTAGCCTGCCTCGACCAGCGTCTCGAACCCGGTCTTCACCAGGGAGGTGAGCCCCCCGCAGAGCACCGCCTGCTCGCCGAAGAGGTCGGTCTCCGTCTCTTCTTTGAAGGTGGTCTCGAGGACGCCGGCCATCGTCGACCCGATGCCGCGCGCGTAGGCGAGGGTGCGGGCGCGTGCCTGTCCCGTGGTGTCCTGGTGGACCGCGAACAGCGCCGGGACCCCGACCCGTTCCTTAAAGAGTCGACGCACGATGTGGCCTGGCCCCTTGGGGGCGACCATGGCGACGTCCACTTCGGGAGGCGGGACGATCTGGCTGAAATGAATGTTGAACCCGTGGGCAAACATCAGGGCCGCTCCCGGCTTCAGGTTCGGCTTGACCGCCTCGTCGTAGAGCCGCTTCTGGGTCTGGTCCGGCACCAGCATCATCACCAGGTTGCCGGCTTCGACCGCCTTCTCGACCGTCTCCACGCGCAGGTCTTCCTGCTCGGCCGCCTCCCAGGACCGGCTGCCCTTATAAAGGCCGACCACGACGTCGACACCGCTGTCCTGCAAGTTGAGCGCGTGGGCATGGCCCTGACTGCCGTAGCCGATCACCGCCACCCGTTGTCCGGCGAGCGCCGCCATGTCGGCATCGCCGTCGTAATAAACCTTCGCCATCAGCGCATCCGCAGCGGCACGATGCAGCTTTCTTCCATTAGAGATACGTCTGGGTGGTGAGGTTGTTCAGCCGTGGGTTGAGGCCGATCACCTGGTCGGCATCAACCGGCACATCGATCAGGATCGATTGGCCTTTCGTCTCGTAGCAGGCGTCCATGATCTCCTTGAGGTTGCTGAGATCGGCCTTCACGCGGAAGCCATCCCAGCCATGCGCCTTGGCGGCGCCCACGAAGTCGATCGAAGGCAGGGTCGAATGGTAGCGGCGCTTCTCGACATCGGGAATGACGACCTCGAGCCCTTTGTCGACGATGCCATAGACGCCGTTGTTGATGATGAACACCCGCAGGTCGAGGTTGGCGGCATCGGCCAGTGTGCCGCCGAACAGTCGCCAGCAGCCGTCTCCGGTGAAGACGAAGGTATGGAGACTCGGGTCCGCCATCTTGGCACCGACCCCGAGCCCGAAGCCACCACCCATCGCCGATCCGTCGTGAGCGGTGTGGAAGGGAATGTACGGATGCGGTCGCTGGGTTACGTACTGGCGGTCCTTGTAGGCGATGCACACATCGTCGAAGCCGATGCTGTTCGGGCGCCAGGACTTGTGCAGCCGTTCGTAGAAGTCAATGAAATCGACCGATCCATCGCGCACGTCGCGGGTGATATGCCGGTTGTTGAGGCGCTCGGGTACGTCGACCTGCGGCCGGCGGCCCACGCCGCGCTCGGTCAGCCGCGGGATGATCTGCCCGAGGGTGAGGTCGAGGTCGCCCCGAACCACTTTGTAGTTGCCGCGGACGCGATGCCGGAACTCGCCGGCGATGTGGCCGTACGGCTCCGTCCATCCGGTGAAGTGCCACACGTCGCCGGCCGGGATGGCGCCGAGATTCAGCGAGTACTCCCCTGAGTCGAACCCGAGGGTGATGACGCAGTCCTCGGGGCCGAGGCTTCGCCAGAGCTTCATGGCCTCGTCGTTGCCGCCGAAGGAGATGTACCCAAAGCCGTACTCATTCGCAGGAGACACGGCGTTAGCCCCGTTGACCGACCACACCGTCGGCGCCTGCAGCAGCTCCGAGAGCTGGGTGGTGATCGCCGGCATGCCGGGCCAACGCGCCGCCTCGCTGCTGACGTAGATCACGACTCGGCGCCCGTCTGCGGTGCGGGGAAACTCCTCGACGAAGCGATCGACGTCTTGCTGGCGGATGCCGCGCGGCCGGCTGCGGGAGGGGACGTCGATGCTGGCGGGTTTGGAAAGAATGTCCGGATAAAAGCAAATCGCAACCGGCTTGGACTCCAGCAAGACGGACTGCGCGCGCTCCAGCTGCTCCTCCATGGTGTCGATGTCATCGATCACGACACAGCCATCGCTGAGTTCTGCCTGAAGCTGAGGCACGATGTTCATGCCATGGATGGACACGTCCTGCAGCGGACTCTGGCCGATCGACATCGTCGAGTTGAGCGCGACCAGGAACACCGACGGGATGTTGTGCAGCTTGGCATCAGTCAATCCGCTGCCGCCGAGCTTGGTCGCCGCACCCGTCGTGGTGATGCAGCCGCCGATCCGACCCGAGGCCATGTGGTAGCCCAGCGGCACGAAGCCGGCGACATATTCGCCCATGGTCAGCATCCGCGGTATGCCATCGCGAGCCTCGGATGGGTCAGAGAACGGCTGGAGGTGCTTGGTGACATGGATCAACCCGCCACCATTGACCCCGGCGTAGCCGGTAATGCCCCAGCGCCGTAAGGTTTCGATCAGCCAGTAGTTCCCGCTGGTGCGCTCCAGCGGGGCCGGCGTAAACGGGGTCGCTTCCTGCTCGACGCGGTCAATCATTTGTGTGCCCATCGAGCGTCATCCGCTGAACATCCGGTTGATGTCATCGGTGACGTCGTGCCCAAAGGTCGCTGTCGATGCGCGCTTGGCGACCGCGGCGGTCAGCGCCTCCGTACAGATCCCGGCGACGTCGATCTGGTGCCGCCGCTCCTGGATCTCGTGGTGCAGCGGGTCGGGAATCTCGATTGTGTAACTGGCCATTGGTACCCTCCTTGCAGCTGGCTTGGTTGTGCGACACGCTCTGCTGCAAGGACGAGAGGCCTGCCTCCCGCGGTACCACCCTGCTTGCGGCCCCGGCCGCCGCTCTTGTCGAGTCAACCCGCTCTGGGGGTGAGTACTCCCCATCAACGCCGGTTGACCCACCGGGTACGCTAGCAGCCCGGGGTGGACTCGTCTATTGTGCAAACCGTACAAAAGTCCTTGGTTCTCTTGGATCTTCACGCCAGCCCCCGGTTGAGGCATACTAATGCCTCCCCATGGCGCTGACAGTCCGGGAAGCGATGGCGCTGGGGGGTTTGAGGAGGGGCGAGGTACTGGCCGGAGCCGCTGGCCTCGACCGCAACATCACCTGGGTGAAGGTCCTCGAATCCCCGGAGACGATCAGCTGGCTGGCCGAAGGCGAGCTGCTGCTGACGGTTGCCTTCGCCATCAAAGACGACCGGGCCGCCCAGCGCGACCTGATGCGCAACCTGGCCCGGGTGGGCTCCGCGGGCCTGGTGATCAAGCCGGAGCGCTACCTGCCGCAGATCCCCGACGACATGCTCGGCCAGGCGGATGAGTTCAACATTCCCCTGATCCGGATCCCGCCCGACGTCTCCTACCTGGAGATCATGAACCCGATCCTGGAGCGGATCATCAACGCCCAGAACACCCAGCTCCGGCGCTCGATCGAGATCCACCGGCAGTTCACCGACCTGGCCCTCGACGGCCAGGGGCTGGAGGCGATCGTCAAGACACTGGGCGAGCTGGTCGAGAGTTCGATCGCCCTCGAGGACGCAAGCTTCCACCTGCTGGCGAGCCACGTCGTGCCGGGCGTGACCGACAAGCACCGTCAGCAAACCCTTGCTCACCACGGCACCCCGGTGAAGGTTCGGCAGGCGGCCGCCATCAAAAACATGCTGCAGGACGTGGTCCGCGGCCGCGCGCCGCGCAAGGTCCCGCCCTTCCCGGAGCTGGGGTTGACGGCCCCCCGCATCATCACCCCGGTCCTGGCCGGCCGGGAGCATCTCGGCCTGCTCTCGATCATCGACCACCCGCAACACCTCGAGGAGCTCGCCATGGTGGCGATCGAGCACGCGGCCACCGTGATCGCGCTCGAGATGATCAAACAGCGGGAGGTCGGCGAAGCCGAGGACCGGGTGCGCGGCGAGCTGGTCGACGACCTGCTCAACGGCACCTTCGGCGACCAGGCCAACGTCCAGCGCCGCGCCCGACACCTTCGCTACGACCTCTCGGTGCCACACCGACTGCTGGTGGTGGACGTCGATCATTTTCGACAGTTCATCAAGGAGCGTCGCTACGAGGAAGGTCGGGTCATCGCCCTCAAGCACCAACTCTTCCAGCTGGTGACCGGCGCCGTCCGTCGGCTGCATTCGCGCCACCTGGTCAGCGCGCACAGTGACAGCGTGATCGTGCTGGTGCCCCAGCCAGCCGACACCAAAGATCCAGACGGGGAGGGACTCGCGGCGCGAATCCGGGAGGCGGTCGGCGAGTCGGAGCTCGGCATCACGGTGTCGGTGTCGATCGGCCGGCTGTGCGTGAAGCCGGATGATTTCAAGCCCGCTTTCGTTGAGGCGCAGCGCGCCCTCGACCTGATGGTGCGCTTCGGCAAGCGCGAGCAGATCATCAACTACGAGCGCCTGGGCGTCTACCGGTTGCTGGCCCAGGTCGAAGATCGCGCCGGTCTCGACGCCTTCGCCAGCCGCATGCTGGCGCCGCTGATCGACTACGACCGGGCGCGCGGCACGCCGCTGCTGAAAACGCTCGAGGTCTACCTGCAGCGCCACGGCAACCTGCGGCAATCGTCGCGCGACCTGCACATCCACCTCAACACGCTGCACTACCGGCTCCGACGAATCGGCGAGGTGACCGGCCTCGACCTCAAGGACGCCGATGCCCGCCTCGACCTGCTGCTGGCGCTGCGGGTCCGCGCGCTGGCGGAGAGCAAGTAATGGGGCGAACCATGGCAGCGAAGATCTGGGAGGACCACGTCGTCGCCGCCCACGAGGGCGAGCCCGATCTCCTCTACGTCGACCTGCACCTGGTCCACGAGGTGACCTCGCCGCAGGCCTTCGAGAGCCTGCGCCTCAACAACCGGCGGGTCCGCCGGCCCGACCTGACCGTGGCCACCATGGACCATGACGTCCCCACGCGTGGCGGACGGGCCGCCGCCGACGAGATCGCGGAGCGGCAGATGTCGGCGCTCGAGGAGAACTGCCGGCGGGAGGGCATTGCGCTGTTCGGTATGGGCAGCTCGCGCCAGGGCATCGTGCACGTGATCGGTCCCGAGCTCGGACTCACGCAACCGGGGCTGGTGATCGCCTGCGGCGACTCACATACCTCGACCCACGGTGCCTTCGGCGCGCTCGCCTTCGGCATCGGGACCTCGGAGGTCGAGCACGTGCTGGCGACCCAGTGCCTGCGACTGCGCCGGCCGAAGGTGATGGCGGTGACCGTCGAGGGCGAGCTGCCGCTGGGCGTGACCGCCAAGGACGTGGCGCTCGGCATCATCGGTCGCATCGGCGTCGAGGGCGGACGCGGCCACGTCATCGAGTACCGCGGCTCCACCATTCGCGGCCTGTCGATGGAGGGCCGCATGACGGTTTGCAACATGACGATCGAGGGTGGCGCCCGCGCCGGCATGATCGCGCCCGACGAAACAACCTTTGCTTACATGAAGGGGCGCGAGCACGCGCCTCGGGGTGCGCAGTGGGAGGAGGCCCTGGCGGGCTGGAGCACCCTGCCAACGGATGCCGACGCCCGCTTCGATGCTGAGGTCTCGATCGACGCGGCGCAGCTCGAACCGTACGTGACGTGGGGAACCAATCCGGGCCAGTCGGTGCCGGTGACCAGCCGGGTCCCGGCGCCTCGCACCGAAACCGATGAGCGCGCCCTGCGCTACATGGCGCTCGAGCCTGGCACCGCGATCGAGTCGATTCTCATCGATCGCGTCTTCATCGGCTCCTGCACCAATGCCCGGCTGGAGGATCTCCGCATCGCCGCCTCGCTGGTCCGCGGCCACACCGTGCACCCCAAGGTTCGGGCGATGGTGGTGCCAGGCTCGGCGAGCGTCAAGCGCCAGGCTGAGTCCGAAGGGCTGGACGCCGTCTTTCGGCAAGCCGGCTTCGAGTGGCGCGACGCCGGCTGCTCGATGTGCCTCGGGATGAACCCAGACATCCTTGGCCCCGGCGAGCGCTGTGCCTCGACGAGCAACCGAAATTTCGAGGGACGGCAGGGGAGTGGAGGGCGGACCCACCTGGTGAGCCCGCCAATGGCGGCGGCGGCGGCGATTGCCGGGCACCTGGTCGATGTCAGGGAGTTCAATTGATGGACCGCTTCACCCGCATCACCGGGGTTCTGGCTCCGCTCGATCGAGCCGACGTTGACACCGACCAGATCATTCCCAAGCAATTCCTCAAACGGATCGAGCGCTCGGGTTACGGACCGTTCCTCTTTTATGACTGGCGTCGGCAGGGCGACTTCATTCTCGACCGGCCCGAGTATCGCGGCGCGCAGGTGCTGGTCACCGGCGCCAACTTCGGCTGCGGATCCTCGCGCGAGCACGCGCCCTGGTCGTTGCTGGACGCCGGCTTCCGCGCGGTGATCGCGCCTTCCTTTGCCGACATCTTCAAGAGCAACAGCTTCCGCTGCGGCCTGCTGCCGGTTGAGCTCCCCGACCAGTCGGTCCGTCAACTGATCGAGCTGGCGTTGCAGGAGCCAGGCATGGAGATCACCGTCGACCTCGAGCGACAGCGGGTCGCCGCCGCTGGTTTCGAAGCCAACTTCGCCCTCGACCCGTTTTTCCGAGAGTGCCTGCTCAATGGTTGGGATGAGGTGGCGCTTACCCTGCGCCAGGACACGGCGATAGCTCGCTACGAAGCGACGAGACCAGGCTGGTTGCCGGTCAGCCGCTAAAAGTCAAATCGTCTTGAAGGTCGCGAGCATTTTGTCGTAGCCGGGATGCTTGGCATCCATGCTGCTGGTGATCCCCTCGAGGACGTACAGTTTCGACCCGTTGAAGAAGATGCGCTCGCGGATCACGGTTCCCTGGGCTTGAATCACAGCGTCTTCTGCCGGCTGCCCCAGGAACTGGGTGTTGGACTTCGATACGACCGTCCCACTGACGTTGGTTGCCGATCCCGCCACGCCGCCGTCGAGACTCGCCTGGATGGCATCACCCTGGGGCGCAACTGGAAGCTGCTCGAAGGCCACCGCGACTTGTTCGGCGTTGGTGGTGGCCTGGTACAGGGTCAGGCTGACGTTGACCCCGGCCTGGTTGATGTTTTGCGTCGACCGCGCCGGTGTCGCCGGGAAGACGGCGCTAAAGCCGGAATCCGTCGCCAGGTAGGGAGTCGGTTCCGGCGTCGGGGTCGCGGCCGCGTTCGAACTGCCACCGCACGCGCTCAATCCAATGGCAGCCGCCACTACGCCCCCGGTCAGCCGTATCGATATTCCCACCCGAATCCCGCTACAAGCTATCCGTTCGCCCGCCGTCTGTCAACGGCCTACCAGCTGGTGGCGATGTACTTGGTTTCGAGGAACTCCATGAGGCCCTCGTGTGAGCCCTCGCGGCCGACGCCGCTCTGCTTGACGCCGCCGAAGGGCGCCGCCGGGTCGGAGATGAAGCCGCGGTTCAAGCCAACCATGCCGGACTCGATCGCCTCGGCGATCGCCAGCCCTTTGGCCAGGTCACGGGTGTAGACGTAGGACGCCAGGCCGCGGTCGGTCTTGTTGGCGAACTCGATGGCTTGGTTGACCTCGCGGAAGGTGACGACCGGCGCGATCGGACCAAAGATCTCCTCTTTGAGGATGTGTTCGTCGGGCGGCACCTCGCTCAGGACCGTCGGGGGCACGAAGTATCCCGGGCGGTTGGGCGCCCGGCCGCCGGTCAGCAAGCGGGCCCCGTGACCCGCCGCCTCATCGACCAGGGCGAGCATCTTCTCGCGCGCCGGTTGATTGATGACCGGGCCGACCTTCACGTTAGGATCCAGGCCGGACCCAACCGGCAGGGCCCCCATGGCGCCTGCCAGCATGGTCGAAAACTTTTCCGCGATCGGCGCCTCGACGTAGAAGCGGTTGGCGGCGATGCAGGACTGGCCGGTGTTGCGCATCTTCGCCACCATCGCCCCCTCGAGGGCGGCATCGAGATCGGCATCGGCGAGCACGATGAACGGGGCGTTGCCGCCGAGCTCCATCGAGCAGCTGATCACGTTTTCCGCCGCCTGCGCCAGCAGGATGCGGCCCACCTCGGTCGAGCCCGTGAAGGAGAGCTTCCGCACGCGCGGGTCCTTGAGCATCGCCTTGACGACTTCCGACGAACGTTTCGACGGAATCACGTTGACCACGCCCTTGGGGACGCCCGCCTGCTCGAGCAGGTCGGCGATGGCCAGTGCCGTCAGCGGCGTTTCGGATGCCGGCTTGAGGATGACGCTACAGCCGGCGGCCAATGCGGGCCCGATCTTGCGGGTCGCCATGGCGGCCGGGAAGTTCCAGGGCGTGACGAGGACCGAGACGCCGATCGGCTGGTGCTCGACCAGGATCCGGTTGGCGCCGCTCGGTGAGATCGACACCGAGCCGATGTTGCGGACGCCCTCTTCAGAAAACCAGCGGAAAAACTCGGCGGCATACGCCACCTCGCCCCGCGCCTCGACCATGGGCTTGCCATTCTCGCGCACCATGAGTTCGGCCAGCTTGTCCTGGTCGCGCAGCATCAACTCGAAGGTCTTGCGGAGGATCTCGGAGCGCTGCCGCGGCGGCCGGGCTGCCCAACCGCGGAAGGCTCGTTCGGCGGCCGCGATCGCCTCGAGCGCGTCCTGTACCGATGCGCTCGCAACGGTTGCGATCACCTCGCCGGTGGCCGGATCTGTCACCTCGATCCGCTGCTCGTCGGAGGCGGCATGCCAGGTGCCGTCGATGTAGAGGTCGGTGTGGCGAACGGAGATCAACTCACTGACCGGGGTCATCGCATTGATTCTCGCACGGTCCGTACGATCCGTTCGACGGAGGGCATGGCCGCGTCTTCGAGCACGTCGGCGGCGGGGAGGGGGACGTGGGGGGTGGTGATCCGGACGATCGGCCCGTCGAGGTCGTCGAAGCACTCATCGGCCGCGAGCGACGCGATCTCTGCGCCCCAACCGCAGAGCCGTGGATTCTCCTCCACGGTGAACAACCGGCCAGTCTTCACGACTTCGGCGAGGATCGTCCTGGTGTCGAGGGGCACCAGGCTGCGGACGTCGACTACGGTGGCCTGAATGCCGTCGGCTCCTAACTGCTCCGCGGCCGACATCGCCTTGGGCACCATCGCGGCCAGCGCGACGATCGTGCAATCCTTGCCGTCCCGCAGCACCTTGGCTCGGCCGAGCGGCTCGAGGTGCTCGCCGTCGGGCACGGTGCCCTTGACGCCGTAGAGCGACTTCTGTTCGAAGAAGATCACCGGGTCCGGGTCGCGGATGGCAGCGGCGAGCAGTCCCTTGGCATCCGAGGGGTTCGACGGCGCCACCACCTTCAAACCCGGCACAGCCATCGCCCAGTTCTCGAGGCTCTGCGAGTGCTGGGCGCCGAAGCGCGTGCCACCACCGTTCGCGGTGCGGATCACGAGCGGGAGCGACACCTGGCCGTCGGTCATATAGCGCGTCTTCGCGATCTGGTTGGCGATCATGTCCCAGCAGGTGGCGAGAAAGTCGGAGAACATGATCTCCGCAATCGGTCGCAACCCCGTCATCGCGGCGCCCATGGCGGCTCCGATGATCGCCTGCTCGGAGATTGGTGTGTCGCGCACGCGGTCCGGGCCGAAGCGGTCGAACAGCCCGACCGTGGCCTTGAAGACCCCGCCCGCCGCCCCGATATCCTCGCCGATGAAGTAGACCATAGGGTCGCGCGCCATCTCCTGGGCGATCCCTGCGGCGATCGCCTCGCGATAGCTCAGTTCCGCCATCGCGCGCTCCCGTCGCTCCACACCTGGCGCTCGATCTCGTCGATCGACGCCGGCGCGCCGTCGCGCGCCTCTTCGGTCGCGGCATCCACCTTCTGTTGCGCGCGGGTCTCGATGTCGCGGATCTCGGCCTCCGCGACGCCCGCCTCGATCAGGCGCGGACGGTAGCGCTTGATCGGGTCGCGCGCCAACCACTCGCGCACCTCCGCCTCCGGCCGGTACTTCGCCGGGTCGGCGCGCGAGTGCCCCCCGTGCCGGTAGGTTAAGGCCTCGACCAACGAGGGGCCGCCACCGGCGCGTGCCTTGCCGATGGTCTGGCGCGCGATCTCGTACATGATGTCGGCATCGTTGCCATCGACGAGAATCGACTCGAGCCCGTAGGCTGAAGCACGATCCGCTGCCGGTTGCTTGACGGCCGTCACGGAATCGATCGGCGTGTATTCCATGTAGAGGTTGTTCTCGCACACGAACACCACCGGCAGCTTCCACACCACGGCGAGATTCAACGCCTCGTGGAAGGCGCCGATGTTGGTGGTGCCATCGCCGAAGAAGCAGACCGCCACCTGACCCGACTGACGAACCTGCGCCGACCAGGCCGCCCCGGCTGCGATCGGGAGGTGGGCGCCGACGATGGCATACGACCCCATCGCCCCGTGTTCGACGTCGGTCAAGTGCATCGACCCACCCTTGCCGTGCATCATGCCGTTGCCCCGCCCGAGTAACTCCGCCATGGCAGCCGCCATCGAGGCGCCGCGGGCGAGGGTGTGGTTGTGGCCGCGATAGGTGCAGAAGGTGTAGTCATCGGGCCGCATCGCAACCCCGTAAGCGGCGGCGATCGCCTCCTGGCCGAGCGCGAGGTGGCTGGTGCCGCGGACCAGGTTTTCGAGAAAGAGCTCGTAGGCGCGCTGCTCGAAGTCGCGCAGCTCGACCATCAGTTGGTAAAGGCGCACCCGCGTCGGGCGGTCGATGTCAGCCGCGGCCGGTTTTTCGACCTGGGTGCTCAATAGGCGTTCGCGATAACGAGCTCTTCGGCGGGGAAGAGGGTGATCACCTCGTGCCCCGTCGACGTCACCACGATCTCCTCCTCGATGCGGGCCGCCGAATGGCCGTCGGACGCCGGGCAGTAGGTTTCGAGGGCGAAGACCATCCCTTCCTTCAGCTCCACGGGGTGGTCGAGGGAGTTGAGGCGGCTGATGATCGGCCGCTCGTGCAGCGCCAGGCCGAGGCCATGTCCAAATTGCAGGCCGAAGGCCTCCATCTCGCTGTCGAAGCCAAAATCCTTCGCCTTCGGCCAGGCCCTGGCGATCATGTCGGTCGTGATCCCGGGCTTGACCATGTCGATCCCGGCGTCGATCCATTCGCGCGCCTGCTTGTAGGCGTCGCGCTGACTTTCCGTCGCCCGGCCGACGTTGAAGGTCCGGTAATAGCAGGTGCGGTAGCCGTTGTAGGCCTGGATGATGTCGAAGAAGGCCTGGTCACCGGGCCGGATCAGTCGATCGGAGAAGACGTGCGGGTGCGGACTGCAGCGCTCACCGGACACGGCGTTGATCGCCTCGACATCATCGGAGCCCATGTCGTAGAGCTGCTTGTTGGCGATCGCCACGATCTCGTTCTCGCGGATGCCGGGCTTGAGTACCTCGTAGATCGTCTGGTAGACGCCATCCACCAGCGCGGCGGACATGCTGAGCAGCGTGATCTCATCCGGCGACTTGATCTGCCGGGCGTCGAGCATCGCCTGCTGTGCATCGACGACCTTGATGCCGCAGTTCTGCAGGGCGAACACCATCGGCAGCTCGGCAATGTCGACGCCGAGCGGCTCACCGCTCACGCCCTGCTCCCGCATCAGCTCCTTCACCGTTTTGGCGACGTCATCCGAAAGACCGGCTTCGGGCGCGACCGAACCCCGCAATCCGGTCATCCCGGCGCGCGAATTTTCTGGTTTGAGCCAGGGCGCATGCAATCGATGCGCCTTTGCCGCGGATCCGAAGTCCCAGAGGATGGGGTCACCGCTGCGGGTCAGCAGCGCAAAGCGCGCCACCTTGTCGCGCGCCCACTCGCCGATGGTGGTGCTCGTGATGTAGCGGATGTTGTTCATGTCGAACACCAGGACGCCGCCCAGTCCTCGTTCGGCGATCGCCTGGCGAGCCCGTCCCAACCGGTACTCGTGGAGACGGCGGAAGTCGACACGCTCTTCCCAATCGACGTGCATCCGCCCCGGTGCTGGCACGGACGTCACGGTGAATTCGGATTTCGTTCGTGCCACCGGGCACAAGGTTAACGAAAATCGCGAGGCGGCCCGGTCGACTGCCGGACCACCAGCGTTGGGGCGAGTCGCCGTGATGCGGGCGGCCGCTCCGCCGAGGAAAGCATCTTGACCATGAACTCGGCAGCGAGGCCGCCAAGTTCCTCGCGGGGGAGACGGATCGACGTGAGCGGCGGCACCATGCGCTCGACGTTGGGCAAATCGTTATAGCCGACGATCGAAAAGTCCGCGGGGCACGCCAACCCGCGGTCCTCCGCTGCGGACAATGCCCCTAAGGCCATCAGGTCGTGATGGGCAAAGATGCCGGTCGGCAGGGGTCGTTTGCTGTTGAGCAGCTGGCTCATGAGGCGATTTCCCTCTTCGGCTGTTCCCATGGGCGCGGTCGACCGGAGGACGACTTCCGTCGCGCCTGCGGCCGCGATCGTCTGGCTGAATCCCTGGGCGCGCTGCAAACAGGAGTAGATGTCGGCCGGCCCGCGCAGTTGGGCAACCCGCCGGTGTCCGAGGGCGAGGAGATGTTGGGCAGCCAGCGAGCCGCCCAGAATGTCATCGTTGGTGAAGGCTGGCAGGCGGATCCCGGGGATCGACTGAACCGCCAGCACGACCGGGATGCCATGACGCCGGATCCGGCGCAGCTTCGGACCGTCGCCAAGTCGCGCGGCGGTCAGGATGAAGGCATCGACCCGGCGGCTGAGCAGGTGACTGACGATGCGCTCCAGGCGTGTTGGGTCATTCTGCGTTTCGACGATGAGTGGCATCAGTCCCGCGGCTTCGAGCCGGTTCGAGATCCCCCGGAGGAGCGGACCAATGTTTGGATTTCCAAGGTCGCCGACGACCACGGCCACCGTGTGAGTCCGCCCTCGCTTCAGCCCGCTGGCCACCATGTCCTTGTGGTAGCCCATTCGTTTGGCGACGGCCGCGACCCGTTTTCGGGTGACGACGTTGACCTGTCGGGCCGTGTCTGGATCGAGGGCTCGCGAGACGGTCGAATAGTGCACGCCCACCGCGCGTGCGACATCCTCGAGGGTCACGATCGTCCGCTCCCCCGACGCGTCGCGCCTGCCCACCCCGCCGCCCCTTCGCTGCATTCGCCTGGACGTTTCTTGCCGCCCGACCACACGTTAACCTCTTGTCGATCGGCCCGGTCTGGTGCAATCGTTTGCAGCGGCCGGGGCGGCTCACCGGCAGCTACGCCTTGGGCGGGGGCCCGGTCGACTTCCGCACCACCAGGGACGGCCGCACCAGCCGTGGCGCCGGCACCCGGCCAGGCCTGGCGAGCACCGCGATCAGGATCTCGGCGGCGGTCCGGCCAAGCTCCTCGCGGGGCTGACCGATCGAGGTCAGCGGCGGCGCGATGCGATCGTTGTGCGGCAAATTGTGGTAACCGACGATCGACAGGTCCCGGGGACACGTCAAGCCCCGCTCCTCGGCCGCCGTCAGCGCCCCAAAGGCTGTCAGGTCATGGTGCGCGAAGATGCCGGTCGGCCGAACCCCCTTCTTGTCGAGAAGCTCGCGCATCAGGGCCCCGCCCACTTCGGGTGATCCCCAGAGGGCCGTGGACTTCACCACGACTTCCTCCGCGCGGGCGGCCGCGACCGTCTTGCTGAACCCCTGGGCGCGAAGGAAGCAGGAACTGAACTCCATCGGTCCGCGAAGTTGGGCGAACCGCCGGTGCCCGAGCGAAAGGAGATGGCGCGCCGCCAGCACGCCCCCGAGGGAGTCGTCATTGGTGCAAGCGGGCAATCGGATACCAGGAACAGTCTGAATCGCCAGCACGAGCGGAATGCCCTGACGACGGATCCAGCGAAGCGTTGGCGCGTCGCGCGTTTGGGCGGCGGTCATGATGATGGCGTCGACCCGGCGGCTCATGAGGTGATTCAGGATCCGCTGGAGGCGTTCCGAATCGAATTGGGTCTCCGAGATCAGTGTCATCAGCCCCGCCTGCTCGAGTCCGCCGGCGATGCCCCGCAGGACTGGAGCGAGGTTCGGGTTCCCAAGGTCGCCGGCGATCACGGCGACGGTGTGGGTTCGGCCTCGTTTCAGCCCGCTGGCCACCATGTCTTTCTGGTAGCCCATCCGTTTGGCGAGCGCCTGGACCAGTTGTCGGGTCTCGGGATTGACCTGAGCGGGCGAGAGGGGATCGAGCGCTCGGGAGACGGTGGAGTAGTGCACGCCCGCGGCCCGTGCGACATCCGCGAGGGTCACGATCGTCCGCTCCCCCCGCCCTTCGCGCCTGCTCTCCCCGCCGCCCCTTGGCTGCATACGCCCTGGCGGTTGCACCGCCCGACCACACGTTACCCGTTGTGCCCGGTCCGGTCTGGCGCAAACGTTTGCAACGCCGTAGAGTAATTGGAGGGGCGGCGATGCCGAAGCTGGCGCAGACCGTGGAAGCAGCGCCGCTCCGCTTCGGAAGCGAGTGCTAGTGCGTGCCCCCGCCACCATCGGTGGCTTCGAGACCGTCGGACACGACGCGGTCCTCGGGCTTTAGCGTCAAGTTGGCCCCGCGCGCCTCGAGCTCCAGCAGCGCCGCGAAATCGACATCACCGAGGCCCTGCCCGATCAGGCTAACCACGACCTGGTGGGTGATGGCCGCCACCGGGAGCGGGACGTTCAGCTGGCGGGCGGCGGCCAGACCGAGCTCGAAGTCCTTGCGGAGCAGGTGGCCGGTAAAGGTCGGCGTGAAGTCGAGGTTGACGAGGGCCGGCGTCTTGTAGCGGCTGAAAATCGACCCCATCACGCTGCCGTTGATGAATTCGAGATAGTCCGCCCGCGCGATGCCGCCACGCTCGGCCAGCACGGTGGTCTCAGCGAGGATCTGGGTGACCACGCCCAGGATCAGGTTGTGGCAGATTTTGACCAACCGGGCGGTCTCGCCGTCCCCCACATAGGTCACGCTCTTGCCCAACATCCGTAAATAGGGGAGCGCCTGCTCGAAGGCCGGACGAGGTCCCGACACCGCTAGGCTCAGCTTGCCGGCGCGCGCGACCTTCGGGTTGCCGCTGACCGGCGCCGCCAGCAGCGCCGACCCCAGCCGTTCCGCCGTCCCGCGGATCGCCTGGGAGGCGTCCATCGAGACGGTGGAGGTATCGATCACGATCGAGGGCACCCGGCTACCGTTGGCGAGCAGCCCCTGCGGCCCGGTCATCACGTCGGCGAAGTCGTCCGACCCGGCGACCGAGGTCAACACGATGTCGCGGTCGCTCAGGTCGGCCGGCCGGTCGACCAGGCGCGCCCCACGCGCCGCCAGTGGCTCGCTCTTGGCGCGGGTCCGGTTGTAGACGGAGAGGTCGCAGCCCTGTTCGAGCAGGCGAGCGGCGAGCGCGAATCCCATCCGTCCGGTCCCGATCCAGCCGATGGTGCGGTGGTCAGACCCGGCCGCGGTCATGACATCGCCTCCAGTCGCGGACGTGCGCAAACGTTTGTTGACATGGAAGTTCTCCTCACTCGGTGGCAAATGCCGGCACCTGCTGGGGGCTCGTTGGGTTGCCGGCGCCGGCAACCGTCGATCCTCTGACGATCAACTCCGGGTTGAAGATGACGCGCCGCCGCGACGGCTCGCCGGTGTCGATTTGCTCGAGCAAGAGGCGCGCGGCGGTGGCTCCGAATTCATGGATGGGGACATGCACGGTCGTGAGAGAGGGCACCATCCGGCCGGCCAGCGGGATGTCGTTGTAGCCGACGATCGCCAGCTCCTCGGGGATCTGAAGACCCATACGACGTGCTACCCCGAAAGCGCCCACGGCGGTCATATCGGTCACGGCGAAGATCGCGGTCGGCCGATCGGCGAGCGCGAGCATGCGCTCCGCTGCCCGAGCGCCACCCTCTTCCGTATAGCCGCATTCGACCACGAGTACCGGGTCGGCCGACAGCCCGTGCTCGGCCAGCGCTGCCAGGTATCCTCGCCGCCGCATCACCCCGGTGCTAACCGTCAGCTTGCCGGCCAGGTGTCCGATCCGCCGGTGGCCGAGCGTCACCAGATGTTCGGTGGCAAGCCGGCCCCCGACCAGGTCATCCGAGCCGACAAACGGATCGTGGCCCTCATCGCTGAAGCGGTTGACCAGCACATAGGGGATGCCCTGGTGGCGCAGCCAGCGAACGGTCGGATCCTTGAGAAAGCTGCTGGCCATGATGACGCCGTCGACCCGCCGGGCATGCAGACTCTGCAGGTGCGAACGCTGGCGTGCCGGGCTGCCGTCGGTGTTGCAAAGAAGGACGTTGTAACCGCGTGGCGAGGCGGCATCCTCCACGCCGCGGAAGAGGGCCGCGAAGAAGGGATTGGTCACGTCCGGGATGACAACGGCCAGCACCAGCGTCTGGCGGAGCTTGAGCCCGCGGGCGACACCGTTGGGTCGATATTCCGTTTCGCGCAGCAGCTCTTCGATCCGCTGCCTGGTCGGCGGAGCGATCCGCAGGTTCGGGTCGTGGTTGGCCACCCGGGAGATGGTGGAGGGATGGACCCGGGCACGAGCGGCCAGTTCCTTGAGCGTTACCGGCATTGCCGGGCCGTCATTGACAAGCCTTTCACCCGTGCCTAACATAGGACAATCGTTTGTTCAGCGCAAGGCACGAACGGAATAACGCAACGCTGCCAACTGATTCAGTCGGCTCCAAGAGGAAGGGAGAGAGCATGCGCAAACCCCTGTCGATGATCGCGGCGGGATTCGCCCTGGTACTTTCGGCATGCGGCACCTCATCGAACACTGCGGGGGGCTCACCCGCGCCGGCGGCGCCGATTACGATCGGGGTATCGCTGTCGCTGAGCGGCGACTTCTCGGGCGATGGGAAGGCCCTTCAGCAGGGTTACGACCTGTGGGCGCAGGACATCAACGCCAAGGGCGGCTTACTCGGTCACCGGGTGACCATGAAGTACGTCGATGACGCCAGCAGCACGCAACAGGTCGTGACCAACTATCAAACGCTGATCACCCAGGACAAGGTGGCGCTGGTCTTTGGACCGTTCAGTTCGCTACTCACGATTCCGGCCTCGACCGTGACCGACCGTTACGGTTACGCATTCCCGGAGCCCGCCGGCGGCGGACCGAAGGTCTTCGCGCAGGGCCTGCATTCCATCTTCTTCGTGCAACCGGCCGCCGTCGAAGACAACCTCGTGAGTTACACCAAATTCCTGCTTTCGCTACCCAGCGACCAACGGCCGAAGACCGCCGCCTACGCGACGGAGGATGATCCATTCACACAGCCGCAGATCGACAAAGCCAAGAGCCTGCTGGAAGCCGGCGGCATTACGACCGCGTCGTACAAGGTGTATCCGGCGGAGGCCACCTCGTGGGACGCGCTGGCGCTGCAGGTGGTCAACTCCAAAGCGGATGTCGCCATCCTCGGTACACAGGAACCCGATGCGGTGGCCTTTGTCAAAGTCTTCCAGCAGCAGCACTACAATCCAAAGTCCATCATCGAGACGACCGGGCCGGACCAGGGGAAGGACTTCGCTGACAAAGTCGGAGCCAACAACACGGAAGGGATCATGGTTCCCGCCGGCTGGACCTCGAGCGCCAAGGCCTACGGCAACGAAAAATTCACGATCGAGTTCGTGGCCAAGTATGGCGGGGCGTTCGGCGATATCAGCGCCGATGCCGCCGAGGCCTACAGTGTGGGGCAAGTGGTCGAGCAGGCGGCGCAGAAGGCAAACAGTATTGACAACAAAGCCCTGATCACCGCTTTGCACTCCGGCACGTACCAGACGATCCAGGGGCCGATGTCGTTCGACAGTGTGGGGAAGCCGCAGGGTGGCGTCGGCGTCTATCTCGAGCAGTGGCAGGGCGCGCAGGCGATCTTTGTCTATCCGTCCAGCGTGGCCGCCGCCAAGCCCGAGTACCCGAAGCCGAACTGGCCCTAAGTAGAGTCGTGGGGACGGTGACACGCGGCGCCGTCCCTCCCCCAACGCGTTGATCGCCGCATGACGCTGGTTCTCGAGGCCGCCGTGCTCGGCATTCTCACGGGTGGCGTCTATGCCCTGATGGCCTCCGGCCTCACGCTGATCTTCGGCGTCATGCGCATCATCAACGTTGGCCACGGCGCACTGGTCGTGCTGGGCGCCTATCTCAGCTTCGCGCTCTTCCGCTCGCTCCACATGGACCCCTTCCTCAGCCTGGTGGTGACCATGCCGGCGATGTTCGCCCTGGGCGTCGTGCTGCAGCTCGTGTTCATCCGTCCCCTCAAGACCGACCGCGAGGCGCTGTCGGTGCTCGTCACCTACGCGCTCGCACTGGGCATCGAGGGCGTGCTCGGTTACGTCTTCACCACCAACTTCGTGGAGCTGCGCGCCTGGTACGAAAACGCCAGCTTCGGGATCTTCGGCTTCCACATCACCTGGGTCTATGTCTTCGGCTTCGCGCTGTGCCTGTTAATCCTGGGGGCGCTCTTCCTGATGCTCTACCGCACCTCGTTCGGCGGTGCGATCCGTGCCACGATGCTGAACCGAACCGCGGCACAGCTGATCGGCGTCGACGTCGACCGGGTCGCAGCGATCGCATTCGGCATCGGGGTGGCCACCGCCGCGGCCGGCGGTGTGGTCTTCGGCATCACGAACGCCTTCAACCCCGGCAGTCACTACGACTTGATTTCGCGGCTGCTGACCATCATCGTGCTCGGCGGGCTCGGCAGCTTGCGGGGAGCCGTGATTGCCGCGCTGATCATGCTGGTCAGCGAGGACATCACCCAGGTGCTGATTTCGCCGGTCTGGGCCAACTTCGTCTTCTTTGTCATCCTAGTGGTGATCCTGATCGCCCGCCCGCAGGGACTCTACGGCGTTCGCGTCCGTGATCGCATATGAGCGGCGCGCGGACGTTCGCCATCACACCCGGTCGGGCAACGCTCAAGAGGCTCGCCCTGCTTGTGGTCGCCATCATCGCGCTCCTGCTGCCGGTGATCGCCCCTGACTCCGCCACCACTGGCATTGCGGTGTTCACGGTGATGTACGTCGGACTTGCCAGCGCCTGGAACATCATGGGTGGCTACACCGGCTACATCTCACTCGGTCACGCGGCGTTCTTCGGCTTCGGCGCCTATTCCTTTGGCCTGATGCTGAACTATCTCAACATGGCGCCCGGATATCTCCCATTCGTCCTCGTGCCGGTGGCCGGCCTCCTCACGGCCGCGCTCGCGATCGGGATCGGGTGGGTCGCACTCCGCACCCGGGCAGCGACCTTTGTCATCGTCACCATCGCCTTCATGTTCATGCTCCAGCTGCTCGGCGAGAACCTCGTCAAGCTGACCGGTGGCGGCGCCGGCCTGGCTTTGTCGTACTCGCATGAATGGGGTGGCGATTTCTTTAACATCCCCTACTACTACGCGATGCTCGCGCTGGCGGTGCTCACCGTCGGCGTCTCCTGGTGGATCCGCCGCTCGAAGTTCGGTCTCGGGTTGCTGGCAATCCGCGATGACGAGGACAAGGCGCTCGCCGTCGGTGTACCGACCCGCAGCTTCAAGCTGACGGCGTTCGTCATTAGCGCCCTGCTGGTGGGCATGATCGGAGCGGTGTACGCCTACTACGTCACCTACCTCTATCCGCAGTTCGCCTTCGACCCTCTCATCGGGATCTCGATGGTGTTGATGGCTTTCCTCGGCGGGCTCGGGACTGTGAGCGGGCCGGTGATCGGCGCGCTGCTTCTCGAGCCGGCGCAGTTGGAGTTTGCGTACCATTTCGGCGCGAGCCGGCTGTACCTCGTTTTCTACTCGGCGGTCTTCCTGGTTGTCATCCTCCTGATGCCCCGGGGCATCGTGCCATCTGTCACGGACCTCGTGCAGCGCCGGCGGCGGAGCGCGGCCGGACCTACCACCCCAACGCGCGGGTCGCGCGAGGCCGTCAAGGCGGCGTCACCATGAGCTTGCTCGAGGTCAAGGACCTCTCCAAACGGTTCGGTGGCGTGGTGGCGGTCGACTCCTGCTCGCTCTCGGTGCCGGCGGGCAGCATCACCGGGCTGATCGGTCCGAACGGTTCGGGGAAGACAACCGTCTTCAACCTGGTGACCGGGTTCATTGCGCCGGACGGCGGCGAGGTGCGCTACAAAGCGCGTTCGATCGCCGGCATGGGCCCGGATCGGATCTACGCGCTCGGCATCGGACGCACCTTTCAGCTGGCCCGCATTTTTCCGCGGCTGACCGCGCTCGAGAACATGCTGGTGCCGGTGCGGCGCACGGGGCTGAAGGCGCTTCTCTCCCAGGGGCAATGGGGCCACGAGAAGGAACGGGCGATGGAGATGCTGGCGTTCATGGACATTAGCCAGGTCGCGGGCACGATCGGTGGCGCCCTCTCCTACGGGCAGCGCAAGCTGTTGGAGCTCGCCGCCGTCATGATGGCCGGACCAGAGCTGGTGCTGCTCGACGAACCTGCCGGGGGCGTCAACCCGGCCCTTCTGGAGCGGATCGCCGAGCACATCCGGCAGCTCAACCGGCAGGGCACGACCTTCCTCCTGGTCGAGCACAACATGGGCTTTGTGATGAATCTCTGCCAGGAGGTCGTCGTCATGGACCAGGGCCGCGCGATCGCCAGGGGGAATCCCCGCGAGGTGCGCGAGAACCCGGCTGTGCTCGACGCCTACCTCGGGACCTGAGATGGGCGCCTTGCTCGAGCTGCAGGGAGTGACCGCCGGTTACGGCGGCGGCGACATCCTGCACGAGCTCGATCTCGTCGTCGAGGAGGGCGCGATCACCTGCATCGTGGGGCCCAACGGCGCCGGCAAGTCGACCGTCTTGCGGGTCGTCAGTGGCTTGCTGCGACCGCGCCTCGGTCGCCTCCGATTCCGTGGCGCCTCGATCGCCGGGCTCAGCCCACGGCAAATCCTGCGCCGCGGGATCGTGCAGGTACCGCAAGAACGAAGCCTGTTTCCCACCATGACGGTCTGGGAGAACGTGCGCATGGGCGCCTATACGGTGCACGACCGGGTGCTGGTGGAGCAGCGCCTGGAGGCGGTGTGCGAGAGCTTCCCGATGGTGCGCGAGCGCCGCCACGAGCCTGCCGCGTCGCTGTCGGGCGGCCAGCAGAAGATCGTCGAGTTCGCGCGGGCGCTGATGCTCGATCCCTCGCTCGTGGTCCTCGACGAGCCATCGATGGGCCTGGATCCAAAGACGCGCACTGTCGTCTTCGACACCATCCGTGCAATGAACCAGGCCGGCCGCACCATCTTGCTGGTCGAGCAAAACGCGCGGTCGGGACTCGGGCTTGCCAGTCACGGGGTCGTGATTGAGAGTGGACGCGTCCGGCTGGAGGGATTGGGCTCGGCCGTGCTCAACAATCCCGAGATCGGACGCCTCTACCTGGGAGCCACGGCATGAGTCACTGGGACATCGTGGTCGCCGGCGCCGGTCACAACAGCCTGCTGACCGCCGCCTATGCGGCGAAAGCCGGCTTCAAAGTCCTGGTCCTGGAGGGTGCGCCGCGCATCGGCGGCGATACCACCTGCGAAGAGCTCACCCTACCCGGCTTCATTCACGATCCCTGCTCGACCGCCCACAACTTGATCCAGAGCAACCCGCTGATGCGCAACAACGAGTTGCAGCTCGAGCGGTATGGCCTGCGCTACCTCTATCCGGACCCGGTGTTCACCATGCCGTTTCGCGATGGCGGCAGCATCACGATGTGGCGCGACCTTGACCGCACCTGCGCCGAGCTGGCCCGCTTCTCGCCGGCAGATGCGCAGGCATACCGCGAGCTGCTCAACGACTGGCAGGCGATGGCGCCGATCGTCAATGACGAGCGTGAGAATCCTCCGCAGCCGCCGCAGGAGATCGCCGCCCGCACTGCGGGAAGCAAGCTTGGCCAACGCATGCTGGAGATTCGACGCTCGACGGCGCTCGACATCATCAGGCAACGCTTCCGCGACGAGCGCGTGCGCGCCTTCTTCGCCTGGATCGCCTTCATGACCCTGCACCCACTGGATGAGCCCGAGACCGGGCTGCTGGCGTTTTCGCTGGTCGCGGGCCGCCAGCGCTTTTCCTGGATCCTGCCCGAGGGTGGCTCGCTCCGCCTGCCGCTCGCGCTCGCCGCGATTATCGAAGAAAACGGCGGGACCATCCTGACATCGAAGCCGGTCACGAGGATTGTGGTCGAGGGTGGACGTGCGACCGGCGTCGAGACCGCCGACGGATCGACCTACGCCGCTTCCAGGGCGGTGGTCTCGACCATTCACATCGCCCAGCTGCCCGGCATTGTCGGCGAGGAGAACCTCACGCCTCGGTTCCGCGCCGGCATCGCCCGTTGGAAACCGAGCCTGTCGATGTTCGCCGCCCACTACGCGTTGAGTGAGGCGCCGCGCTATCGGACCGAGAGCGGTGCGATGGAAAGCGTCACCATGGGCGGCCTCGAATCGCTCGGGTCGCTGCAACGAATGCTGCAGGCTTACCGGAGCGGACGGCTCGACCTCGAGGATCCGGTGTTCCTGGCGATCACACCAACCGTGATCGATGCCACCCGAGCGCCCGCCGGCAAGCACACCTTCAAGCTGATCAGCTTTCTGCCCTACGAACTCGTGGAAGGGCCGGAGCACTGGGACCAGGTCAAAGACGTGGTGGCCGATCGGCTGTTCGAGGCGCTGGCGCCGTTGACGACCAACCTGTCGGAGCGCATCGTGCTCGGGCGGAATGTGAACAGCCCGCTCGATATGGAGCGCCGCAACCCGGCGAACTGGCGCGGATCGTGTCATGGCGGCGCCAACACGCCGGACCAGAGCGGTTATTTTCGTCCGGTCGAAGGCTGGTCGACGTATCGAACCCCGGTCGAAGGCCTCTACCAAACGGGCGCCTGCACCCACCCCGGCGGATCGGTCTCGGGCCTTCCGGGCCGCAACTGCGCCGCGATCCTGCTGCAAGATCTGGGCTCGAGCTTCAATGCGGCTATCCAGATAAAGGAGAAAGTCAGATGAGCGTAGAAATGGGCAACCGCGTCCAGGTCGCCGCGCATCACTGGCGGGCGCGCTTCGTCGCCAACGGCATCGACGTCAACGACTTCGATGCAACGGTGTCAAAGACCACGGAGTGGAAGGACTGGGGACCCAACTGGCGGGCGGTGGGTGAGGTCCACGAGGCGCTCGGCCGTGATGCGGAGCAGCACGGGCGCGTTGTGTCGGCGACTGCCGGCTACCAGCAGGCAGCCTGGTGCTTTCATCTCGGCAAGTTCCTCTGGTTCGAAGACGCGCGCCAGCACGCCGAGCTCCGCGACCGGTCGGTCGCGGTCTACCGGAAGACGCTGCCGCACCTCGATCCGCCGGCCGAGCGTCTCGAGATCCCTTTCGAGGGCCACGTCATCCCGGGTCACTTGCGCCGTCCCCGCGAGGTCACCCGCGCCCCGCTCATCCTGCTGGTCCCTGGATTGGACTCGTCCAAGGAGGAGCTCTTTCTCATCGAGGAGGAGTTCCTGCGACGGGGAATGGCGACTCTGACGATCGACGGCCCGGGCCAGTCCGAGAACTCGGTCCATTTCCCGATTCGCGTCAACTGGGACTCGGTGATCACCCCGCTGATTGATGAGCTGGAGCGACGCAATGTCGGCGTCGACCTCAACCGGATCGGCCTGATGGGGATCAGCATGGGCGCCATTTACGGCCCGCACGCGGCGGCGTACGAAAAACGGCTGCGAGCCGTTGTGGGACTGTCCGGGCCCTACAACCTCGGCGACTGCTGGGACAACCTGAATCCCCTGACCAGGGGCGGCTACATCTTCTACACGAAGTCCGCAGACGAAGCCGAAGCCAGGCGCAAGGCCAACACGCTCAATCTCGAGGGCGTGCTCGACAAGGTCACCCAGCCGCTGCTGGTGATTCACGGCGCGAAGGACGGCCTGTTTCCGCCGGCGGACGCCGAACGGATCGCGCGAGAGGCGCCCAACGCGACGCTGGTGATGTATCCGGACGGGACCCACGTCTGCAACAACATCGCCTACAAGTACCGGCCGCTCATGACCGACTGGCTCAAAGAGAAGCTTGGTTGATACTCCCTCCGGCCATGCCGGTAGGGATCGGGGTAGGTTCTCAGTGGCCGAGTGGGCGCGGCGGCGCCGCTTCGTCGACCAGTTCTGCGCCGAACAGCAGGTCGATGTCCTGGTGGTCTTTGGCACCTCGGCCAATGCGAGGCAGGGTCAAGCGCAGGTCCACTTTCTGACGGGATTCCTCGGCTATCAGGACACTTACGTCGTCTGGGTGCCCGGGCGCGATCCGGTGCTCTTCGTGCAGTATTTCAACCACGTGCAGCACGCGCGCCGCGTCGCCCGTGCCGACGTCCGGTGGGGCGGTGCACGCTCAATCGACGCGGTTGCGGATGAGCTCGCTGGTACGTCGGGTGCGCTGCGGGTGGGGCTGGTCGGGCCGGTGCCGTACGTCGAGCAACAGCGGCTGAGTGGTCGCCTGGTTGAACGCACCTTTGTCGATGCCACAGCGGATTTCCTAAGGCTGCGGCTGGTCAAGAGTGACGAAGAGCTCGAGTGGATGACGCGCGCCGCGGCGATCACCGACCAGGCGCTAGCGGCGTTGCTTCGCGCGGCCGTACCGGGAACAACCGAGCTCGAGCTGCAGGCGGAGGCTGCTGCGGCCGCGATCCGCGCCGGTGGCCAGCCCCACTTCCTCTACTTGAGCTCGACGCCGATGGCCAATCCGGACCGGATCGTGCCGCAACAGGAGCTCACCGATCGTCCGCTACAACCCGAGGACGCGATTATCCTCGAGCTGAGCGCGGCCTACACCGCGTACTCGGGCCAGGTTCTTCGGACGGTGACCGTGGAGGCCGAGCTGACAGAGTCCTATCGGCGGCTCCACGATGTCGCCTGGCAGGCATTTCACGTGGTCGCGCGCACCATCGCCCCGGGGGTTTCCGCCGCGGCCGTTGTCGAGGCGGCATCGCTGATCGAGACCCAGGGCTTCACCATCTGCGACGACCTCGTCCACGGCTACGGCGGCGGGTACCTTCCCCCGATCCTCCGAACTCCCGGGAGCAGCCACGGGCCAGTACCGGACTTCGTCTTCGAGCGGAACATGACGCTGGTGATCCAACCGAATGTCATTACTACCGACCAGCGTGTCGGGGTGCAGGTCGGCGAGCTGGTGCGGGTGACGGACGATGGCGTGGTCAGCCTGCACCGGATCCCGCAGCGTGTGCTTTACGGGGGCGAGCAAGCCCCCACCTGACGCGCTAGCCTTTCCACACCGTGGGCCCGCTGATTGTGTGGAGGGTACGACGGTGCGCCGTGCTTTTGGTGCAATCGTCCGTGGTGCGTCGCGGCGGTAACCGATACCGTCCCTAGTTGACTCTTGCGACACGCAGGCTTGTACGACTCGCGCTTCGAGCACGACGCCTGCGGGATCGGCTTCGTCGCCGACGCTGGAGGGCGAGCCAGTCGAGGTATGGTCGACGCCGCCCTCGCAGCGCTGGGTCGTGTCCGTCATCGAGGAGCGGTGGCCGCGGACCATCGTTCGGGGGATGGCGCCGGTCTCCTCCTGTCCATCCCGCAGCCCTTTCTGCGCGAGTGGATGCAGCGCGCCGCCATCAACGTCGATCCGGCCGTCACGCTGGGGGTCGCCGTCGTCTTCCTGCCCAGGGCGCCGGCGGCCGATGGATATCGGCAGCGGCGGCTGACCCGCCGTCTCTTTGGTGAGGCCTGCCGTGCGGAGCAGGTCGACCTGATCGACTGGCGCCCGGTTCCGGTGGAGCCCGATGCGCTCGGCGACCGGGCCCGTACCGCGGCACCGGTGATCGAGCAGGCCATCATCGCCACCGAGGGTTCGGTGTCAAGCGCCGAGGCCGAGGCCCGATGTTACCGGGCCCGCAAGCGCGTCGAGCGTGCCGTCCGGGCCGCGGGATTGCGCGCCTATGTCGCGTCGATGTCCTTTCGCACGCTGACCTACAAGGCGATGTGCGCGGCCGAGCAGCTGGCGGCCTTTTACCCCGACCTGCGCGACTCTCGATTCGTCGCACCATTCGCCATCTTCCACCAGCGTTACAGCACGAACACCGCACCCTCGTGGGAGCGGGCTCAGCCGTTCCGAATGCTCTGTCACAACGGCGAGATCAACACCATCCAGGGCAACGTCAACCGGATGCGCGCCCGCGAGGGTCGTCTCGGTGCCCGGGAGCGGGCCGACGAGGACCTGCTGGTGCCCGTGATCGACGAAACCGGCTCCGACTCGGCAATGCTCGACAACGCACTCGAGCTGCTGGTGCGGGGGGGCCGCGACATCCGGCAGTCGCTGGCGATGCTGGTGCCGGAAGCATGGGAGGGCTTCGACGTCGACCCGGCGGTCCGCGATTTCTATCGCTACCACGCCTGCCTCATGGAGCCCTGGGATGGGCCCGCCGGCCTGGTCTTCACCGACGGGGCGCGCGTCGGCGCCGTGCTCGACCGCAACGGATTGCGTCCACTCCGCTACGCCGTGTGCGAGGAC
>DASWBA010000198.1:0-4117 GCA_036390825.1 Candidatus Dormiibacterota bacterium
GGCCGTTTGTCGGGTGAAAGACCGGACCTTCGGAGCCCAGCGCCCCTGTCGACTAGGAGCGCTTAGTCCCGAAGCGAGCGTGCCGTTGGCCCCTCGCGCACACTGACCGCGCCCCGTACCGTGGAAAGTGTCCGATGCTGCTCAGCTCGGACGTGTTCCGTCTTCGAACGTGATTTATGTCATGGGACCATGGCTGTGACTGGGTTTCGACGTCAGGGCGCTTTTAGTCGGCGTGGCGATAACCGCTCGCCGGCAGCCTCCCCCTATGCATCGATCGTTGGAATCGTCGGAGGAGTTGGCGGCGGGTTGGGCCTCGCTGGAGCATTCGTGACACTGTGGCCCGGCGACGCTCGGCTCGACTTCGGGCCGGCGGCCATCATCTGCGGCACTCTTGCCGCCTTCGCTTTGTTGAGCGCGGCCGTGGCGCACCGCCGGTTGCGTGCGGCCTCCATCGGGTTGGCGCTCGTCGTTTTCGGCTTGGCCCTCGCGCTCCAGGGCGATTACGACCTCTGGGTACACGCGTTCAACGCCGCGGCGGGGACGGCAGCCAAAGTTGATGTCCTTCTCGCGTCACCAGCTCTGGAACTGCTTGAACTTTCGATCGCCGCCATTGCCCTCGCATCGGCGATCGGGCTCATCGGTCAATACCTGAGTCGAGGCGGCACGGCTCGTGGACGAAAGGATGATTCGGCACGCCTTCCACTGGTATCCCGCAGTCAGTTGGGCAGTCGGCCGCGCCGTTCACGTGAGGCGTGATGGCCCTGACAGCCTCGGTCGCCCCCAAGGCCAGGGAGGCAACGCCGGCCGAGCCGCGCCACGTCAGAATCGGCCCGAGTGCTCGCTCGCTGCTCGTTGCTCTGATCGGGGCACTGGTCGTTGCGACGCCTCTAGAAGTGGCCGCGTCGTCGGCACTCGGCCGCGAGGTGCACCGGGCCGCCCAACACGTCAAACAGGAACTCGTTGTTGCCATCTCCGAGGGCTTACCGGGCAATGTCGGTACCGATCTCCAACAGCAGTACGACCAGCTTGCTCGCACACCGAGCAATCCGAACCCCAGTGTGGCGGCACGCCGGCAGCAGTTGGCGGCGCTGGTGAACCTGGAGCAACGCCTGCACCAGGCGTATGCGGCGAGTCTGGCCGACGAGCGGAACGCCTTCCTTGGCAACCTTCGGCGATGGGAGGATGCAGAAGCGAACGCCCAGCAAGCGGGGCTCTTGTTCGACGACATTGGAGGCGCAGCTGGCCGGATCGTGACCGCGAAATCAACGGCCCGAACGCCGGCCGATTTCAGAGAGCTCGCGACCGCCCTGACGGGCCAGACGGAGTCCCTGTTAGCCCGGCTGGCGGCGCTCAGCTTGGAGAAAGGCAAGACCGAGGCAGCACTGGGGCAGGCGAACGCGGTTCTGGCGGATGCCGGACGGTATCCAGAACTCGGCCTGTCAGCCTTCCGCGAGCGCATCGCAGTGGTTCAAACGAGGATGCAGGCCGTCCGCCTGCCGGAGGGGTTTAAACCGCTCCAGGATCAAGCCGCCGCGATTACCGCTGACATCCGGGCGCTCCTGGCGGCGAGGGCGAACGCCTACGGGGAGCTGAACGCCGCCCGCGCGGCTCTGGTCGAGGTGCGTGCGCTGGGGGTGGACGTATCGGCGCCGACCGCCAGGGTCGATGGGTTGGCCGGCCAGCTATCGCACGCCGCGGATAAGGCGGCCTTCGGTCGGATTGCGGCCGCGCTTCGCGCGGAGACGGCCGCCATCCGTGGCCTGCTGGTGCGCCTGATTCCGGTGCCGGTCTATCAGCAGGCCATGCCGCTCGACTGCGAAACCAGCGCGCTGCGGATGGCCCTGGCCTACTTCGGCTTCCACTTCTCCGATGCGGATCTGTTCGCGCACGAGAATGCGGATCTGCGGCCACCGGAAATGGGTCCGAACCACACAATCGTGCGATGGGGCGATCCGTACACCAACTTCGTCGGCGATGTCTGGGGAAACGACTCCACGCCGACCGGGTACGGCGTGTACTACCCGGTGATCCTCGACATCGCTCGATCCCACGGCATCCCGGGAGCCGTTGGCGGCGAAGGCTATTCCGCTTCCACGATCTACAAGGAGCTCCACGCGGGTCATCCGGTTGAGGTCTGGGTCGAGGTCGGCTGGCAGAACACCTTTGTGGGGACCTGGACGGCATGGGATGGGCGCGCCGTCCGGTACTCGTTCCGGGAGCACGCGGTGCTGCTCACCGGCATCTCGTCGACGACCGTCCGCGTCAATGATCCCTGGCACGGGACCCAGGAGTGGATCAGCAAGGCGACCTTCGAGCGGTCATGGGCCGATTTCAACCACATGGCGGTGATCTTCCGATGACCGGGAGACTGAAGAACAGGAAGGGGAGGTAGGGTCATCATGACCACAGAACAGCTTTTCGCCACGATCGCCGGCATCATCGTTGCCACTGCGTTCGCCACTGGGGTCAACGGCTTTGTGCTCTGGTTCTTCTTTAGCCGCAAGGGAGGCGGGGCTCAGACCACCTGAATCACGCTGCCTGAGCAGGAGCAAATCATCGAAGGAGCCTATCGGTAAAGAACAAGCATGCCGAGTACAGGACCGGAACCGGGGCCAGGCGTTTGACATCAACCGGTGGAGCCGGCAGAAAGCAGACGCTTGACGTTCGATTCGGTTGAGATCAGAGCCTCATTCGCCGATGCCGTGAGGCTCCCGGCGACTGATCTCTAAGAGCTGCTCGATCACGGGAGGAACACCACAAAAGGCCGGATCGTCTGCAGGGTGCGTCCCGCGGGCGGCGGTACCTTCGGCCCTATTGGCTGGGGGACATCCGGACCATGCTGATCACGATGGCAGCCGTGATGGCTCTTCCTCGGCGGTCTGATGTCCTGCCCGCGGGGCTCGGCGAGGCCGAGGTTGCCGTTCGGAAGCAGCGCGGCGACGTCAACCGGACGGAGACGAGGACCAGCCGATCTATTCGCGAGATCCTGAAGGCCAATCTCTTCACCCGGTTTAATGCCCTGCTCGGCGGCTTGCTGGTCGTGATGCTGATCGTTGGGCCGCCTCAGGACGCCCTCTTCGGGCTGGTGCTGATCGCCAACCTGACGATTGGAGTGGTTCAGGAGATCCGGGCGAAATACACCTTGGACCGTCTGGCGGTGCTGCATGCCACGCGGATATCGGTCGTGCGCTCGAGTCGGAGAACGGCCATACCGGTCAACGAACTCGTCCTCGATGACGTCATCGCACTCCAGCGCGGCGACCAGGTGCCCGTGGACGGCGTCGTCCTCACGGGCGAGGATCTGGAGGTGGATGAGTCGCTGGTCACCGGGGAGTCGCGACCAATCATCAAGCCGACAGGGAGCGCGCTGCTGTCGGGCAGCTTTGTCGTGGCGGGGACCGGACTCTTCACGGCAACGGCCATTGGCGAGAATGCCTACGCGCGGAAATTGGCCCAGGCGGCGAGGCGCTTCTCGCTTGTGCGCTCCGAACTGCGCGAGGGCACGAACCGGATTCTGCGGATGATCACCTGGATCATCCCGCCGGTTGCCGCACTCCTCGTCTACAGCCAGCTCAACGTCAACCTCCCATTGATCGATGCGATCCGGGGCGCCGTGGCGGGGATGGTGACGCTGGTGCCCGAGGGGCTGGTCCTCCTCACCAGCCTGGCACTGGCCGTGGCCGTCGTCCGGCTGGCGCGTCGCCGCGTGCTGGTGCAGGAACTGCCAGCCGTGGAAGGCCTGGCTCGCGTCGACGTCGTCTGCATTGATAAGACCGGGACCCTGACCGATGGCGAGATGACACTGGAACGCGTCGAGCCCTTGCAGGGCGCGAATCCGGCCGAGGTGAATGCCGCCCTCGCCACCCTGGTCGCCGCCGACCGGCAGCCGAATGCCAGCCTGAGGGCGATCGCTGCCGCACACGACCCGCAAGGGGCGTGGCCGTTCGTCAAGACGGTCCCCTTTTCGTCCGCCCGGCGGTGGAGTGCGGTGACCAGCGCGGGTCACGGCACCTGGTATCTGGGCGCTCCGGAAGCGATCCTCGCTGGCGACGGCGTCCGCCCACTGCTCACCCGGGCAGAGCAACTGGCGAAGCAGGGCCTGCGAGTCCTGCTGATA
>DASWBA010000199.1:0-34043 GCA_036390825.1 Candidatus Dormiibacterota bacterium
GCGATCGCCTCCACCAATTTCTGATGCTCCGGGCCGAAGGGCTCGCGCGCGGCGCGGACCAGCACCAGCGCCCCCAGCAACTTCTCCTGCGCACGCAGCGGCGCGGCCAGCACCGTCTTGGACCGCCGCTCAGCACCGGTCACCTTGTAGCGCGCGTCCTTCGACGAATCCGCGATCACCGCGGTGACGCCGTGGCGCACCACCCATCCGACCACGCCCTCCCCCACCTTGAAGCTTTTGACTTCTTTCAGGGCGACCGGTACGCCGAGGGCGGCCTTGACATGGAGCTCGGTGCGCGAATCGTCCAACAAGAAGATGGTGGCGGCATCGAAGGCCACCAGGGCGTTCATACGCTCGAGGACGTCCTTCAGCGTTCGATCGAGATCGAGCGAGCTGCTGAGGGCGGCACTGACCTGCGTCAGCAGCCGGTAGGATGGCGCCGGCGTCGGACTGCCGCCGGAGATCACCTTGAGCCGGCTCGCGTCCAGCTTGCGCGCGCGCTCGGTCATGCGAGTGAGACGTATGGCCGACTGCTTTCCAGCGGAGCGTGTCACCAGATCGTCACCAATTCGACCCTTACGACTCTCTAAGAACCTCCCGATAGACTGACCCCGTGAGGCGGCGCGGCGGTGCGATCCTTCTTCTTGCCGTCCTGCTGGCCGCCTGCGACCCGGTCGCCTCCAGGACCTCGGGGCCGAGCGCGGAATCGGCGCTGGCGCTCATGTTCCAGAACAAATATGCGGCGGCCACCACCCAGCTGCAGGACCTGATCAAGGCGCATCCCCAGGACGCCAAAGATCACGCGACCTACGCGCTCGTCCTCAACTACCAGACCAAGCAGCAGGCCGCGCTCGTCGAAGCCAAGAAAGCCCAGACCATTGCTCCGCATGACGGCTTCGTGCTCACCATCCTGACCCGGGTCGAGGATTGGAACGACGATCTCCAGTCGGCGGCTCGCGACGGAGCCGCGGCCGTCAAGGCGGCGCCCACCTCGACCCTGGCCCATGTTTTCTACGCAGAAGCCCTCGCCGACGTCGGCCAGTACGCCGACGCCCAGACCCAGCTGACGAAAGGCGCCGAGCTCGCCAAGAAGGGGTCCGACTATGACAAGGCGGAGGTCGAGCGCAACTGGGCCAACTACTACCGCGACAAGAAGGACTACCCCCAGGCACTCGTGCACCTCAAGCTGGCGGCGGGCGCGCAGCCAAAGTGGGTCGAGCGGCTGCTCGAACTGGCGCGGTTTTCCATCGCCCGCCAGGATCTCACCGGCGCGACCGAGTTCCTGCAGCGGGCCGCGACCCTGTCACCGGATGATGCGGGATTACGTGAGCAACTGGGAGAGGTGGCGCTCTTCGCGCAGGACTACGACGTCGCCAAGACCGCCTACCAGGCGGCCCTGCAGCTCCAGCCGCGCAGCGCGCTCGATCTCAAGCTGCTGGGCGACATCGCGGTCGCCAGGGACAAGGATCCGGGTACGGCCATTCGAGATGAACGTGCCGCGATCGCGGCACAACCGACGGACCAGGAGGCGGGCGCCTACCTGGTCGCACTGCTCCGCTACTTGAACAAGGATGAGGCGGCCGCGGCAACGGCTGCCAAGGGGACGGTGGCTCCCAGCGGAGTTGGCGCGGCACCGGCCGCAACCTACGTCGACCTCGACCAGGCAGCGGTCGACCGGCAAGCGCTGGCGCTGGCGACCGTGAACCGCTACCGCAGGCTGGCGGGCTTAGGTCCGGTCACCAGCTCGACGGTCATTCACCAATCGGCGCTGGCCCATGCCTTCTACACGTTCTTCAATGGAGCCCTGGCCAGCATCCGCGACCTGGGCATTCACAAGGAAGATGCCAGCGGTCAAGGTTACGTCGGGGACAACGTGCTGACGCGGGCGCAGCATTTTGGCTATCCGCAGCGGTCGATGGCGGAGGTCATTACCCACCGCACCGATCCCGCGGCCGCGGTCAGCGACTGGATCGATTCCGTGTATCACCGCTTCCCGTTGCTGCGTGCCGACCTCCTCGAGCTCGGTTACGGCGATGCCTACCTCGGGCCGATGACCGTCCAGGTGATGGACATGTCCTACCGCGAGACGACCACCGGGCGGGTCATCCTCTATCCAGCCGATAACCAGGTCAATGTGCCGACCGCTTTCAATGGCAACGAAATCCCGGATCCCGCGCCCAACGCCAGCTACCCCATCGGTTATCCGGTCTCCGCCACGTTCGACCGCAATGCGAGGGTTACGATCACCGCGTTTCACCTGCGCGATCCGTCGGGTTCGGTCTTGCCGGGAGTTTCGCTGCAGCCCAGTTCCGAAACCGAGAACTCCTATGCATTCCTCGCCAACACGCCGCTCCAACCGGGCACCACGTATACGGCCGAATTGACCTACACCCTCAATGGGATCGCCGGCCGGCGGATCTGGCATTTCTCGACGGAGGCCGGCGCACTCCCCAGCCCCCAGTCGCAGACGGCTGCTGCGCCGGCGTCCTAGACCGCTGCTGCGCCCGCCCCCTCGACCGGCCGGTCGGCTCAACTCAAATCGGTTCTTGCTCACCCCGGGCGTGAACGCCTCTGCGGCTCGTGCCCAGTACCCTCACTCACAAGCTCGACCGCAACCTGTCGATCCTAGCCCGTCTGCGGCGCGCCCGAGGGTGCCTCCCCGCCGCCAGCGGCGCTCGCGGTCGCAGTGTCAGCGCCAGCTGATGAAGAAGGGCTGACTCCAGGCCTTCGCGCCGTCCGGGGCGGTCGCTTCGACGCGGACGTAGCCTTCGTCACCGCGGATCTGGTAGGTCCCGCTGCTGCCATTGACCGCCTTCAACACCTGACCGCCGCGGCCGATGAAGCGCAGGCTGGTACCAGACGTCGCGTCCGCGGTGATCGTCGTCCCGGCGACGTGCAAGCGCGTGAATTCGGCTCCGGTCGAAGCGATGAAGGCACCCTCGCGAAGCGAGCTCAGCAGGGAGTCCACGTCTTGCGCCGGCGCGAGCACTTCGATCCAAGCACGACCGAGTGCGGGGTCGTTCAGGCTGGTCGCGTCATCGCCAGCGAAGGCATACACACGATTCCCGGCTGAGAGCAGCCGGTCCCACATCGCGGTGGCGTCTTGCTGTCCCGGGTTGCTGTCCGCCAGCCGGGCGTCATAGATTTCGAGACCGAAAAGGCGCTGGGCCGCGAGCACGGTGGCGAGATTTTGGGGTCGAGCCGCAGAGCCGGGGGCGGCCAGTACCGGCAAGCCGCCGTCACGCACGATCCAATCGATGGCGCCCTTGAGATCGTTGGCGGGTTGCCAGTGATCCATGCCGACGGCGAGCAGCTCGGCAAAGGGATAGGTGGCGTCTACCGTCGGGAGCGCGGGGAGGGCGCGCTCGCCGTACTCGGATGCCCAGGTGTAGGTATTCATGTCGCTGATCCCGAGGAAGGCATAGCCATGCGCCACGTACCAGGCGCCGATCGCGGACGGTAGATCTTTGCCCACGCCCCGGACGGAGGCGACGTGGAGGTTGCCCTTGTACCAGGTGCCGCCTGCCGCGTACGGATCGGCAATGACGAGCCGCTTGGGCGTGACGGCCGACGGTGTGCCAGTGGAGAGTCCGAGCTGGTGGCCGAGGACGGCCGAAGCGGCGACCGCCAGGATCACGACGGCGATCAGCGCCGGGTGAGCGGCGCGGAGATGCTGACCCCAAGCGCGTCGAGTTCCTGTCGGATCCGCCTGGCCAGGGTCGCGGCGCCAGGGGTGTCGCCATGCACGCACAGGGTTTCAAACGATACGGCAAGCCGGCTGCCGTCGCTGGCGCTAACTTCACCGTCAGTGACCAAGGAGCGGACCTGTCGGACC
Source organism: Candidatus Dormiibacterota bacterium (assembly GCA_036390825.1). GTDB lineage: Bacteria > Chloroflexota > Dormibacteria > CF-121 > CF-121 > CF-13. The sequence continues at coordinate 3,836 of DASWBA010000199.1, forward strand.
ACATCCTCCGCATCCGTGAGGACAGCGGCCGGCTCGGACCGTGGCACCAATGTGCCGTCCGCCCGGTATCGCCGGTCGGCAAAGGCTTCAGGTGTGAAGGGATGGCCCACCGCTCGCGCCGCCTCCTCCATCGCCGAGCCGGCCCGCCCCACCAGTCGAACTGTCCGATCGAATGCGCGGATCGCCGCCACGATCGCATTCGCCAGCCCTGCATCGGTCTCGGCCTGGTTGTACAGCGCTCCGTGCGGTTTGACGTGGCGCAACGTCGTGCCCTGGTCGCGGGCAATTGCCTCGAGCGCGGTAAGTTGAGCCACAAGAAGGTCCCGAACTTCGTTCGCGGTCAGCTGCTGCGGCTGCCGACCGAACCCCTCGCGGTCATCGAACCCCGGATGGGCGCCGACCGCGACGCCGTGACGGACGGCCAGTGCAACCGTCGCTCGCATGGTGGGCGGGTCGCCGGCGTGAAGGCCGCAGGCAATGTTGGCCGAGCTCACCAACCGCAGCAACGACTCCTCCACGGCCCGCTGTCCTTCGCCAACGTCGGCGTTCAGGTCGAGCTGACGCACGCGAGAAATGCTACGTGGGGGATGACTTTTGCAACCTCTTATACTCGGGCAGGAGCCATGGGCAGGGAGCAGAGGCGTCTGACCACTCCGATGATCCGCGACAACGGTTCCCTGCGAACTGCATCCTGGGGTGAGGCGCTCGATCGAGCTGCTGCCGGCTTCAAGGCCGCCGTGTCCCGCAAAGGACCGACCGCGTACGGCTGTTTCAGCTGCTCGAAGACCACCAACGAGATGAACTTCATGGCACAGAAATTCGCCCGTTCGGTGATCGGCTCCAATAACGTCGACAGCTGTAACCGAACTTGACATGCGCCAAGTGTCGTCGGTCTGGCGGCAGTGTTCGGGGCCGGGGGAGGAACCAGTTCCTACCGCGAGGTTGAGGAGACGGATTTCATCGTCTTGTGGGGATCGAACGCTCGCGAGACGCATCCCATCTTCTTTCACCACGTCCTCAAGGGGGTCCACCGAGGCGCGCGGTTGATCGCGGTCGACCCGAGGCGAAGCAGCTCGGCACAGTGGGCGGACACCTGGCTCGGCATCGACGTCGGTTCGGACATCGCGCTCGCCAATGCCATGGGGCGCGAGATCATTCACGCCGGGCTGGCGAACACCGAGTTCATTGAGCGGGCCACCACCGGATTCGATGCTTACCGGCAGACGGTGGAGCGCTACACGCTGGAGCGCGCCGAACGGGACACTGGCGTCCCCGCGGACGTCATCAAGACAGTGGCGCACGAGTATGCGCGTGCCGACCGCGCCCAGATCTGCTGGACGCTGGGAATCACCGAACACCACAACGCCGTCGACAACGTGGTGGCGCTCATCAACCTCGCGCTCCTCACCGGCCATGTGGGGCGCTATGGCTCCGGACTCAACCCCCTTCGCGGGCAGAACAACGTCCAGGGCGGCGGTGACATGGGCGCGATCCCGAACAAACTGCCGGGCTTCCAGGACGTGGAGGACGCGGAGAAGCGGGCGAAGTTCGAACTGGCATGGAACTGCACGATCCCGCCCAAGCGCGGCTGGCACCTGTCACAGATGTTCGAGGCGATGGAACGCGGCGACCTGACGGCACTCTATGTCATCGGCGAGAACCCGGCACAGTCAGAAGCCGATCAGCAGCGGGCCAAGCACCTGCTTGGCAGCCTTGAGCACCTGGTGGTCCAGGACATCTTCATGACGCCGACCGCCGAGATGGCCCATGTACTCTTGCCGGCGGCGGCCGGATGGTGCGAGTCGGAGGGGACCGTGACCAGCAGCGAGCGACGGGTGCAACGGGTCCGCAAGGCGCTGGAGCCCCCGCCGGGCGCACGGGATGATATCGAGATCATCTGCGAAATCGCGCGCCGGCTCGGTCACGATTTTGGAACGCCTAGCGCCGAGCAGGTGTGGGATGAGTTGCGAAGCCTGAGCCCGATGCACACCGGCATGAGCTACCGACGGCTGGAAGAACTCAACGGCATCCAGTGGCCATGTCCCGACGAGAACCATCCAGGGAGTCTCTTCCTGCACGGACGGCTCTGGGCCGACCCCGTCGAGGGCCCGCGCGCGCCGTTCCACGCGGTCGAATTCGAACCACCGGTGGACGCCCTCTCGGAGGAGTTTCCGATTCGTCTCACGACCGGCCGTCGCTTGGACTCCTTCAACACGGGGGTGCAATCGGGGCTGTACAGCTCGCCACTGCGCGAGGGTGAGTTCTTGCACATCTCGCCCGAAGACGGCCGTCTCTATCAGGTCGCGGATGGCGAGATGGTGCGTGCCCGGTCCCGGCGGGGCTCCATCCCCGTGCCGGTGCGCTATGACAGCGCGCTGCGACCCGGCCTGGCGTTCATGACGCTTCACTTTCCAGACGACGTCCCCACCAATGTGCTGACCATCGATGCCACCGATCCGAAGTCGGGAACGGCGGAGTTCAAGGCGAGCGCGATCCGGATCGAGAAGCTCGAGGTGGCGGCGGCAACGCCGAACCGGTAACCGATGGACCTCAAGCTCGCCGCGCCGCCGGCAACGGACGAGGAGCGAGCCGCCGTCGACGAACTGCTCGGGCATCCCGACTCTGGCTGGGAAGGCGGCGCCCAGAGCCGGGTCGATCAGCGGGTCGCCTTCGGCGGGCACGCGGCTCGAGCGCGCCGCCACCTGCTGCTGCCCGCATTGCACGCCGTTCAGGATCGGCTCGGTTTCATCAGCCCGGGAGCCCTTGACTACATCTGTTCCCGCCTGACCATCCCGCCCGCCGACGCCTACGGTGTCGCCACGGGCTACGCGCTGCTCTCGCTCGAGCCGCAGCCGCCGCTAGTCGTGCATGTCTGCGACGACATCGCCTGTCAGGCGGCCGGCGCGAATGAACTCTGCCGCGAGCTGACCAAGCGCACCGGCGCCGAAGGCCGATATCGCGCCGGTGCAACGGCTACGTGGCGTCGCAGTCCATGTCTTGGCCTCTGTGATCGCGCTCCAGGCGCCTTCGTCCAGCGTGCCGGAGATCGCGAAGGTCACCGCGAAACGTCGATCGCACCCGCGGACCCGGACGGGATCACGGAAATCATGGCGGGGAAGCGCTGGGCCGATGCTGCCGATGACACGCTCCCGCAGGCCGGTGAACCGGGCCTGCGCCTGCTCCGACGCGTCGGCGTGGTCGATCCGCAGTCGCTGGACAGCTATCGCGCGGCGGGCGGGTACGCCGCGCTTCGCGCCGCCTTCGATCTGGGCCCGGAGGGCGTGATCCGCGAAGTCATGGACGCCAAGCTGCTCGGACGGGGTGGCGCCGCCTTTCCAACCGGGCGCAAATGGGACGCTGTGGCACGGGCGCCGGAACGACCGCACTACCTCGTGTGCAACGCCGACGAGTCAGAACCCGGAACCTTCAAGGACCGGATCCTGATGGAGCAGGACCCCTTCGCCGTTGTCGAGGCGATGACCATCGCCGCCTATGCCGCGGGCTGCGAACGCGGGTATCTGTACGTCCGGGGTGAGTACCCACGCGCCCGCCAGCGCATCGAGCATGCCATCGACCAGGCGCGCGACCGCGGCCTGCTGGGATCGAACATCATGGGACGGGGCGTCGATTTCACGATCGAGGTCCGGCGAGGTGGTGGCGCCTACATCTGCGGCGAAGAGACCGCGTTGTTCAACTCCATCGAGGGCAAGCGGGGCGAACCGCGCAACAAGCCGCCCTTCCCGGTCCAGGCGGGGCTCTTTGGAAAACCGACCGTCGTGAACAACGTGGAAACGCTGCTCAACGTCCCCGACATCGTGACCGGCAGCGGACGCGCCTTCGCCGCCATCGGCACGCCGGACTCGACCGGCACGCGGCTGTTCTGCCTTTCGGGCGCCGTCACGCGGCCGGGCCTCTACGAGGCGCCCTTCGGCCTCACGCTGCGCCAGGTGCTCGACCTGGCCGGCGGCGTCCGCGGGCGGCTGCAGGCGATCCTGCTGGGTGGAGCGGCCGGCTCGTTCGTCACGAGCGATCAACTCGACCTTCCCCTGACGTTCGACGCGACTCGCGCGGCCGGTGTGAGCCTTGGCTCCGGCGTCATCATGGCTTTCGACGATTCCGTCGACATGAACGCCATCGTGCTTCGGATCGCTCGCTTCTTCCGCGATGAGTCCTGCGGGCAATGCGTGCCCTGCCGGGTCGGCACCGTCCGCCAGGAGGAGGCGCTCTACCGGCTGGCCGCGAGTGGTTCGCCCGACGATGTCACCATCGTGTCGGACATCGGCCGGGCGATGCGCGACGCGTCCATCTGCGGGCTCGGGCAGACGGCGTCCGCGGCGACGGAGTCCGCGATGCGGCTCGGCCTCTTTTCGCGCCATGGTGGTCGGCACGCATGACCGCGCTCGCGGTGCAAGTCGAGAGACGACTGATAGGGCTGAGCATCGATGGCGCCGAGGTCAAGGTTCCAGAAGGCACGACCATCCTCCAGGCGTGCCGGCGACAGCAGATCGACACGCCGACGCTCTGCTACATCGATACCCTGCACCCGGTCAACGTCTGCCGGGTCTGCGTCGTCGAGGTCGAGGGGTCGCGGACCCTGGTACCGGCGTGCTCCCGCCCGGTCGAGGCCGGCATGAAGGTCAAGACCGACTCGGAGCGGGTGCGGCACAGCCGCCGGATGGTGCTCGAGTTCCTGGCGTCGTCCGCCGACATGTCACTCACGGCACCCGAGGTCAAGCGATGGATGAGCGAGTACCACGTCCAGCCAGAACGCTACGGCCCACCGGCCACCACCGATGCCGGTGAGCGCGATGCGGCGCGCATCGGCCATCACCACGCGCCGGAATCAGGCGCGGCGGCCTCCGTGCGGCAGCCGGTCAAGCTCGACAACGACCTTTACGTGCGCGACTACTCGAAATGCATCCTCTGTTACAAGTGCGTCGAGGCGTGCGGGGTCGACGCCCAGAACACCTTCGCGATCTCCGTCGCCGGACGGGGCTTCGAGGCACGGATTTCGACCGAATTCGCGGTCGGCCTTCCGCAATCGGCCTGCGTCTACTGCGGCAACTGCATCGGCGTCTGCCCGACCGGCGCGCTGATGTTCAAGAGCGAGTACGACATGCGTGAAGCCGGCACCTGGGACGAATCGCGGCAGACCGTGACGTCGACGATCTGCGGCTACTGCGGCGTGGGCTGTACGACAGAGCTGCACGTGCAGGACAACACCATCGTGAAAGTGACCTCGCCGCTCGACCACGATGTGACCAACGGCCATCTCTGTGTCAAGGGGCGATTCGGCTTCCAGTTCGTGCAACGCCGCGGCACCCGTAACCCGGAGGCGTAACAAGGATGATGAAGCGCGTCATCGTTTGCGTGCTGAGCCTGATGCTGCTGATGGGGGGCCTCGCCGGCTGCAGCTACTCGAATAGCAACGGCTCGGGGAGCACCTCGAGCAGCGCCAAGGCCGGCTACTAGCCCAAAAAACGGCCCGGACTCACGCTCCGTCGCAAACGAAAGACTCGTCCCCGGCGAGCCGCTTCTCCGGCATGCGCGGTCAGGCGACCAGCTCATGTAGCTGACACGCTCGCCTTTCCACACCGGGGCTCGCTAGCCGGAGCGGGTGGCGAACTGCCGTTGAATCTTCTAAGGGGAGTCTCAGGCCAGGTTCACGCTTGCGCCATAGCCTTACCAATGAATATGGATGACGCCGCGCCGACTTCTTCGCCCCCGACACGATCAACGCCGATCTGGCGGCGTCCGGTATCGCGCCGGGCGGTGCTGGCCACCGGGGCCGCGGGTGCCGGGGCGGCCGCGCTGGCAGTTCTCTGGAAAGGCAACGACCTGTCGCAGATCCTCAACCGGGTACAGGATCTCACGCGGGCCAACCAGGGAGCGCTGAGCGACCCGCGGGTTCGCGCCGGTCACCTCTTGCGTCGGGCCGGATTCGGCGGCACTGCGGCTGAGATCGATCGGTTCGCCGCGATGACGACCACCGCGATGACGCAGGCAGTGGTGGACTACCAACAGACCTCGAATGCGGCCCTCGACGGACAACTTCCGACGCTGGATCTCACCTCCGCCAAGGGTCCGACCGCGGGCGCGATCCAGGCCTGGTGGTTGCAACGCATGGTGCAGACGGCCCGGCCCCTCGAGGAGAAGATGACCCTTTTCTGGCACGGCCTGTTGACCAGCGGGCTGGACAAGGCCGGCCCCGCCCAGATGTACGCGCAGAATCAACTGTTCCGGAAGATGGCGCTCGCCAACTTCGACGATTTGCTCAAGGCGGTCTCGAAAGACCCGGCGATGATGATCTACCTCGACACCGAGACCAACCGCAAGGGCAAACCCAACGAGAACTACGCCCGAGAGCTGATGGAGCTCTTCACCACCGGCATCGGGCACTACACCGAGGACGATGTCCGCGAGTCCGCCCGTGCGTTCACCGGCTGGACCCTGACCGGGGGCAAACCGCTGCGCTACACCACGGGTTCGCAATTCGTGGCGCGCCTCCACGACAGTGGGCAGAAGACCTTCATGGGCAAGACGGGCAACTTCACCGGCGACGACATCGTTGAGATGCTGGTGCCGCTGCGAGCAACCGCCGAGCGCCTTACCACGCGATTGTTCAGCTTCTTCGCCTACCAGAACCCGGAGCCCGAGATCGTTCGTCACCTCGCCGATACCTTCCAGCAATCGCAGTACAACGTGGGTGCGGTGGTCCGCGAAATCTTCAGCATGGACGCCTTCTATTCGGCGAAGGCATACCGCGCGCTGGTCAAGAGCCCGGCGGAACTCACGGCCCAGACCCTGCGCGCAACCGGCGCCGATGCCAGGGCGTTCCTGGCAGCGGCCAACGCGATGGCGCCAATGGGCCAGCTGCTCTTCTATCCACCAAACGTGGCCGGCTGGCCGGGCGGCACCTCGTGGATCAACAGCTCGACACTGCTCAACCGGATCAACTTTGCCAATGCGGCGGCGCGGCGCGCAGCGGCCTCATCGCCCGCGCAGACTGTCGATCAGCTGACGGCCAGGCTGATCGACGGCAACCTCACGAGCAACACACGTGACGGCCTACACGACTTTGCGGCCGCGCACCCGGATGACCACGCCGGCCTCCTGTCGATGGTGATGGCGACGCCGGAATTTCAACTGAACTGATATGGAGATGAGCACTCATGTTTAGCCGCCGCGACTTCATGAAGCAGGGTCTGCTGCCGGTGTTTGCCGGATCGGCGGTGCCGAGCATCTTCGCCAATGGCATCGCAGCCGCTGGAGCGGACTCGCCTCAGGCGACTCCTAACGGCCGGATCCTGGTTCTCGTCCAGCTCGCGGGCGGCAACGACGGCCTCAACACGCTGATCCCCTTCCAGGATGGCGCCTATCACGACGCCCGGCCGACGCTGCGTCAGGACACCGGCGTGCTGACGCTCAACAACCAGCTCGGCCTGCATCCGAACCTCAAGGGGTTGAAGGCGAGCTGGGATGCGGGGCAGCTGGCGATCGTCCAGGGCGTTGGCTATCCAAGCCCCAACCTCTCGCACTTCGCCTCGATGTCGATCTGGGAGACGGCCAGCGTGCAGGGCGGCATCGGCGATGGCTGGCTGGGACGGTACCTCAATTACCTCGACAAGGTCGGCGAGAGCCCGAACCACGCCCTCGAAGGCGTGAGCGCCGGCTCGCTGGTGCCGCCGGAGCTGCGCTCGCCGACGCCGGTCACGGCCCTTCAGTCGCTGAGCGCGTTTCGCGTCCAGCGGGTCAACGAGCACGGCACCCCGGTCGACGTCGAGAACCCGCTGATGAAGTTCTACGGCGCCTTCAAGACCGCCGCCCCTGCACCATTCGGGGCCTTGCTCGACACCACCTTGCAGGATGCGCTGCAAGCCTCCCACGCCTTACAGGCGACCGATGCGACCTACCAGGCTAAAGCCACCTATCCGGCGAATAGCCCGATCGCGAGCTCGCTCAAGCTGGTGGCGGAGACGATCGTCTCCGGGCTGGGGGTGCGCGTGGCGCATGTCACCCTCGGCGGGTTCGACAACCACGCGCGAGAGAAGCCGGTGCACGACAAGCTGCTGCTCAACCTCGACCAAGCGCTCGCCGCCTTCATGCAGGACCTGGCGGGCCACGGCTACGGCGACAAAGTGCTGGTGATGACCTGGTCGGAGTTCGGACGGCGGGTCAACGAAAATGGCAGCGCCGGGACCGACCACGGGACCGCCGCCCCCATGTTCTTGCTGGGCGCACCCGTGAAGGGCGGCCTTTACGGCGAGCAGCCGAGTCTCGCCAGTCTCGATAACGGGAATCTCAAGTTCACCACCGACTTCCGCTCGGTGTATGCATCAGTCCTGCAGGGATACCTCAACGCTCCGGCGTCCGAGCTGCTGGGTGGCAACTACGAAATCCTGCCGCTACTGAAGGCGTAGGGGCCCCCCACCCTGCCCTCCCCCGCGAGCGGGGGAGGGGAATTTGTAGGATCACGCGGTGAAGCTCCCACCAGACGCGATCGTGCGACTCAACCTCGGCCACCTCTGGCTCGCCGAGTTCCCCCTGGAGATCCCGGTCCATGGCTTCTTGATCAAGCACCCCGACGGCGCCGGGCTGGTGGATACCGGTTACGGCACGCCACTGGAGTTGATCAAGGATTACCGCCCGGTCAACGCCTCGGTGGCCGAGGCGCTGCGCAAGCACGACGTCGATCCGTCCGACATTCGGTGGGTCATCAACTCGCACCTTCATTTCGACCATTGCGGCCAGAACGCCGTATTCCCGCAGGCGCCGCTGTATGTGCAACGAGCGGAGTACGAACGCCGGCACCGCTACGCGGACACGCCCGCGGCATGGCTCGACTACGCCGGGGCGCGCTATGAGCTCCTCGACGGGGAGCGCGAGATCGTGCCCGGCGTTCGAGTGATCACCACTCCGGGCCATACCCCAGGCCATCAGAGCGTCGCGGTCGATACGAGCGCAGGCCCGGCGCTCCTCACCGGCGATGCCTGCTGGACGGTCCGGATGTTCGATGGCGAGGCACCACGCGAAGGCATGATGGAAGACGACGCGACCTTCGGTCGGTCGCTACAGAAGATGCGGGGGCTCAAGCCGGCCTCGGTGCACTTCTGTCACGACAACCGCAGCTGGCACTCGGCCGCCTGACCGGCTCCCGACCCGTCGCCGCATTGTGCGCGACGCCTCAAGTACGGGGCTGCACGTTGTGCGACGCGGCTCAGACGCCGGATACAAACTAACAGGAAAATCTTCGTGCGCTTGCGACATTATCGAAGCCGCCTTCCTTCGCTACGCTTCCCACCTTGAAGGACTCAGTTGATCGCGCGCGTGGAAACGAACTCAGGAGGGAAGCTTTGGCAAACCGGAGTCTCGCATCATGAAAATCGATAGCGGGGATACCGCCTGGGTACTGGCGTCAGCGGCGCTCGTCATGCTGATGACGCCGGCACTCGGGTTTTTCTACGGCGGGCTCGTCCGCCGCAAGAACGTGTTGTCGACGATCATGCACAGCTTTTTCATCCTGTGCCTCATCAGCGTCCAGTGGGTCCTGTGGGGCTATAGCCTGGCGTTTGGACCGGACAAGTTCCACCTGATCGGCGGCCTGGAATGGGTCGGCCTCAACAACGTGGGCTTTACGCCCAACGCCGACTACGCACCCACCATCCCCCATCAGGCGTACATGCTCTTCCAGATGATGTTCGCCGTCATCACGCCGGCGCTGATCAGCGGCGCCTTCGCGGAACGCCAGCGTTTCAAGGCTTTCGTCCTCTTCTCGTTGCTCTGGGCAACCTTCGTCTATGACCCGATCGCGCATTGGGTCTGGGGCGCAGGCGGATGGCTGCACCAGCTCGGTGCCCTCGACTTCGCCGGCGGGACGGTCGTGCACATCAGCTCCGGCGTGTCGGCCCTCGTTGCTGCGCTCGTCCTTGGGCGACGGCTGGGCTTCGGCAAGGAGAAGGTCGAGCCACACGACGCGACCATGACGGTGCTCGGCGCCTGCCTACTCTGGTTCGGCTGGTTCGGCTTCAACGCGGGTAGCGCGGTCGCGGCGGGCGGTCTGGCCACCAGTGCCTTCGTCGTGACCAATACCGCGACCGGCATGGCGGCGCTGACGTGGATGACCGTCAGCTGGTGGCACAAGCGGCAGCCGAGCGTCCTGGGCGCGGCCGCCGGGGCCGTCGCCGGCCTGGTGGCGATCACGCCGGCCTCCGGTTACGTCAACGTGATGGGCTCCATCGTGATCGGGTTCGGCGCGGGCGTAGTCTGCTACGCGGCCATCCAGCTGCGCGAGCGGATCCACGTCGACGATGCTCTCGACGTCTGGGCGGTTCACGGCGTTGGCGGAACCTGGGGAGCGCTCGCCACCGGGCTGTTCGCCACCGTCGCCATCAACTCGGGTGCGGCCAACGGTCTCTTCTACGGCAACCCGAAGCAGGTCCTGCTGCAGCTGGCGGCGATCGGCGCCGCCTGGGGCTGGGCCGCCGTCGGCACCTTCGTGATCCTCAAAGTGGTCAACCTGTTCGTCCCGCTCCGCGTTCAGGAAGAAGAAGAGCTCCTCGGCCTCGACATCTCGCAACACGGTGAACCCGCGTACGCCCTTTAGAAGGAGGACAAAAGACCTATGGATGCGACTACGGTGATCGCGGTGATCTCCTGCGCCATCGTGCTATGCGGCTGGCTGGTGCTGCCGAGCTCAAAGGAGGCGACCGTCAAGCCGGTCGTCGTCAGCGAGGAGCGGAAGCCCGTTTCGGTTTCGGCTTAACAAGACGCACGACCGATAGCTTCGCGGCGGTCTCGGTGCTGAGCGTCAGCCGGCGGGCCGCCCGAAGCTGCATCGTGCGGCCGACCCCGTCGACCTCCTCGACGGTGATCCGTGTCCCGGGGTGAAGGCCCCGCTCATGAAGGTATTGCAGCAACGGCGGTGCCTGCCGCTGGGCCACCTCTGAGATCCGGGTGATCGTGCCGGTGTCGCCGGGCCGCAGGGCGGACAGCCGGAGCTCGTTCGCCTGCATCGTCGAATGCCCAGGGATCGGGTTGCCGTGCGGGCAAGTCTTCGGTCTTCCCAGGCTCCGGTAGAGGGTCTCTTCCACCACCTCCGACACGGCGTGCTCCAGGCGCTCGGCCTCCGCGTCGGCCGTCACCCAGTCGAGCCCCAGCACATCGGTCAGCCAGCGCTCCACGATGCGGTGCCGGCGGACGATGGCGGCCGCCGCCTCGTCGCCGCGGGCCGTCAACTCGATCTCCTTGTGGGCGTTGAGCCGCACCATCCCGTCCCGAGTCATGCGCCGGAGGGCGACGGTCACCGTCGGGCGGCTGACCGACAGCCAGTCCGCCAACCGGGCGCTGCGCACCGCTTCGCCCTCCGCCCGAATGTAATAAATCGCTTCCAGGTAATGGGCGATGACCTCCGAAGGAGGACCGGTGCGTGTGTTAGCGTTAACTAATCCTGAGCTTCGCACCTACTAACAGTAACCAATCGTGAGCCACGCCGCGGCCGCCGCGCTGGGCGCGATTGCCGGCGCCACAATTTTCATCGGTCTTCCGGTCGGACGGATTCGCGGCATCTCCAAGGCGGTCCAGGGGGTCTTGAACGCCGTTGCCACGGGAGTGCTCCTCTTCCTGCTCTGGGACATCCTGAGCCACGCTGCTGCCCCGGTCGAGACCAGCCTGGCGGCCCTGCGGCACGGCGATCGAGGCTTCCTGGCGCTGGTCGTGATCTTTGCTGCCGGCGTCGGCATCGGGCTCCTCGGCCTGGTCTACTTCAACGCCCGGCTCTTCGGACGGACCAAACACGCGCCGCCCCCGTCCCCCAGGACACTGGCGATGATGATCGCGACCGGGCTTGGTCTGCACAACCTCTCGGAGGGGCTCGCGATCGGCCAGTCGGCGGCCACCGGGGCGGTGGCCTTCGCGGTCGTGCTCGTGATCGGCTTCGCCCTCCACAACGTCACCGAAGGCTTCGGCATCGCCGCGCCGCTGGCGACCGACAGCTCGATGCCGTCGTGGAGCTTCTTGCTGGCTGCCGGTTTGATTGGTGGCGCGCCAACCTTCCTCGGGACGGTGATCGGCTACCTCTTCACCTCCACCTATATCTATGTGCTGTTCCTAGCCCTGGCCGCCGGCGCTCTCTTCTACGTCGTCAACGAAATGTTCCACATCGGCCGCCGTTTGAACTCGCCTGCCGCCATGGCCTGGGGATTGCTCCTCGGGTTCTTGCTCGCGTACGGCACCGATCTCTTCCTGACCTACGTCGCGGCGTAGATAAACTACAGGCCGTGAGCGTCGTCTTCGAACACGCGACCCTCCTCGACTGCACCGGTCGCGACCCCCAACCCGAGTCGCGAGTGGTCGTGGAAAACGGACGGATCCGACGGATCGGCGCGTCGAGCGGGCCAGCCGGACCTCGGGACGCCAGGATCGTCGATTGCCAGGGGCGCACGCTGATGCCCGGCCTGCTCGATGCCCATGTCCACCTGGCCAGCCTCGATCTCGATCCGGTTGAAGAGGTGGCACTCGCGCCGGCGGTGATCGCGCTGCGGATCGCGCGCCAGATCGAAGATACGCTGCAGTCCGGTTTTACGACAGTCCGCGACGCCGGCGGTCTCGATTGGGGATTCAAGGAAGCGATCCGCCTGGGATTGATCCGCGGTCCGCGTCTCTTCATCAGCGGACCGTTTCTCTCGCAAACCGGTGGGCACGGCGATAACCAGCGGCCGCGCACGGCTCGCGAGCACTTCCGCGCGGTGCACGGTCTGACAACCGAAACCATCCTCGCCGACGGCGCCGACGAAGTTCGCCGGGCTGCTCGAGAAGCGCTCCGGCGTGGTGCCGACCAGATCAAGGTGATGGCGAGTGGCGGCGCCGCCTCGCCGACCGACGAGCTCGACCACGTGCAATTCTCGGTCGACGAGCTGGCCGCGGCCGTCGACGTCGCCGGGGCGGTCGGAACCTACGTGCTCGCCCACGCCTATGGACCGCGAGCGATCCAGAACTGCCTGAAGGCCGGCGTCCGCTCGATCGAACATGGGAACTTCCTCGACGAGGAAACCGCTGACGAGATGCTGAAGAAATCGGACACCTTCCTCGTCCCGACGGTCATTACCTATGAGCTCATGTCGCGGCTGGAACCGGGCGATGGGTGGACCGCCGACATGGCGCGCAAGATCCGCCAGGGATTGACCGGTGCCTACGATGCGCTGGGCCTCGCCTACGAAAAGGGACTTCGGATCGGGTCAGGATCCGACGTGCTGGCCGACATGCAGGGCGAGAAAGGCAAGGAGATCGCCTGCCAGGCCCGGGTCATGGGGGCGATGAACGCGATCATCGCCGCCACGATGACCAACGCCGCCCTCATGCGGATCGAGAAGGAAGCCGGCACCGTCGAAGAGGGAAAGCGCGCCGACCTGATCGTGCTCGATGCCGACCCCCTATCGGACCCAGCGATTTTCGCCGACCCGTCGCATGTTCGGATGGTGGTGCTCGGCGGCGACGTCGTCAAGGATCTCGATCATTGAGTCGCGGAACCCCTTCCGCCTTCTGGCATAACCTCCGTCAGCCGATGCCGCTTGGCCGCAAGCTACGCCGGCTGATGGCGAACCGGTTTCGCTTCCCGCCCGCTCCCTGCTGCGGCCACCCCGGCGAACCCGGCTGTTGAGAGCCCGTAGGGGGTCCGGGTCCGGGCCACCATGGAGAAGTTGACACCACCTCCTCTTTCCGCTAACATGATAGCTAGACTATCACGTAGAACGTTACTCGTTATGGGAGGTCATTATGGTTAGTTTGATCTGGACGATCGTGGTCGTGCTCTTCGTATTGTGGCTCCTCGGGTTCGCGCTCAGCTTCGGCGGTGGCCTCATCCACCTGCTGTTGGTGCTGGCGATCATCGGGATTATCTATAACCTGCTGGTCGGGCGCCGAGCCGTTTAACGCCCGCCATCCGACGAGGGCGCGACCCCGCGCCCTCTTTTTTTCGCCCCGACTGAGCATGCGATAATTGCCAGACCATGGGTGAGACGACGGGGGGCGTCTTGCGACGTGGATCGGACCGCATTCTGGGCGGGGTCTGCTCGGGCCTGGCGGTCTATTTCGGGGTTGACCCGCTTCTGGTTCGGGTCGTCTTCGTCATCCTCGCCCTGGTACCGCCCAGCATCGGCATTCTTCTCTACCTGGTGCTCTGGTTCTTGATGGAGCCACCGGAGGGCGCGCCGCCCCCCACCACGACCAGGAGTGTTGGCGATCGTCTGCGGGCGATGAGCGACGACATCAGGCAGGACTTCCGAACGGGTTTCCGGCGGTCGCAAGCAAGCGGAACGCCACCACCGACGAGTGGTGACCCCGCCAGTGGTCCTCCTGCCGCAGGTCCCCCGTCCCACCAGGGCAGGTGGGGACCGCCCTATGCCAACCGGCCGCCTGGGCTCTGGGCCGGCATCATCTTGATCGTGCTGGGCGCCTACTTTCTGCTGACCAACCTTGGGGTTCTCAGCAACATTCGCTGGGATCTGTTCTGGCCTGCAGTCCTGATCGTGCTCGGCCTTCTCTTGCTCGTTCGGCGTCGCTAAGGCGGCGATGTACCGGAACCGCGGCCTCTTCTTCCCGCTGGTTCTGATCGCCATTGGGATCATCGTCCTGCTGGCGAATGCCGGCGTTCTGTCGCCACAAGCGCTGGAGCGGTTGGGCGACCTGTGGCCGCTGCTGCTCGTCATCCTCGGCCTGCAGCTGATCCTCAATTACACCCTGCCCCGCCAGCAGGCGAGATTGATCGGGCTCGGCACGACCGCCGTCATCGTGGTCGCGGCGGTTGCCTACGCCGCGCTCGCCCCAGCGGCGCCCTTCGGGATCCAGCGGTTTGATTCATCGGAGCAGCTCGGCGGGCTGAAGGCCGCAAGGCTCGACATCAACTACGGCGCCGCCACCATCGACGTTACGGCAGGCGGTCTCGGCGACGCGCTCTACCAGGCTCACGTCGATTATCCGGGCGGTGAAAATCCGCCGACCATCACGCTTGACCGTGAGACCGGCACCCTGCAGATCCACGAGAGCTCGACCTTTTCGCCCTTCCATCTCTTCGGTGGACAGCGCCGCCACGTGCAGCTCACGGTCACGGACCAGGTCCCCTGGTCGATCCAGATCGGGGGCGGGGCCGCCAACCTGCACCTCGATCTCCGCCACGCCCAGCTGAGCAAGCTGGAGATCTCGGGCGGCGCCAACCAGCTCGATGCCCAATTGTCCACCCCGAAGGGGACGGTGTCGATCAGTGTGTCCGGGGGAGCCAACAACGTGACGATGGTTGCGCCGGCGGCCTCGCAATGGCGAGTGGCGGTCAGCGGGGGCGTCAGCGCGGTCACGATCAACGGCTCGGCATCCGGCAACCTGGGAGGTGATTTCGAGAAGCAAAGCCCCGAATACGGCTCGGCGACCGACCGCTTCGACATCGAAATCAGCGGCGGCGCCTCGCACGTCGACTTCCGGACCGGCTGAGGACTCGGCGTGGCCGAGAAGGTGGTGCTCGTCCGCCACGGCGAAACCGAATGGAGTCGAGACGGTCGCCACACGGGCCGAACCGACCTCCCGCTCACGGCGGAGGGAGAGCGGCAGGCGTCGGCGCTCGCGGCCCGACTTCGCGGCTGGCAGTTTACGCTGGTCCTGAGCAGCCCACTGCGGCGGGCGGTCGAGACCTGCCGGCTGGCAGGTTATGGCGCGACGGCACAGCTGCGACCGGAGCTGATGGAGTGGGATTACGGCCGGTACGAGGGGCTGACCTCGCGACAGATCGCCGAGCAGAACCCCGGGTGGTCCCTCTGGCGTGACGGGGGACCCGGCGGCGAAAGCCCCGCGGACGTCGGTCGCCGAGTGGATCGCGTGATCACCGAGGTCCGCCGGGCCGCCGGCGAGGTCCTGATCTTTGCGCACGGACATGTCCTGCGCGTCCTGACCGCCCGATGGCTGGACGAGCCTCCCGCGGGCGGCCGGCATTATGCGCTGCAAACCGCGGCACTCAGCGTGCTGGGCTACGAGTACGAGGACTCGGTGATCAGGCGCTGGAATCTGCCCCCGCCCTCCTGAGCCCAGACCCAGCGCGGCTTGAGTGGACCGGGCGTGATCTGCTACGGTGACGGACAGGAAGCCCCGTCCGCCCAGGGAAGGAGGGAAGCGAGGTGGGACTGTTTTCCGTGCAATGGCATTCGGAGCACGGCCCGGCACGTGCCCCGCGTCGGGTCGAACCGCTTTCGGCGCGCTTCCGAGTGGCTCTGCGAGCCGCCATCCGCAACACGCGGGGCGAGCTCGCCGCCGGACTGCGCGAAGCGAAGCTGGCTGCGATCGCGGCCACTAACGACGCCCGGATCGTCGGCATCTTGCTCATCCTCGCGGCGCTGGCACTGGGCCTCGAGATGGCCGCCAGCTTCCATTTGTTATAAAAGTTCGCTATCGAACCAATCGCCAGAAACGATTGGACCGATGACAGGTTAGTTGATAGATTGACTTCCATGGTTGGCATGGAAGCCCGTGGCATTGAGCTTCGGGATCGAGACGACTACGAGCCGTGTCGAGCCGAGACCGTCGAGTGCGGATGCCCCGATGACTGCGAACGCGATCACGGGAACGACTAGCCGAACACCAATGTCGAGGGTGGCTATGCCGCAGAGTAACCAGGTGGTCGCGAGTCCGCTCTTGCCTGACGGCTTCAAGGTGCCGGCCTCGCGTTTCGTGCACCCGAGCACCCGGATGCGCGGCCTGCTCGATGCCGAGCCCTTCCTCTTCGGGCCCGGGGTCTTCGACCCCATGGGGGCCCAGCTGGTCATGTACTACGGCTTCAAGGCCGTCTATTTCAGTGGCTACTCCTTCGCCATCGGCCACCTGGGCACGACCGACATGGACCTCTATTCCAACGTCGAGATTGCGGATGCGGCACGGCGGACGGTCAGCGGCTTGCGCAAGTTCCAGCTGACGATGGCGGTCGGCGACCCGGAGAAGGGCGTGCCGCCCCGCCACCTCGACGTCCCCCCGGTGATCGTCGACATGGACGGCGGCTACGGCAACATCTTCAACGTGCAGCGCACCACCGAGCTCTACGTCACCGCGGGCGTCGCCGCCGCGCACATCGAAGACCAGGTGCTCCCCAAACGCTGCGGTCACATCGGCGGGAAAGCCCTGATCCCGGTCAACGAGATGGTCGGCAAGTTGCGGATGGCGCGGGCCGTCGCCGACGACCTCGGCAACCGGGACTTCGTGATCATCGCCCGCACCGATGGACTGAGCGCCGTCGACGCGCCCGAGTCACTCCGGCACATGGAGCTGGCCGTCGACCGCGGCCTGCGCTACCTCGACAGCGGCATCCCCGACCTGCTGTGGTGTGAGTTTCCGACGTCGGATCGTGGCGCTGTCGAGACCTTCACCGAGCAGATCAAGAAGCGCTTCCCCGACGCGCGTTTTGCCTTCAACTGGTCCTCGTCGTTCAAATGGTTCAAAGAGCCGAATCCGATGACCTTCGCCGAGCTCGGCGACATGGGCGTCAAGTTCATCTTCATCACCCTTGGCGCGCAGCATGCGGAAGGATACGGACTCAGTGTGCTGCTGCAGGCGATGTCGAAGGACCAGCAGGACGGCTACATTGCGCTGCAACGGCAGGAATTCGAGACGGGCCGGGACTTCCCCACCAAAAGCCATCATTTCTTCTCAGGCGTGCCCTACCACCACCTGGTCGGCAAGGGCTACGACGCGGCGCGCCTAGGCCAGGAGTTCGTCGAGGCACTACCGGAAGACCGCGTCGTCTAGCCTCACCGGCGATGGCGATGATGAGCGCGTCGGATGTCGTCGAGCTCCTCGGCTACCTCGAAGCACACCGAATCGAGGTGTGGCTGAATGGTGGCTGGGGAGTCGATGCGCTTCTTGGGCATCAAACACGCGAGCACGACGATCTCGACATGACGATCTTGGCCACAGACCGCGCGGCCTATACCGCGGCCATGGACGCCGCGGCCTTTCGCACCTATCGCGTCGACAACGATTTCAACTGGGTGCTCATTGACGGGCGCGGACGCCTCATCGACGTCCATCTCGTCGACTTCAGCGAGACGCTCGTCACGGAGGCAGGGGTTGGCATCCACGGTCCCGCGGGGTTGCCATTCGAGGTGGGTTCGCTCGAAGGACGAGGGACGATCGACGGCAAATCAGTGAGGTGTGAGACCGCGGAATTCCAAATACGTGGCCACACGCGGTATACGCCGGACGAAACGGATTATCGCGATGTCCTCGCTTTATGCCGGGCATTTGACATTCCGTTGCCCGCGGTTTTCAACGATCCTCGTTTTCAGGCCTAACCCGATCGGGAAGGGAGGTGGGCAATGGCCGCGGGATCGGACTCCCGCAGCAGATTGAGGAAGGCGGCGACCGTGCCCGATGGCCGTCCCTGATCGCGGCGCCGGATGGCGACGATTTTCTGGGAGAGGGCCGGAGCATCCGTGACCACCACCTGGGTCAGCGTCTTTGCGGCAAGCTCGCCGGCGACTGCGGTGCGCGGCAGCAGGGCGATGCCCAGCCGCCGTTCCACCATCTTCTTGGCCGACTCGATGTTGTCGAGCTCCATCACCTCGCGGGGTGTTACGCCCAGGCTGAGAAAAAAGGACTGCGTCAGCTCGTAGTAGCTGGACGTCCGGTCGAAGAAGATCAGCCGTTCCGACGCGACATCGGCGATACCGACCTTGGACCGTTTGGCAAAAGGATGCCCCGGCGGCACGACCAGGACCAGCGCCTCCTCGTACAGGGGAATCGACTCGATGTCGGGGTGTCGCATGGTGCGCACCATGGCGAGCTGGACCTCTTCGCGGAGCAGCATCTGCAGGACGTCTTCTGAATGTCCGGTGCGAACGGCAACTTCGATCCGCGGATACGCGGCCGCAAAACGCTGCAGCAGCGCCGGCAGCACGTAGGTACTGACCGCCGGCGCGGCACCAAGAACGAGGCGACCGGCGGAGGCAGTTCGGGCGTCGGTCAGCGCCTGGCGGCCATCACGTACGGCGCGCATCGCGCGCTCGGCGTAGGGAAGGAAGGCCCGGCCGGCGTCGGTCAGGCGCATACCCCGGCGGGTCCGCGCAAAGAGCGGCTCGCCCAACTCGCGCTCGAGGGCGTGGAGCCGGGCGGTCAGCGTCGGCTGGGTGACAAACATCGCCTCGGCGGCGCGGCTGACATTCCCCCGGCGCGCGACTTCCAGAAAGCCCTCAACCTGCGCCAGCAGCACACGCTAGCTATAGACGTTTCCTATGGGGTCGTCAAGGGCAAGGGAACAATCCGATAGCGCGCCACCCTGCTTTCCCCAACGGAGAAGGGAACTGACCGCATGACGCTTGTCACCTGGAATTGCTGACCGCTGGGACTGGCTGACTGCCTGGTGGCGCGGTAGCCTGCAACCGTTCACAGGAGGCAAATCATGGAAATCATTCGAAACCTGACGCGGCGCAAGCTGCGCAACTTCCTCACCATCAGCGGCATCGTGATCGGCGTGCTGGCGCTCGTCACCATGGGCGCGCTGGCGGAGAAGTTCAACGCCTTGCTCGCCGGTGGCGCCAATTACTTCGGCTCAAACGTCCAGGTGAGCGATAGCTCGAGCGGCGCATTGGGCGGCTTTGGCGGCGGCGGCTTGCTGACCATCGATAAGGTCCAGACGCTCGCCAACGTCGAGGGCGTTGCGGCGGCCTTCCCCGACGTGAGCGTCAGCGCCAAGCCCGGCTCAACCAATGTCGTGTCTCTCTCGATCCCGGACTTCATCGCCAACTACGACCCGCGCGCCAACAACTACGGAACCTTCAAGACCCACCTCGCGCAGGGCCGCGACATCAATGTCGACGGCACTGGCGAGGTCGTTCTTGGTTCAAGCTTCGCAACCGAGTTCAAGAAGACGGTCGGCGACAGCATCAACCTGCCGATCCGTCCCAGCGATGCCCCGCAGGACTTCATCAATCACCCGTTCACGGTGGTGGGCATCATCGCGAAAACGGAAACGGCGCCGGATAACGGGGCCTACGTCAGCCTCACAGACGCTCAAATGCTGCTCAAGGACAGCCTGCCGGCGAGCATCCGCGGCAGCATCGACACCACGAAGCTGGTCGCGGGCGTGACGGTCTACGGCAACCCCGGCGTCAACCTCGACACGCTCGCCGACCGGATCAACGCGCAGGTTCCCGGCGTCAAGGCCACCCGGCCGAGCACCCTGGTCGCATCCTTCAATTCGGGCGGAGCGGTCTTTACCGCCATCACCACCGGAGCCGCGCTGTTGGCACTCATCGTCGGCGGGCTCTCGGTGATCAACACCATGCTGATGGCCGTCACCGAACGCGTGCGTGAGATCGGACTCAAGAAGGCCGTTGGCGCGCACGTGTCGCACATCCTTCGCGAGTACCTGCTGGAAGCGGTCATGATCGGCCTGATCGGCGGCACCATCGGGCTCGCGCTCGGCTGGGCCATCACCAGCCTGATCAACCTGGGCTCGCCCAATACCACCTTATTCCTGCTGACCTGGCGGCTGGTCGTCCTGTCGCTGGTCTTTTCGGTCGGGCTCGGCGCGGTCGCCGGCATCATCCCCGCACTGCGCGCCTCGCGGATGGATCCGGTGCGGGCCCTGCGGGCAGCTTAGGAGGAACTCACATGTCAAAAATCGAACTTCGCGAGCTGACCAAGCACTACAAGCAAGGATCGACCACCGTGAAAGCGCTCGACGGCGTCAGCCTGACGATCGAGTCGGGCGAGTTCGTCTCGATTGTCGGGCGCTCCGGGAGCGGGAAGACCACCGCCCTGGATCTGCTCGGCCTGCTGCTTCGCCCGACCAGCGGAGCGGTCCTCCTCGACGGCGTCGATACCGGCACCCTTCGCGACGGCGCCCGCGCCGACCTCCGTGGCAAGAGGCTCGGTTTCGTCTTCCAGGAGTTCAACCTGCTGCCCAGCCTGAACGCGCTCCAGAACGTCATGCTGCCGCTTCGCTACCACAAGAACGGCAAGGACGGGAAGGCACGCGCCGAGGCGTTGCTCGAGGAAGTCGGTTTGAAAGACCGCATGCATCACCGACCAGACCAAATGTCCGGCGGCGAGCAGCAGCGGACGGCGATTGCTCGAGCGCTGATCAACCGGCCCACGCTGATCCTCGGCGACGAGCCGACGGGCGAGGTGGATAGTGAGACCAGCCAGCAGATCGTTGGCTTGCTGCGGCGGATGAACCGAGAGCTTGGCGTGACCGTCGTGATCGTGACACACGATATGGATGTGGCCGCGCAGACCGATCGGGTCATCCGCCTGAAGGACGGCAAAGCGCTCTCCGACGTTCGTTCAACGCCAGAGCAGAAGTTCCTGAGCGGTGCCGACCTCCAGGGAGCGATCACCTAGGCTAGGACCGATGAGCTTCAACTCTGGCTCGATCAAGCTGGGCCGCTTCTTCATGGTGGCCTGGCTTGCGTTTTTCATTTACCCGATCGAGGTCATCCTGACGCAGCCTTTCGCCGGGCAGGACAAGGCAATCGCGCTGGGTTTGCTGCTGAGCAGCGGGCTGGTCTGGGCCTGGTTCTGGACGCGGGTCCTGGGAGGGCCGGACGAACGGTTCCGCTGGATCGCGTACGGGCTAACGGCCGCGACCATCGGCGTGTTCACGTTGATGACCCCGGCAAAGTACGGGACGCTCTTTGTATGTATCACAGTCGTCGCCGGAGCCGCTTTCCCGTGGCGCCTGGCGGTTCCCCTCGTGGTTGCCAGCGCGCTGGTGGGGGGAATTTTCGACCTGATTCGCGGCACCGAACCACTGCAGGCAACGGGCGAAGTGCTCAATGATGCCATCGTTGGGCTGGCGGCGGTGGCCGGCCGCCTCCTGGTCCAGGCCAACCAGCAGCTCTCGCTCGCTCGCGAGCAGATCGCTCGGCTCGCGGTCGGTGAAGAACGACTCCGGTTCGCTCGCGATCTCCATGATCTCCTCGGACACAGCCTGTCGGTCATCGCGCTTAAGAGCGAGCTCGCAGGGCGGTTGATCAAGAGCACGCCCGGTTTGGCAGCCCACGAGATCGAAGACATCGAGAAGGTCACCCGGGAGGCGTTGCGTGAGGTTCGGGAGGCGGTCTCAGGCTACCGGCAGCCGACGCTGGCGGCTGAGCTCGTCGGCGCCCGCGAGGCGCTGACCGCCGCCGGCATCGAATTCCGCAGCGAGCAGAGTGAGGCTGCCCTGCCACCCGCGATCGAGTCGGTCATCGCGTGGACGGTTCGCGAAGGCGTGACGAATGTGATGCGCCACAGCCAGGCCAAGCGGTGTGCCATCCGTATCAGCAACCAGGATGGCCGTGTCACAGTCGACGTCGTCGACGATGGCCAGGGCGGAATGCCGAAGGCAGGAAGTGGACTGCGTGGCTTGGAGGAGCGTGTCCGGGAGCGCGGTGGAATCATGACGGCGGAGCCGCTCGCCCACGACGGATTCCGCTTAAGGGTGACGCTGCCACTGCCGAAGCCTGGCGTGCCGGCGGATCGTGTACCGGCGTGATCCGGGTGCTGATCGCTGAAGATCAGGGCATGGTTCGGGGAGCACTCAAGGCCCTGCTCGCGCTCGAGGGTGACATCGAGATCGTGGCCGAAACCGATCGCGCCGATCGCGTCGTGCCGCTGGCTCTGGAAAGCCAAGCGGACGTGGCCTTGCTCGACATCGAGATGCCGGGCGGCGACGGGATCACGGCCGCGGGGGAGCTGCGAAGAGAGGTGCCATCCTGCCGGACGCTGATCCTGACGACGTTCGGCCGGCCCGGATTCCTGCGGCGGGCGATGGAGAACGGCGCCTCGGGTTTCCTGTTGAAGGACGCGCCCGCGCACGAGCTGGCGCTGGCGATCCGACGCACGATGGCCGGCGAGCGAGTTATCGATCCCGGATTGGCCGCGGCGGCGCTCAGCGCGGGAATGAGCCCGCTGACGGAACGCGAGCGGGAGGTGCTACTCGCCAGCCGCGCCGGCTCGGGGATCGCTGAGATCGCAAAGGCACTTTTTCTGTCCGAAGGAACCGTTCGGAACTACTTATCGTCGGCGATTCAGAAGTTGGAGGTCAGCAATCGCGTTGAGGCCGCCCGGGTGGCGGAAGAACAAGGATGGTTGTAGCCATCGATTCAGGAGGGCAAGAATGATCGTCGTGACGACTGAAGAGGTCACGGGGCATCGAATCGTAGAGATGAAAGGCCAGGTATTCGGCCTGGTGGTCCGCAGCCGCGGGCTCGGCGGCAATATCATGGCCGGGCTTCGTTCCCTCGGCGGTGGCGAGATCACCGAGTACACCGAACTCCTGGAGGATGCCCGACGTCATGCCGTCGATCGCATGGTGGCGAATGCCACCGCGATGGGGGCCAACGCCGTCATCCGGATGCAGTACGACTCCTCCGAGATCGGCAACACCATGTCCGAGATCGTCGCCTACGGCACCGCGGCCCTGGTGGAACCGATCAAGACCTGACTCCGATGCTCCGCAAGGCGATCCTGGCGTACGGCGTGCTAGCGGTCATCGGCGCCATTTTGCTCGCACTCGCGGGCATCATCACGGGGCTGGTCGTGTACCTGTTCGTGAATGGGGCCGTCGTGATCGCGGCACTGCTCTTCGAACGAGGCCGGTACCGACCGTCGGTGAGTCCCGTCGGTCCCTGGCAAGAAACCGCCGAGCGCTTCGTCGATCCGACGACGGGTCAGTTGATGAAGGTCAGGTACAATCCGCAGACCGGAGCGCGGGATTATGTCCCTGTGTCGCCCGACGATCGCGACATAACACGATCCTGAAAGAACCATGAGAACGGCCGTCCTGTTCGCGCTCACCATTCTGTTGCTGGTCGCCGGCACCATCGCGGTATTTGCCTCGCCGCGGTATAGCATCGCACCGGTGCGCCCGACGTCGTCCCCATTGTTCGTGATCGAGAATCCGCCGCCCACCCCGAGTCCCACGCCAACACCCGCGGCGACGCCAGTGGCTACCGCCAGCGGGATCGTGACCTTCAGCGTTCCGGTGTACAAGCAGCTGCGCAACCTGGACTGCGAGACCGCGGCGCTCCAGATGGCGCTCGCCGCGCTCGGCCATTACTACACCCAGAACCAGCTGATCGCGATGCAACCGCCACCGGATACGCGCTCGCCGGTGATGGGGACGGTCAGCGGGCATAAAGCTGTCCTGCAATGGGGAAACCCGTACAAGAATTTCGTCGGCAACATTGACGGCGCCGACCTGATTCCAACCGGCTACGGCATCTATTACCCGCCCTTACTGGCATTGGTGCAGGCCCATGGGGTTCCGAACGCCGAGGGCGGTGAAGGCGCGGCCAACGGCTGGACGGCGTCCAGGATTTACGCCGAGCTCGCGGCCGGCCATCCGGTCATGGCCTGGACCGAAACCGGCTGGGGTCATCCCTACGTGGGCTACTGGACGACGTTCGACGAGAAGATCAAGATTCGCTACTCACTGATCGAGCACGTCGTCACGCTCAGCGGCGTGTCACCGACGCAGGTCCGCGTCAACGATCCCTGGCACAGCGGCTCGCAGTACTGGTTCAGCAAGGCTGCGTTCGAGGCCTCTTGGGCCGACTTCAACAACATGGCGATCGTCCTGAAGTAGGGGCTCCGACTCAGCAATCCCTTGCACCTCGGCCTGGGTCCGCACCGGCAGGCCGACCAGCTTGATGAAGCCGACCGCCGCCTGATGGTCGAACTGATCGCCGGCTGAATAGGTGGCGAGTTTGGGCCGGTAGAGCGAAAAGGGCGACGTCCGGCCGACCACCTGGGCCGTTCCTTTGTGCAGCTTGACGCGAACGCGACCGGTGACGGCGTGCTGGGTGCTCAAGACATAGGCGTCGAGGTCTCGTCGGTGACTCGTGAACCATTTGCCCTGGTACACGAGTCGCGCGTATTCCTGGGCAACCGAGGTCTTGAAGCGCGCCGCCTCCCCATCGAGGACCAGCTCCTCGAGGGCCCGGTGCAACGCGTGCAGGATGACCGCCGCCGGGGCCTCGTAGACCTCGCGTGACTTGATCCCGACGAACCGGTCCTCGATCATGTCGATCCGGCCGACCCCATGAAGGCCGCCCAGCCGGTTCAGCTCGGCGACCAGGTCGGCGCTCCCACCCTGCCCTCCCCCGGAGGGGGAGGGAAATGATTCCCCAGTAAGCGCAATCGGCAGGCCCTTTTCGAAGTCAAGCTCGAGGAGGAGGGGGCGGGCGGGGGCGTTGTCCACCGACGAGGTCCATCGGAATGCGTCCTCGGGGGGTATGAGGAGAGCATCTTCCAGAACCCCGGCTTCGATGGATCGCCCCCAAAGGTTCTCATCCACACTGTACGGCGACTCGGGCTTGACATCAATCGGCAATTGGTGAGCGCGGGCGTAGGCGATCTCCGCCTCGCGCGTCATCGACATGCCGTCCCGTAGCGGCGCCAGCACCTTGAGCTGTGGCGCCAGCGCGCCGACCGCGACGTCAAAGCGCACCTGGTCGTTGCCCTTACCGGTCGAGCCGTGGGCGATCCAGGTGGCGCCCTCGCGCGCCGCGACCTCGACCAGCAGTTGGGCGATCAGCGGACGGCCGAGGGCGGTCGCGAGCGGATATTGGCCCTGGTAGAGCGCCCCCGCCCGCAGCGCCGGCCAGCAGAAGCGTTCGATGAACGGGCGCCGGGCGTCCAGCACGTAGGCGCGTGTCGCCCCGGCGGCCAGCGCCCGCTGGCGGATCGCTGCCAGATCGGGCTGACTGCCCAGGTCGATCGTCAGCGCAACTACCTCGAAGCCGCGTTCTTCAACAAGCCACTTCACGGCGACCGTGGTGTCGAGGCCGCCGGAGTAGGCGAGCACGATTTTTTCTGCCATCAGTCCTCCGGTTGCACATAGGCGCCGAGTTGGGCGATTCGCTGGGCAAATCCTTCGTAGGCGCGCGGATGAAGCGCCAACGCCGCGAAGATGGTGTCGTCGCCGGCAATCGTGCCGATCAGCTCCGGCCAGGCGACCGCGTCGATCGCCGAGGCGAGCGAATTCGCCGAGCCTGGCGTGGTGGTCAGGATGGCGATACCCTGGCCTCGCCGGACGGTCAGCGGCAGGTCGCGCAGCAATCGCTGCAACCGATCTTCACGACCTGCCGGCGAGGCCACCCCCAGCCCATCGTTCGGTTTCACGTAGTGGCTGTCGGGTCCGCCGACCCGCACCAGGCCGAGCTCGGCAATATCGCGGGAGACGGTTGCCTGCGTGGTGTGAATGCCAACCCGGCTGAGGCGTGCGACCAGCTCCTCCTGGGTTGCGATCTGGTGCTTGGCGATCAACGAGAGGATGGCTTCCTGCCGCTTACGCTTTGACATTGGAAAGCGCCTCCTTGACTCGCGCCGGCGCCGTCCCGCCGAGGACGTCGCGCGATTTCAACGCACCCTCCAGCGTCAGGGAGCTGAAGACGTCGGCGCCGAAGAGTGGAGAGAACTGCTGCAGCTCTTCGAGGGACAACTCCTCGAGTCCCCGGTGGCTGGCGATCCCCTTGGCCACGATCTGGCCGACCACGCGGTGGGCATCGCGGAACGGCATCCCTTTACGCGAGAGATAGTCCGCGGCTTCGGTCGCCAGGGTGTAGCCGGAAAGCGCCGCGGTTCGCATGATGTCGCGATCGAACTGCAGGCCAAGCACCAAGCGCGCCGCGACTTGCAAACAAGCGATGGTCGTATCGACGCCGTCGAAGAGCGCTTCCTTGTCTTCCTGGAGGTCGCGGTTATAAGCCAGCGGTAAGCCTTTCAGCACCATCAACAGGTTCACCAGGTCACCGGCGACGCGACCGCTCTTCGCGCGCACCAGTTCGGCGGCACAGGGGTTCTTCTTGTTGGGCATCATCGAGCTGCCGCTCGCCAATGCATCCGGAAGCGCGGCGAACGAGAACTCGACGCTCGTCCAGATTACGATCTCACCGCAGAGCCGCGACAGGTGGATCATGGCGATGCTGCAGGCCGCCAGTAGCTCGATCACGAAGTCGCGGTCGGCCACGGCATCGAGCGAATTGGCGGCGGCCGCGGCAAAGCCCAGGTCGTGCGCGAGCGCCGTCCGATCGATGGGAAAGCCACTCCCGGCCAGCGCCCCTGCGCCAAGGGGGGAGACATCAGCCCGGCCGAGGGCGTCCTGAATCCGACCCCGGTCGCGACGCAGCATCTCGACGTAGGCCAGCAGATGATGGGCCAGGAGCACCGGCTGGGCGCGCTGTGTGTGCGTATACCCCGGCATCACCGTGGCGAGATGTTCCTCGGCACGAGTGATCAATGCCTTTTCCAGGCCGGCGACCGCATCGAGCAGCTGTAAACCAGCCGTCTTGAC
This sequence comes from Candidatus Dormiibacterota bacterium, assembly GCA_036390825.1. GTDB lineage: Bacteria > Chloroflexota > Dormibacteria > CF-121 > CF-121 > CF-13. The sequence continues at coordinate 31,143 of DASWBA010000199.1, forward strand.
GTAGAGCCGGAGGTCGACGGCGACCTGGTCGTTCCGGCTGCGGCCGGTGTGCAATTTGCCGCCCAACGGTCCAAGCTTCTCCCTCAGGCGGGCCTCGACGGCCATGTGGATGTCTTCTGCGGCCCCCACCCTACCCTCCGCCGCGAGCGGGGGAGGGGTCATTTCTAATTCGATTTCCTGGAGGGCCTGGTCGATGCGCTGCTGCTCGCCCGCCGTGAGCACCCCGGCCCCGACCAGCGCTTTGGCGTAGGCGCGACTGCCGGCGATGTCCTCGCGGAACAGCCGGCGGTCAACCGCCAGCGAACGCGTAAAGCGGTCGATCAGTGGGTCCGGCTCTTCGACAAATCGCCCGCCCCAGGGTTGATCGCTCAGTTGGCGACCTTGGACATCCGCTTGGCCAGCACCTCCCACGGCAATCCGCCGATCTGTGCGGCCGGCCCGCACAGCTGCTGGTTGAAGCTGCGGCTCTGCAGGCCCCGGATCTCCGGGAAGAAGAGTGAGTGTTTGCTCTGGCGCGACTCAATGTCGATCGTGCCGTGGAACAGGTTGGCTGTGACCGTCCCGGAGACCTGTTCCTGGGTGGTCTCGATGAAGGCGTCCAGGGCTTGCTTCAGCGGGCTGAACCAGGCACCGTGATAGACGAGGTAGGCCCACTTCTGGTCGACTCCGGCCTTGAAGTCCAGCTCCTCCTTAGTCAGGGTGAACTGCTCGAGGTCGTGGTGCAGCTTCAGCAGGACAGCGGCGGCGGGCGCCTCGTACAGCTCCCGCGACTTGAGTCCCATGATGCCGTCTTCGAAGATGTCGATCTTTCCGATGCCATGGCTGCCGGCGATCACGTTCAGCTCCGCCACGATCTCCGGCAGGGACAACTCCTTGCCGTCGAGGGCCACCGGCACACCGTGGTCGAAGGTCACCGAAACCTGCGTCGGGGTCGAGCTCGGCTGTGACGGCGGCTTCAACCACAGCCAGGCATTGTCCGGAATCGGCTGGTTCAGCCCGATCGCGCCGGAGGCCAAGCTGCGGCACCAGAGCGTCTTGTCGTCGCCACCTTGCATCACCTCGGTGATCGGAATGCCGAGCTCCTTCGACAGTTCCTCCTCATCGCTCCGCGTGAGGTCGAAGTCCCGGACCGGCACGAGGACATCGAGTTGCGGCGCGAAGAGCTTGAAGACGTTGTGCATGCGGTACTGGTCGTTGCCCTTACCACTCGAGCCTTCCATGATCGCGTCGCAACCAAGTTGGAGCGCGAGCGCTGCGATCTTGGAAGCGATCAGCTGGCGTGTCATCGACGTCGACACGGGATAGCCCTCGTAGTTGGAGTTGGCCTGGATCGCCTTCGCCAGCCAGTTGTTGGCGAATTCGTCCTTGACGTCCACCACGATCGGCGTGATGCCGAGGACCTTGGCTTTCTGGATCGCCGCGTCCATCTCGTCCTGGCCCTGCCCGACATCGACCGTGATGGGGAGCAGATCCTCGACCTTGTACTTTTCTTTCGCCAGGACGGCGCACAGCGATGAGTCCAGCCCGCCCGAGTAGGCCAGTGCTACCTTCTTCGCCGTCTTGACCGGCGTGGCCTCGATCTTCTCCAGTACCTTGCTCTTGAATGCCAGCATGCGGAAGCCTCCTGCCCCTGTTTAGTCGCATAAGTATACGGAAACCTGTATGATTACGCAACCACTCATGGTCGGCATCCTTTGCTCCCGCGTCCGCGTCGAAGAGAAGGCCCTGTTCGAGGGACTCCGCCGTCGCGCCATCCCCTTCGAACGCCTGGACGAAGATCGGATCAAGTTCGCCATCGGCAGCCCCTTTCCCCATCCCGGCGTGGTCCTGGACCGCTCTATCCACCACGGCCGGTCGCTGTACGCGCTCACCCTGCTGAACGCCGCCCACGTACCGACCGTCAACCGGGCGAAGGTTGCCCGCATCTGCGGCGACAAGATCCTGACCACGGCCGCACTCGCCCGCGCCGGTCTGCCCGTACCGAAGACGGTCGTCACCTTTACCAGAGAGTCCGCCCTCGAGGCCATCGAATCGATGGGGTATCCGGTCGTGCTCAAGCCGATGGTCGGCTCCTGGGGGCGGCTGCTCGCAAAGATCAACGATCGGGATGCCGCCGAAGCCGTGCTCGAGCACAAGGAGACGCTCGGCTCCTACCAGCACGGCATTTTCTACATCCAGGAGTACGTCAACAAACCCCAACGCGACATCCGGGCGATCGTAGTCGGGGAGCAGACAATCGGCGCCATCTACCGCAGTTCCGACCACTGGATCACGAACACGGCGCGTAACGGCCGGGCATCCATCTGTGAGGTCACACCAGAGATCGACCAGCTCTGCCAGAAGGCGGCCGCGGCGGTAGGCGGTGGGTTTCTCTCCGTCGACTTGCTGGAGCACGAGGACGGCTTGATGGTCAACGAGCTCAACTACACGCCCGAGTTCCACGGCTTCATGGACGCGACTGGCATTCCGGTCGCTGATCATGTGATCGATTACGTGCAGCAGGTGGGCAGACAGCAGGCCGTGGCATGACGAAGGCTACGCCGGCTTGACAGCGGACCCCGATGGCGCGTATCGTTCCGCCCAACAAGTACATACGTGAAGGCGTCGATGAGGGAGAGTACGCGGACGCTGGGATTACAGAGAGTCTCCGGGAGCTGAGAAGGAGAGTCCAGGGCACCGCCGAAAAAGGCCTCGGAGCCGCAGGCCGAACCCCCACCGTGCCCTCTCCCAGAGGGGAAGGGATAGAAAGGGAAAGTAGGCCGAGCCGGATGGCCCCCGTGATCGGGCTGGAGTCTTCAGGCAGCGGGCCCCGGACTCAGAGAGGCCGTTCTTGCGAGAGAACGGCAAAATCGGGTGGTACCACGAGAGAAGGCCTCTCGTCCCGGTGGACGAAGGCTTTTT
>DASWBA010000200.1:0-24038 GCA_036390825.1 Candidatus Dormiibacterota bacterium
CGCGTGGTCGGCGCCGATCCGGTCGGCGCGGAAGGCGTCAAGGGCGTAGTACTGTAGAAACACGTTCACCGTGCGGCCCATCGCGGCGGCCCCAACGGCCAGCACCGCGGCCGCCGACAGCTTGTCATCGGTCCCCGAGAAGAGGACCAGCGAGAGAGATTGTTCTTTGTCGTCCATTTGGCTACCTCCTAGCGCCACCAGTGTCGGGCGGCGACGCATGGCGCATCAGAGGCGGCAGTCCCGGTCCGACAGGGCCTTTGTGCTCTATGTGCTTATCCAGTTACGCAGGTATGGTCGTGGCATGACGATGAGCCAGGATCTCGTCGAGCAGGCGGCCTATCGCTTCGCGTTGCTGGGCGATCCGACGCGGCTGCGCATCATGAACGCGCTGATGGCGTGCCCAGAACTGTCGGTTGGCAATATCGCGCGCGCGGTCGATACCTCGCGGTTCAACGCGTCGGCGCATCTCAACCGCCTCGCCGGCGCCGGGCTGGTGGCGCGGCGGCGCGCGGGGACTACGGTGTATTACCGCGTCAACGACGTCAACCTTCCCCGAGTTTGCGAGTGGATGTGCGAATCGCTGCGCGAGCGGGCGAAAAGCCTGGCGGGCGCCGGTTCGAGCATATGACGCTCCGGCGGGCGATGGACTCGGGCGCCGCCATGGTTGCCCTGGCCTTAGTCGGCCTGGTGGCCGGGGGGGTCGCCTGGCTGCTGGGCTGGCGCTCCGCCGCGGACCTGGTCTGGGCCGTTACCACCGCGATCACCGTGCCACCGGTGGGCATCTCGCTGCTGCAGCGATTGCGCCGCGGCTCCCTTGGCGTCGACGTCATCGCCTTGCTCGCCCTCAGCGGCGCGCTGGCCTACCACCAGTACCTGGCGGGGGCGCTGATCTCGCTGATGTTCGCCACCGGCCAGGCGCTCGAAGCCTACGGCGGGGCGCGTGCCCGCGCCGAGCTGACCGCCCTGTTAGCGCGGGTGCCCCGAACGGCCCACCGCTACGTGGGCGTGGCCGTCGAGACGGTGCCGGTGGACGCGATCGCGCCCGACGACCGGCTGTTGATTGCGGCCGGTGAAGTGCTTCCGGTCGACGGGGAGCTGTTGCGCACGCCCGGGCTGATCGATGAGTCGGCGCTCACCGGTGAGGCGGCGCTGGTGCAGCACGAGCCTGGTGAGCAGCTGCTCAGCGGTAGCGTCAATGCCGGCGCGGCCATCGACCTGCGGGCGACGGCCCCGGCCGCCCAGAGCACCTACGCCGGCATCGTGCGGCTGGTGCGCGAAGCCGAGTCGTCGAAGGCGCCGTTCGTTCGCCTTGCCGACCAGTATGCGGTGGTCTTTCTACCACTCACCCTGGTCGTGGCATTTCTGGCCTGGTTCCTCTCCGGCGATCCGATCCGTGCGCTCGCCGTCCTCGTGGTGGCGACACCCTGCCCGCTCATCCTGGCCGCGCCGGTTGCCATCGTCTCGGGCATGTCACGGGCGGCGGCGGCCGGCATCATCGTCAAGGGCGGTGGCGCGCTGGAGACGCTGGGCCGGGTGAAACTCGTCTTCGTCGACAAGACGGGGACGGTCACGACCGGCGTCCCCACCCTTGGTGGAACGCAGGCCTTCGGCGCGGTGGATACCGATACCATCCTTCGCCTCGCGGCGTCGATCGAGCAGGCGTCTTCGCATGTGCTGGCCGGGGCGATCGTGTCCGGCGCGCGTGCCCGGCATCTCGAACTGGTCGCGCCGCAGCAGGTCGATGAGGAGGCCGGCCACGGGGTTCGCGGCCGGGTCGAAGGCCGGCTGGTCGCCGTTGGACGTCGCAACTGGGTCACATCCGGCTCCTCGATATCCGAAGAGGCGCGTGCCGCCGAGCAACGCGTCGCGGGCGACGGGGCGTCGACGGTCTTTGTGGCCATTGATGGCGAGCTGGCGGGAATGGTGTGGCTGACCGATCCAATCCGGCCGGACGCGGCGGCCACAATCCAGGCGCTCCGGGCCACCGGAGTGCGACGCGTCACGATGCTCAGCGGCGATCACGCCAGCGTGGCGGCCCGAATTGGCGCCGCCCTCCCGCTCGACGCCGTGCTGGCCGAACAGTCCCCTGCTGACAAGATCGAGGCGGTCCGGGCCGCCCGAGCGGAGGGGACGACCGCGATGGTGGGCGACGGCATCAACGATGCCCCGGCCCTGGCGGCGGCCGACGTGGGGGTCGCCATGGGAGCGCGGGGAGCGACCGCGTCGTCGGAGGCGGCGGATGTCGTGCTGTTGGTGGATCGCCTGGATCGACTGGCGCTGGCGATCAGGATTGCGCGTCGCAGCCGGCGGATCGCGGTGCAGAGCGTGGTCGCCGGCATGGGTCTCTCGATCGTCGCCATGGCGGTTGCCGCCATCGGCTTGCTGCCGCCCGCTCCCGGCGCGCTCCTGCAGGAGGGCATCGACATCGCGGTGATCCTGAACGCGTTACGGGCGCTGCAGGCGGGCGATAGCGAACGCCTGCCAGACAGCTCGCTGGCTGGCGTACCCGAACACCGCCGCGCGGCTTGAACTCCCTAGAAGACGGGCGACATCACTGGTTGCCGGATCTTATCCGGTTGAGGCTCCGCGGCCGCCTTGACTCTGACTGCCGGCGGAACGATCACGACCGGGATCGGGCTGTGGTGTGCGACCTGGTGGCTGACGCTTCCAAGCAAGAGCTCGGTCACCGTGTTATGGCCGCGAGAGCCGACCACGATCATGTCGGCGCCTTCGCGCAGGGCGACGCCGATCAGCCCGGTCGCCGTCGGTGTGCTTTCCTCCACAAAAGCGCGGAAACGAACGCCGGACTTGCGAAGGGGGAGGCACCATTCGGTGGCGAGTGCTTCCTCGAGGTCGGCCCGCTGCTCGGGCGTTTCCGCCGGTGGCAGGATGCCCATCGGGGCAGGGAGATAGGTGGGAAGGCTGTCGACGTAGACCCCCACGATTTCAGCATCGAGGCGCTTGGCGATGTCAATCGCCCATAACAAGGCGTGAGTTGATCCCGGCGATCCGTCGAGTCCGATGACGATCCGTCGTGAGCGCTGCTCGCGGTCCATATCAGTCCTCCTTGGATCGGTCGTCCCGGTCCGCTGGCTCCAGCCTAAGCGCGCAGCGGCCTCACCGATCCTGCCGATGGTCCTGCGGCGTTGAGGACTGACGTCGCGCCTGATGATCAGGTGCCGGGGGTCGTCGTATGCCGGGCCAGGTAGGCCGCGGCCTCGGCTCGGCGGGCGACCTCCAGCTTGGAAAGAATGCTGGTCACGTAGTTCTTCACCGTCTTTTCGGCCAGGTGGAGCTTGTCACCGATCTCCTTGTTCGTCTTGCCATCGGCGATCATCTCGAGGATCCGCTCTTCCTGCGCCGAAAGCCGCGCCAGCCGTTCGTCCTTCAGCAGATGCTTGCCCTTTCGCAGCCGATCGAGCACACCCTTGGTCACCGCTGGGTCGAGCAAGCTCTGACCGCTGCCCACCGTCTGGACCGCCCGGACGAGGTCCGCCCCGTTGATCTGCTTGAGAACGTAGCCGGCCGCCCCGGCCATGATGGAGGCGAAGAGCGCCTCGTCATCGGCGAAGGTGGTCAGCATCAGGACGTGGGTGTTGGGCAGCAGCGCGCGGATCTCCCGGGTGGCCTCGATCCCGCTGCCGTCTGGCAGGCGGATGTCCATGATCACCACGTCGGGCCGCGCCCAGGTCACCCGGGCGATGGCGTCCTTGACCGTGCCCGCTTCGCCGACGACGCTTACGCCCGGCGTCTCCTCGAGGAGCGACTTGATCCCGTTGCGGACGACTTCGTGGTCATCGACGACCACGACGCGAAGCGGCATGGTGCTCACGACAGCCTATCTTCGCAAAACGCCCGGCCGACGCCATGCCGGGGTCCTCGATCAAAGGGGACCATGGGCCCTGTGGCCCACGCGGCACCGCCCGTACTCTGGGGACATCTTTATCAGGTACTACGTCGAGTTGCCGTACCCGCGCGCCGCCCTCGAGAAGGCGCTCCTGACCGCGCCTGCGAGCTTGATCCCCAGTCTTGCCAGTTTCGCCGACGATCGGGGCCAGCACTTGCTGGCGGAGGTTGGGTTTGGGGCGGACGGTTACCGCGTTTCCAAGCACGTTGAGATCGACGTTGGCGCGCCGGTCGCCAATGCCGGGAAGACCTGGATCCCGATTGCCTGGCGCGCGACCGGGCCCAGTGGCCTTTTCCCGGTTCTCGACGCAGAGCTGGAGTTCGCATCGCTGGGGAACGAGCTGACGCAGGTCGCGCTCAGTGGGCGGTATCAGCCCCCACTCGGCCTGGTCGGACGGACCATCGACAAGGCGTTGCTGTCCAGGGTCGCGGAAGCGACGATCAAGGACTTCGTCGACCGGCTGGCCCGCGCCATCGAGGCGTCGCTAACGCCGGCGTATTGACGCCTAGACTGTTCGAACGGATCAGTGCGCTGAACGCGTGAGGAGGGGTCAAGACGAAGGCGACGTACGGTTACCTTCGCGATTGATTATCCCGAGCGAGACCTCAACCGGCTGACGACCGCGTTCCGGATTTTCGCCGCGATTCCCATTGTGTTCGTTCTCAGTTTGCTTACCGCCATATGAAAACTCCGGGAACCAGTGTTTAGGGGTCTTGCGGCTTGTCCAGAGCGGTTTCCCGTCGACTACCTTTTCGGTCTTCTCAGGTTTTCAGTCTTTCAAGCCGTTTGACTCTTTCGCAGAGGTTTCCGGAGTCGAGTCTCACGGTACGCCTCCTCCTAGGAGTCGAGTAGGGCCGAACGGCCCACGGGTTGCGGGACTGCCGGCCCGCTGATCACGTGGTCGAAGGGGCCAATCGGCACACCGGCGTCGCGCAACGCGCCCCTGCCGAATCCGGACAGCAGGACAACCGGCACGGTGCGCATTCGGCGATCGGTACGCAAGCGCGTCAGCGCGCGGGCGCCCGACCCGTCCGGGGACAGTAGGTCGATCAGGACCAGGTCCGGAACGCCCCCGGCCGACACCGTCCAATCGGCGGCGGCTCCACTCACGATCCGCACGCGATAGCCATCCAGCTCGAGCCGGAGGCGCCAGAGTTCGGCCGTGTTCGCATCATCTTGGATGTAGAGGACCTCAATGGGTTTCTCGGTGCGAGGGTCGACATTTGGCCGCGAGGTCACAGCGGTGCTCAGCGTCATCATGTTCATGCCCGACAGTGTGGGGAGGCTTTCGCCAGCGGTGTAGGCCGAAAGTCCCGTTCCTTTCGGGCCCTTGGATCCACTGGGCAGGGCGCGTCCCTCAGCCAGTGACCCGACGGGCGCTCGCGTAATCGGTATAGGTGGCCAGCGGAACCAGCTCCACCGTCGCTCCGGTGTGCGGCGAGTCGATCAGCGTGCCGTTGCCCGCATAGATGCCGACGTGGTGGACGTAGCCGTTGCTGGTGAAGAACACGAGGTCACCCGGCTGGAGCGCCGCACGAGCGACCGCCCGGCCGACGAGCGCCTGCGCGTCGGCGTCCCGTGGGAGCAGGATGCCGTGCGCGCGGTAGACGGTGTAGACCAGGCCGGAGCAGTCGTAGCCGAGGCCCGAGGTACCGGCCCACAGGTAGGGCAGTCCGAGAAAGCCGCGGGCCGTCGCGAGGATGGCCTGCGCGGTCGACGGGAGCGCCGGCGCCGTCGACGTGGTGACGCTGACCAGCGCTCGGTCGACCGAGAGTTCGCGGCCGCCCGGCAGTCCGACCCTGATGGTTGCGGTCCCCGTGCGCACAACGGGCAGGCGCGTGCCGAAGCTGGCCTCGAGCACGGGGGCGCCGCTCGCGTCACGCAACCAGGCGGTGGGCGCAGTGACGGTCGCAACGTTGGCGGCCGGTGGAGGGGGCAGGGCGGTGAGCTGGACGACCGGAATCCAGGCCGGATAACCGCGGCGGTCCAGTGGGGTTGACTGAGCATAGACGACGACCTGCGCCCAACCTCCGGCCACCGCCAACACGCCGACGCGCTCACCGACGAGGACCTGGGTGTCGGCGCGGTCGATGAGGTCGGCCTTCTGCCGGTCACTCATGGCGGCCAGCCATTGCCGGATGCCGGCCGGGTTTTGAAGCGCCGGCGCGTCGACCGCCCGCACCACACCGGGATTGCGCCAGCCGGTTGCGACGCTCACGCTCACGTAGGCATCGGCGCCGGCCCGCACCTGCGGTGGCGGGGTCGGGGACGGCAAGGGGGCGGCGGTCACGGTCGGAGAGGGCGATGAAGTGGTACTGGGCGTTGTGCTTACAGTTGGTGAGGGAGACGCGTTTCCGCTGGGGGTTGGCGTCGGCCCGGGCACCGCCGCGGAGCTGCCGCACGAGGCGAGCAGGACGAACAGCGTCGCCGCGGCCAGTGTGCGCATGACCATTTCCTCAGCGTCCTCAGGTTATGGCCCCCGCCGGCCGGTACCAGTGAAGCCAGTCCCGCATTTCTCGGGCGCTTCGGCACCTGACACGAACTGTGGCTCGCCGTAGGGTGGCGTACGGAGGTGTCGGACGAATGCGACAGTGGCTGGCCTCGGGCACGCTGTGGGTGCGACTGGCGATCGCCGGCCTCGCCCTCGTCGCGGTGGTCAGTCTGGGGGTCGTCATTGGCGGCCGGCCGCAAGCCCTGCGCCCCAGCCCGGCCCCCTCCGCGAGCCCATCGCTGACGCTCGCGCCATCGCCGACACCGGCACCATCGCCTTCTCCCACCGCCGCCCCGTCAGCGACACCGACAGGATCGCCAAGCGCCTCCCCCCGGCCGACGCCGACCGCGACGAAGTCCCCCACGCCGACGCCAACGACGACCGCCAGGCCAACCCCGACGCCGGCGCCCAGCCGGACGCTACCCACCTCCCTGCGTGGTGTGGAATGGTATACGTTGCCGACCACGAGCAAGGTCGTGGCCCTGACCTTCGATGCCGGCTCCGGAAACCAGGGCCTCGCGAGGATCCTCAAGACGCTCGCTGACGAGCACGTCCCCGGCACCTTCTTTCTCACCGGCCAGTTCGTCGAGCGATATCCCGGCGACGTGGAGGCGATCAGCGCCGTCGAGATGCATTCGGTCGGCAACCACACCTACGACCACCCGCACATGAACCAGCTGTCCGATGCGGCCGTGCGCGACGAGATCGTTCGAACCGAGCAGCTGATCCTGCACGCCACCGGACGCCAGCCGTGGCCGCTCTTCCGCTTCCCCTACGGCGAGTCGAGCGCCCGGACGATCGCGGACGCGAACGGGCTGGGCTACGGCAGCATTCGCTGGACGGTGGACACGCTCGGGTGGCAAGGCACCAGCGCCGTGGGCGGCGCCTCAGGTGGCCAGACGGTCCAGAGTGTCACCCGCCGCGCGCTCGATGCGGCCCGCCCCGGCGAGATCGTACTGATGCATGTCGGGGCGGCGCCCGATGGGACGACGCTGGATGCCGACGCCCTGGCGGGCGTCATCGATGGCTTGCGCGCCAGGGGCTACGGCTTTGTCGCCATCTGGGACTTCATCTACAGCTAAGAGGGAGCGGTCGCGCCGCCGACCCATTGTTCGACGATCTTGCCGCCGTTGACGCGCATCCGCGTCATCGCCGTCTGGCTCTCGCGACAGCCGGGGCGAGCTGGACGCCAGGATTCAGCCCTTCGGGCAGATCCTGACCAGAACCGCCCATTCTCCCGCACCGGTCTCCTCCGCGACCACTTCGCCCGAGCAGTGGAACATCCGGCCTCGATCGACCAGGGTCATCGGCCAGGGCGTCCAGAAGTTGCGCCACCAGCGGCTGGAGGCTGGGTCATGGACCCGAATGACGAGCGTATCGCCCTCAGATTCCGGTTCGACCTCGAGGGTATGGGGAAGACCCGACCGACGCCCCAGGTACCGGATGGTGGCGTTCACGGGCCAAGCCTACGGGGTCGTGCGCCGGCATTGCAGGGGCAGGGGGCCCCGCGGCATTGGGGACCTTTGGCCCACCCTTCGCCGTCGGTTTCGACCTAGGCTCGAAACCAGCATGGTCGTGCAGGTGCGTATCCATGGTCGCGGTGGCCAGGGCGTCGTGACCGCTGCTGAGATGCTGTCGGTTGCAGCATTCATCGAAGGCCGCTACGCCCAGGCGTTTCCAAGCTTCGGCTCCGAGCGCACCGGGGCACCGGTGGTGGCCTTCTGTCGGATCAGCGACCGGGAGATCCGAACCCGCGAGCCGATCATCGAGCCGGATGCCTTGATCATCCAGGACCCGACGCTCTTGCATTCCGTCGACCTGTTCAACGGTCTACACCCCGAGGCGTACATCCTGATCAACTCATCACGCAGCTTTGACGAGCTAGGACTGACCGACTTCGTACGCGGCTTTCGCCCCGAGCGGCTGCTGACGCTGCCGGCCACCGAACTGGCCCTCAAGCACGTCGGCCGGCCGATGCCGAACGCGGTCCTGCTGGCCGGCTTCGCCGCGATGAGCGGCGTAGTCTCGGTCGGTTCCGTCATCTCGGCCGTCCGCGAGCGGTTTTCGGGATCGGTCGCGCAGGGCAACGTGGCGGCGGCCGAGGCGGCTCGAACGTTCGTCGAGCACGAGGTGGAGATACTCGCCCATGCGTAAGCAAGTCGAGGGTTCGCGAGCCGTCGCCGAGGCGATCGCGCTGTGCCGCCCGGAAGTGATCTGCGCCTATCCCATCTCGCCACAGACGCACATCGTCGAGGCGCTCAGCGTGATGGTCAAGTCGGGAGTGCTGCGTCCCTGTGAATTCATCAACGTCGAGTCGGAATTCGCCGCAATGTCGGTGGCGATCGGGTCGTCGGCGGCGGGCGCTCGCAGTTATACAGCGACCTCCAGCCAGGGCCTGCTCTACATGGCCGAGGCGGTCTACAACGCCGCCGGCCTCGGTCTGCCGATTGTGATGACGTTGGCCAACCGGGCGATCGGTGCGCCGATCAACATCTGGAACGACCACAGCGATGCCATGGCGCTCCGCGATGCCGGATGGATCCAGTTGTTCGCCGAAACCAACCAGGAGGCGGTTGACCTGCACATCCAGGCATTCCGCCTCGCCGAGGCGCTCTCGCTTCCGGTCATGGTGTGCATGGACGGCTTCATCCTGACGCACGCCGTGGAGCCAATCGATGTCCCAAGCCAGGCTGAGGTCGACGCGTTCCTTCCGGTCTTTACGCCGCGGCAGGTCCTCGATCCGAGTGCGCCCGTCTCGATCGGCGCCATGGTGGGACCCGAGGCCTTCACCGAGGTTCGCTATCTCGCCTACGCGCTCCACCGAGAGGCGCTGGAGCGGATTCCAGGGGTCGCTGTCGAGTTCGCGAGTAGATTTGGGCGCCGCGCCGGCGGATTGCTCAACGCCGACGTGAACGGCGCGGACGAAACGGTCGTCGTCGCCATGGGTTCCGTGCTCGGCACGATTCGAGACGCCGTCGACGAGCTGCGCGTGCAGGGGCTGCCGATCGGCGTGGTCGGGATCACGACGTACCGTCCGTTCCCTGCCGATGCGTTACGCGCCGCGCTGCGAGGAGCCCGCCGCGTGATCGTGCTCGAGAAGGCGCTGGCGGCGGGCAGCGGCGGGATGCTCGGGGCCGACGTCGAGCTCGCGCTGCAAGGACTTCCCGTGCAGACATTGACTGTGATCGCAGGGTTGGGTGGCCGGCCGATTCTCAAGGCGTCGTTGCGGCGGCTCCTCGAGAACGCGGACCGTGGCGTGCTTCCGCCGCTCACCTTCCTCGACCTTAATACCCAGGTAGTGGGCCAGCAGCTCGAACGCGTCGACGCGCAGGGGACACCCCGATGATCCGGCAGCCGATCAAGTTCTACCAGACGGGTAGCTTCGCGGTTGGCAATCGTCTCCTGACGGCCGACGACCGCTCGGTCCAATCAGATACCCATCGAACCAACTCGCTCACCTCCGGACACCGCGCCTGCCAGGGATGCGGCGAGGCGCTCGGCGCCCGCTACGCGCTCGATGCCGCGATGCGCGCTACCAACAACCAGATGATCGCGGTAAACGCCACGGGTTGCCTGGAAGTCTTCTCCACCCTCTCGCCCGAGAGTTCCTGGCAGGTCCCCTGGATGCATTCGCTGTTTGGCAACAGCGCGGCGGTGGCCACGGGCGTGGCGGCGGCGCTCAAGGTGAAGGGCCGCACCGATATCCGGGTCGTGGCACAGGGCGGCGACGGAGGCACCGTCGACATCGGGCTCGGCTGCCTCAGTGGCATGTTCGAGCGCAATGACGACGTGCTCTTCGTCTGCTATGACAACGAGGCCTACATGAACACCGGCGTGCAACGGTCGGGCGCCACACCGCCGGCCGCCCGCACCGCCACGACCGACGCGGTGGGGTCCGAGCCGGGCAACGTCTTCGGCCAGGGGAAGAACATGCCGCTGATCGCGATGGCGCACGAGATCCCCTACGTCGCCACCGCCACGGTCGCGGACTTGCGCGACCTGGAAGCGAAGGTGGAGCGCGCCATGACCTTCCACGGAGCCCGCTACATCCACATCCTGGTCCCCTGTCCATTGGGCTGGGGCAGCGCTGCCAGCGAAACGATCCGGCTCGCACGGTTAGCGAAAGAAAGTGGGCTCTTCCCGGTTTTCGAGGCGGAGCACGGCGAGATCGTCGGCGTGTCGCCCATCCGCTCGCGGGTCCCGGTCGAGCAGTATCTCCAGCCGCAGCGCCGCTACGCGCATCTCTTCGGGGCCGTCCCCAGATCGGACGTGATCGCGAGGATCCAGGCAATCGCGGACCGCAATATCCACAAGTTCCGCCTGCTCCAAACGCCAAGCGAAGGAGCCGCCTGATGCAAAAACCATTCGCCATCACCCTCGACGTCGGATCCAGCCTGGCCAACAAGACCGGCTCCTGGCGCGTCGAGCGCCCCGTCTATGTCGACCGCCTTCCCCCCTGCAACCAGGCCTGTCCCGCCGGGGAGAACATCCAGCAGTGGCTATATCAGGCGGAGGACGGTTCCTACGAGCAGGCGTGGCGGCAGTTGATGCAGGACAATCCGTTCCCCGCCGTGATGGGCCGCGTGTGCTATCACCCCTGCGAAACGGCATGTAACCGGGCGCACCTCGACTCGGCGGTCGGAATCAACTCGGTGGAGCGCTTCCTCGGCGACCTCGCGATCGAACGCGGATGGCGAATCGAGGCGCCGTCGACGGCGAGCGGGAAGCGCGTGCTGATCGTGGGGGCTGGGCCATCGGGCTTGTCCGCCGCCTACCACCTCCGGCGCCGTGGTCACGACGTCACCATGGTGGACGCCGGCTCGAAGCCGGGCGGCATGATGCGCTTCGGCATCCCGACCTATCGACTGCCGCGCGCGGTGCTCGACGCCGAGATCCAGCGCATCCTGGACCTGGGCGTCCACCTGGACCTCAACCACACGGTCACGGATCTCGAAGCGGAAAAGCAGGAGGGTGCCTTCGACGCCGTCTTCCTCGCGGTTGGCGCCCAGATTGGAAAGCGCGCCTACATCCCGGCCGGTGATTCCGCCCGGATCCTCGACGCCGTCTCCCTGCTGCGCGGCATGGAGGGGGAGGAGCGACCGCGGCTGGGTCGGCGCGTCGTCGTCTACGGCGGCGGCAACACCGCCATGGATGCGGCGCGGACCGCCAAGCGTCTCGGTGCCAGCGAGGCGATCGTCGTCTATCGCCGCACCCGCGATCGCATGCCGGCGCACGACATCGAGGTCGAGGAGGCCCTGGAAGAAGGTATCCAGATGCGCTGGCTGTCAACCATCACCGCCGCAGACCAGGGCAAGCTGCTCATCGAGAAGATGGCGCTCGATGCGACCGGCTTTCCGCAGCCGACCGGACAGGTCGAGGAGCTGCAGGCGGACGCGCTCGTCCTGGCGCTGGGGCAGGAAGCCGACCTCTCCCTGCTGCGGGGAATTCCCGACGTCGCCATCGAGGATGGCGTCGTCAAGGTCGGAGCCAACATGATGACCGGCCGCCCGGGGATCTTTGCCGGGGGCGACATGGTCCCGACGGAGCGAACCGTCACCATCGGGGTCGGCCACGGGAGGCGGGCGGCGAGGTACATCGATGCCTGGCTGCGCGGTGCCGAGGTCGCAGTCGTCGCCAAGCATCCGGTTGCCGAGTTCCAAATGCTCAACACCTGGTACTACGCGGATGCGCCCAAGACCGTCCAGCCACAGCTCGACCTGGTTCGTCGCCAGTCCACCTTCGATGAGGTGGTCAAGGGCCTCGACGAATCGACGGCCCTCTTCGAAGCGCGGCGCTGCCTGTCCTGCGGCAATTGCTTCGAGTGCGACAACTGCTATGGGGTCTGCCCGGACAACGCCGTCATCAAATTGGGACCGGGGAAGCGCTTCGCCTTCGATTACGACTACTGCAAGGGCTGTGGGATCTGCGCTCTGGAATGCCCGGCCGGCGCGATCGTCATGGTTCCGGAAACTATCTGAACCAGCGAATCGAGGAAGGTCGCCACGACGGCTTCGCCCAAGCGGCGCAGGAACACGGTGTCGGCCAGCTCGCGCAAGCGCTCGCGGCACCGATAGCGGGCCGTGATCGCCAGCTCGGTCGAATCCGGCCCCACCGGCCGCAGCGCGAGCTCGCCGTCGAGCGCGGGGGTCAGGGAACGTTCGCGGTCGTGCCACCACCGGAGATGGAACGTGGTGACCTCGTCGCGCCTGACGGGAGTCGCCAGCGAGGCGCTGAGGTGGCAGCCATCATGGGACGCTGCCTCGGCAAGAGAGGCGAGCGTGTCGGGGCTTAGGCGGCCCAGCGCCTCGACCAGGGTGTCAGCGCCCGATGGCACCGTCCTGGCCTCGCGCACCCACATGGCGCTACCTCGCCGCGCCGGCCGGCTCGGCTGCACGCTGGAGCGGGATGGGCGATGGCGTCCTGGGGCGGACCGGTGTCGGAACGACGGCCAGCCCGCGCGGCGGATATGCCTCATCGCAGGCCGCCTGGCGCTCGGCCACCTCGAACAGCGCCCAGACGTAGGCTGCCGGGTCAGTGCCGTCAAAGACGATCGGGTCGAAACCCTGATAGCGCAGGCCAAAGGTGGCAAGCTCGGACTCCGCGGCGTCAGTGAGCTCGAATCCCTCCGGCCAATCGTGGCCGTCGACCGGTGGCTGCTTGCCAAAGAGGACCTTGTAGCCGACCAACCCGGCGGCCGCGGCGGACGTCGGCGTCGGAGCGCCGTTGGAATCAGTCTCCCAGCTGGCGGCATCGTCGACGGCTTTGAGCACGGGGAAGAACAGCTTGGCATTCCGCCAGTCCGGGCGCTCGCGCAGCGTCTCGGCCATGCGGAAGACACGATCCTGCGTCACGACGCTGTGGTGGACCCCACTCGGGCCGTCCGCCCAGCGGTCGGCGCCGCGATGGGCGAGCCGGTAGCCCTCCACCCAGTGTGTTTGGCGAATTGCCTCGGCATCCTCGAGTCTCATGCCATTGCCTCCAGGCGACTGATCGTCGCCATGAACGTCTTACGGCTGACGGTGTCCTTCCGCTGCATGATGATGACCTGATCGTCCCGATAGCGCTTGCCGAGCTGCTCGGGATCGCCGAGGAGCATCACCGGCTTTCCTGACGAGACGTAATAGTGGAGCAGGTGGCGGCCAGGGGTTCGCTCGCGGACCGCATCGCGAACCAGGCGAACGTCGAGCACCAGTAGATCTGAGATCTCAACTAGACCGCACGCGCATCCGCGCTGCCCCAGGCAGACCATCCCGGCACCCGGCGGGCCGGGGCAATTGATCACGCCGTACCCGGCCGCCTCCAGCCACGACCCGTACTCTTCGCGCTCGAGCGGATCGGGTTCGACGAGGAGGACCAGGCAGTCCTTTTTCGGCGCTGTTCGCGGCATCGCGATCATCTCCCTTAGGTTGAGCATGGCTGGGGAGCGTGGAGTGGGGGAGGGCCGATGGTCCCGCGGCCCGCGTGCCACCCGCCCTGAACGGCGCTACTGCGGCGTGCTCCAGCGAGTGCGAACCCTCGAGATCCGACGCACTCGCCGGTCGGATGGCGCCCCGGCCGAACCGGCTCGGCGCCAGCGGGCGAAGAAGATGCCTTTGCCAAGCTCTACCAGCACCAGGTAGGTCACGACCATGGCGGCCAGGATGGCGAAGAACCCGAGCGGCAGAGGACGAAAGCCGAAGAGTGCCGCGGCCGGAGAGAAGGGGATGATCGCGCCCACGATCACGCACGCCAGGCTGGTGACGGCCAGGGCGCGGCCGGGCGGGCTGCTAAAGAACGGGACGCGCCGCGTGCGGATCACGAAGATGACGAGCGTTTGCGTCGCCAGGGATTCGACGAACCAGCCCGTCTGAAACAGGCTAGGCGTGGCGTGAAAGACCCAGAGCATGACGCCGAACGTCAGAAAGTCGAAGAGCGAGCTGATCGGCCCGAAGGCAAGCATGAAACGGCGGATGAAACCCATGTCCCATTGGGCGGGCCGCTCGAGCAGCTCGGGATCCACGCGGTCGGTCGGGATGGTCATCTCGCTAATGTCGTAGAGCAGATTGTTCAGAAGGATCTGGGTCGGGGTCATCGGTAGGAAAGGCAGGAAGAGTGAGGCGCCCGCGGCGCTGAACATGTTGCCGAAGTTCGATGAGGTGCCCATCAGGACGTACTTGATGGTGTTCGAGAAGATCCGTCGCCCTTCGACGACCCCATCCGCGAGGATGCCGAGGTCCTTATCGAGCAGCACGATATCGGCCGCATCTTTCGCCACATCCGTCGCCGAGTCGACGGAGATGCCGACGTCGGCGTCGTGAAGCGCGACCGCGTCGTTGACCCCGTCGCCGAGGAAGGCGACGTCGGTGTGCTGGGCGCGCTGGAGCCGGATGATGCGTGACTTCTGTTCCGGCGTGACCCGCGCGAAGATGGTGGTCGTCGGCAGCGCGGTGTCCAGGGTGCGATCATCCATCTGGTCGAGTTGTGAGCCGGTCAGAGTGCCTGTAACCCTGAGGCCGAGCTCACTGCAGACCTTGACGGCCACCCTCGGGTTGTCGCCGGTGACGATCTTGACCGCGATGCCCAGGGTCGCGAGGCGGCCCAGCGACTCGCGGGCGTCGTTCTTGAGCGGGTCCTCGAAGACGAGGAAGCCCTCGAGCGACAACCCGGTCTCGTCAGCGGATGTGATCGCGGCCGCGCCGGGCGCGCCGCGGCTGGCGACCGCCACCACCCGGGCGCCCGCCTCGAACAGCCTGTCGAGCTGGAGGGCGGCTGATGCCGGGACCTCGAGGCAGCGCGCCAGGATGGCTTCGGGAGCGCCCTTACTGATGATGCGGCGTTTGCCGTCTGGTCCCTCGACCAGTACCGACATCAGCTGGCGGTCGTAGTCGAAGGGTGCCTCCGCGATCCGCCGAAAACCCGTCGGCGCCTGCCCGGCTGCCTCCCACAGGGCTCGGTCCAGCGGGTTGCCCCCAACCACCGTGTCGCCCTCGCGCGCCGCGCTGTTGCAGAGCAGGCCCAGGCTGAAAACCTCCGGCATCGGATTGCCGGTGGGGTCGAGCGCGGCCTGGAAGGTGATGCGGCCCTGCGTGAGCGTCCCCGTCTTATCGGTGAACAGCACCTGGATGTTGCCGAGGTCTTCGATGCTCACCAGGCGCTTGACGACCACGGAGCGCCGCGCCAGGCGGCGGGCGCCGACCGACAGGCTGATGGTGACAATCGCGGGCAGCAGTTGGGGTGTGAGACCAACCGCGACCGCCAGCGAGAAGAGGGCAGCCTCCAGCAGCGGCCGGCCGAGCAGCGTGTTGAGCACGAAAATCGACCCGGTGAGCGCGAAGGTCACCCACAGGAGCAGCACGGAGAAGTCGCGCAGGCCACGCTGGAAGCCGGTTTCGGGCGGACGCCGGCCCAACGCCTGCGCCACCTGGCCGAAGACGGTGCGCACGCCGGTGGCGACCACCACGCCGCGGCCAGTCCCAGCGCGCACGACGGTACCCATGTATGCACACGACGGCAGCTTGAGCGGGGCGTCGCTCGCCGGCGTCGCGGCCGCCGTCTTGGCGCGAGTCATCGATTCACCGGTCAGGACGGCTTCGTCACACTCCAGCGTCTGAACCTGGAGCAGCCGCATATCGGCCGGCACGATATCGCCGACGTTGAGCGTGACCACGTCGCCCGGGACGATCTCGGTCACGTCGATACTCGCCAGCTTGCCGTCACGGGTGACCAGGCCCATGTGCCGGATGCGGTTGTGGAGCTCCGCCACGGCGCGTTCCGACCGGTATTCGTTGATGAACCCGAGCCCGACGCTGAGGGAGACGATCACCAGGATGATCAGGGCGTCCGAACGCTCGCCGAAGGCGAAGGCGGTTGCCGTGGCGACGCCCAGCAGGATGAGCAGTGGGTTGCCGAGCTGGCGAAGGAAGACGGCCAGCACCCGGACCCCGTGCTGGGTGATCGCGTTCGGCCCGATTTCCTGCAGCCGGCGACGAGCCTCCGGCGTCGTCAGACCGGTCTCGCTCGAGTTCAGCCGGTGGAGCGTCGCATCGGCCTGCTCGGCGCCGGCGCGCTGCAGGTCGCTGGTCGCAGTCACCGCGGACTTAGCCTACCGCGGCGTCCCTCGGAACAGCGGGCTCAGCCAGTTGCCAGCGCAAGACGTACGAGCCGAGGCTCGTCGATTGGCTGAGCCGACGCAGGTCGGGCCGCGGAGCCGGCGCGGTCGCCACCCCGGGTTGCGGCACGACGCTGGTCGGAACGACAGCGACCATGCGGCGACGGTACCGTCGAGCCCCACCACCCGAATAGGGCCCAGCGGCCCCCGTCGGAGGGGCCGCTGGTCCCGACATGGCTACGCCTTCGCCGCCAGTTCGGGCTTCTTGACCTCGACCGGGATGGCCTTGGCCTCCTCCTTCTTCGCCTCGGCGACGAGCACCGCACCCTTGAGCACGATCTCCAGGACGCCCTCGGTGTAGGTCGCTGTGACGGCTTTCGCGTCGATGGTCTTGGGAATTGGGAAGTGCCGCTCGAAGGTCCCGTACAGCCGCTCGACGCGGTAGTAGTCGGCCTCCCGGTACGCCTCCTCCTTCTTGCGCTCGCCGGTCACGACCAGCTCACCATCCTCGATCGTGATCTTGACGTCCTTCACCGGGTCGATCCCGGGGAGGTCCAGATGGATCACGAGGTCACCGTCCTTGGCGAAGACGTCCGTGGTCGGCGTGAACGGCTTCTCCGAGGCGAGTGGCCAGGTCGGCAGCAGGAAACGCCGAACGGGCAGGGCGGGATACACGCCGAACGTCTCGTCGATCCTCCGGTTCATATCCTCGAGCTCGTCCCAAATGCTTCGCAGCATGTTGAACACCTCCATGCGATGTTGGTTGGACGACCCGAGGGTACGGCGTGCGCGGTCCAACAACCAGTGCAGGGTGACCCGCGTTCTCGGGGCCGACTGGCCCAGCGCGGCTCGGGCCCCAGGTCCCTCGCAGTTCGGGACGTCTGGCCTGTTGCTATTTCGTATGCGGAGGACTAGCGTTTCGGGTGACATGGATCAACCCGCCGGCTACCTCCACTGGGGCTTCGTCCTGATCTCCTGGCCGAACCTTCTCCTGATTGGACTCATGGTGGTCCTTTTTGCGCTCGCACTAATTTTGCCGTTTCCAGGGCACGGGTCAGCCACGAATACGGCACCCACGCCGCCGTCCCCCGCAGGCGGGGGAGGGAAAGGGAACCAAGCATGAAGCCCCGGGTGGGCGACGAGTCGACCGGTAGCTGGACCGCCGCGACCCGGCGCCAGCTCGAACGGCGTCTCCCCTGGGAGAATCTCCTTCCCGACCGGCAGCCCTTCTACGTCGGCTCCTGGGTCTATGTCTTCGGGGTGGTCACCATCGCGGCCCTGGCGTGGGTGGTGCTGAGCGGTATCGTCCTGGTGGCGTTCGGCCCCCAGTGGTGGCACCTATCGAGTGTCGGCCGTTTCTTCAACAGCCTGCACTTCTGGAGCGTCCAGGTGTTCTTCGTCTTCATGGTGCTGCACCTCTGGGGCCAGTACTTCATGGCCAGCTGGCGTGAGGGTCGAGCGCCGACCTGGATGATCGGCGTCGTCACCTTCGCTATCAGCATCGTCGCCGCCTTTACCGGCTACCTTGCGCAACAGAACTTCGCGGCCCAGTGGATCGCGATGAACGCCAAGGACGCGATCAACGGCACCGGTATCGGTGGATTCTTCAACGTTCTGAACTTCGGCCAGATGTACGGCTTGCACGTGATGCTGTTTCCGATCGCGATCATCGCCCTGGTCTTCCTGCACATCGTGCAGGTCCGGATGCGGGGCGTGGTGCCGCCGATCGGACACGAGCCGGAGCCCGCGGTCAGGTGGGATCTGCGCAAATGATCAGCCAGCGAGCCGGCCAGACGGCCGAGCAAGGCATTCGGACGGTCCGCTACGACCTGCTCAAAGAGCTGGCCATCGCGATGGTCGTGTCGCTCGTTCTCATTCTCGGTCTCTCCGTCTTCCTGTCATCGCCCGACGTCCCGTCCGTGACGATCCAGAGCTGGGCCAAGGCGGACGCGGTCGACCTCGTCACGACCGCCAACGACGAGCTCGCCGGGCAGGGCGCGACGGCAATCTACGGCCCGCCCTATAACAACGGAACGGACGCGGTGCAGTCGATTGGACCGATCTCCCCGCAAACCTGGGGCGGCGTGCACGGCAATGTCGACCCGCCCAACGATTTCGTGATCAACCCGCTGAAGGAGGCCGCAAGCAACGACGCGCAGCTGGCCAGTGACATCAGCACCTGGCAGGCGGCGTCGGCCGACCAGCAGGGCAAATGGCACGATGCCTATGCCACCGCGTTGAAGGATGCCAAGGTGACAGACGGCAAGGTCACGGTCGCGGATGGCGATTACGGCCCGGTGCCCAACATGATGGGTCATCTCCTTCAGCTGGCGCAGACCGGTGCGCTGGACGGGCTGTTGCTGTCGAGCAACCACTTCTATCAGACGGACTATTCAAAGCCGCTCCTCTTCATGAACGACGGCGGATACGTGTCGGCGCTCGCGGACGCGCAGCACCTCACCGGTGACCAGTGGGGCATGATGAATGAGACCGGCCTCTACCCGGGCCAGACCTGGCTCTGGCTCTACACCCTCTGGTACCAGCTTCCACCGTTCAACCAGGTCTCGTACACCGACCTGCTGGTGGTGCTGATGATGGTGCTGCTGACGACGCTGCTGATGCTGGTTCCCTTCATCCCGGGCCTGCGCGATATCCCACGGCTGGTGCCGATCTATCGCTTGATCTGGCGCGGCTACTACGCCGAGACGAAGGCGACTGGTCGCTGATGCAACCGAAGGCGTAGGCGACGCATCAGGCGCTCCTCCAGCGTATAAACGTCATCCATCAGCTTGATCACGCCAGACTCGCTCTCGAGGCGCGGGTTCCGAATGCCGGCCACGATCGATGCCCGGCGCAGCGCCGTTGCCCTGTCGCCACACCAGGACGGCACCTCGGCGACGCCGCGGAGTTGCAGCACCTCGAGATCGTCGAGCAGCGCATCGGCCTGATTGAGCGCTCGCCGGGCGATCCCCCGATCCTGCTTGTCGACGGCGAGATCCATGCGACCATGGTCATCTTCGACATCGGACACGGCAGGGCCCAAGGTCCCGGTAATTAGGGACGGTCATCCCGTGGAGATGAACCCGGTGACCACCAAGCTGCGGGGCCAGTCTTTGCTGCGAGAGCCGTTGCTCAACAAAGGCACCGCCTTCAGTCTCGAGGAGCGAGCGCAGCTTGGACTGAACGGGTTGCTACCGCCGCAGGTCAAGACGCTCGAGCAGCAAGAGGAACGCGCCTACAGCCAGTATCGCCGACAACCGGACGACCTGGCGAAGAACGTCTATCTGACAGCGCTCCATGACCGAAACGAGGTGCTCTTCTACCGGCTGCTGACCGATCATCTGCCTGAGATGCTGCCGATCGTGTACACGCCGACCGTGGCGCTGGCGATCGAGCGCTATAGTCACCAGTACCGCCGGCCACGCGGGCTCTTCCTGTCGATCGACCACCCCGAGTTGCTGGAAGAGTCATTCCGTAACTCCGGACTTAAGCCAGAAGACGTCGATTTGATCGTGGCGACCGACGGGGAACGCATCCTCGGTATCGGCGACTGGGGTGTTGGCGGGATCGACATCGCCATCGGCAAGCTCGACGTTTACACCGCGGCCAGCGGGATCGACCCGACGCGGGTGATTCCCGTCATCCTCGACGTCGGCACGGATCGCCGCGAACTGCTCGACGACCCACAATACCTTGGCAACCGGCATCCGCGGGTGCGCGGCGCGGCGTATGACACCTTCATCGATCTCTACGTTTCAACCGCGAGCCGGCTCTTTCCCGATGCACTCCTGCACTGGGAGGACTTCGGCGCCGAGAACGCCCGCCGGATCCTTCTGCGCTACCGCGATGGCCATCGCACCTTCAACGACGACATGCAGGGGACCGGGGCTGTCGTGCTGGCGGCCTCGCTCGGCGCGATGCGCCTAGTAGGACAGCGCCTTGCGGACCAGCGGGTCGTCATGTTCGGCGCCGGCACCGCCGGGATCGGGATCGCCGACCAGCTGCGCGACGCCATGGTGCGCGACGGACTACCCGTTGCGGAGGCCATGCGGCGGTTCTGGTGCGTCGGCCGGCACGGGCTCTGCACCGCCGACATGGCATCGTCATTGCGCGACTTTCAGCTGCCGTATGCGCGACCAGCCGAGGAGACAACTGGCTGGAGCAAAGACGGGAGCGGTGGCTATGGCCTGGCCGAAGTCGTGCGCCGGGTCAAGCCGACGATGTTGATCGGGACCTCGACTGCCGGCGGAGCATTTACGGAAGCGATCGTCAGGGAGATGGCCGCGCACGTCGAGAGGCCGATCATCTTCCCGCTGACGAACCCGACCGCACAGAGCGAGGCCGTGCCTGGCGATCTGCTCAGCTGGACGGAGGGCCGCGCCGTGATTGCGACCGGCAGTCCCTTTGATTCCGTGACCTATGCGGGGAAAACGTACGCCATCGCCCAGGCCAATAACGCGCTGGTCTTCCCCGGGCTGGGTCTGGGGACGATCGTGACCCGCGCCCGGATGGTGAGTGACGGAATGCTCGCCGCGGCGGCGGCGGCGGTCGCCGCGCTCACCGACCCTGCGGTAGCCGGCGCGCCCATCTTGCCCGCAGTGGAGAACCTGCGCACGCTCTCGGTCGCGGTGGCGCGCGGGGTGGCAAAAGCTGCGATCGACGAGGGTCTGGCCGGCGTCAGGCCAACCGATCTCGAGGGCGAAATCCGTCGCGCCATGTGGCAGCCGGTATACCGCCCTGTTAGCGCCGGTTAGCGCGCCGCAGCTACCAGGTCGCCGCTTCCCGGAGAAGCGCGCGAACCGCTAGCAGCAGCGACTCCCGGCCAGGGTTCGGGCGGAGCACGAAGACCTGCTCGGGCCGAAAGGTCGGTTTCCGGTAGCGATCCGCGATCACGACCACCGGCTTGCCGTGATCCAGGTAGTAGCGGAGTAAGCGCCACCCGGGAAGCCCCGCCGTGGAGGTCCGAGGCAGCCGGCGCACGTCGAGCACCGCGACGTCGGCCAGGTTGACCAGGGGGCAGGCCGCGTTTGAGGTTGCAAGGCAGGTGAAGTCCGGAGCGTGGGGCCCGGGGCAGTTGATGGGATCGATGCCCGCCGATTCGAGCCAGCCACCGAAGCGCTCGCGGTCTTCCCGGTCCGGTTCGACCAGGAGCACGGTCGCGCGACTGACCATCGGTTGTGCTGTGCTCATAGGGTGACGATGGCGGTTCCCCTAGACGTGCTACAGGGCCATAGGTCCCTGTGGTTCCGGGGACCTGTGACCCTGCTTGAAGTTCTCAAGCGGCCTGCGAAAGGCCGTTCGATGCGCTCCGCCGTTAGTCCCCTTCGCATGGGGACCAGCGTCCCTAGGTTGGCGAGCCCTGGTCGCGCATGCTGATGGCGATGGCTGTTGCAGTTCGGACCCCGATGGCGGAAGTCCTCAACGATCAGCGGAACGGGTGGGTGCGCCAGTACCGCCAGGACAATGCTCCGGCTGACCTGTGGGCGAGAGGCCTGCGCCACGTGTCACACTCGGTCGAGACGCAGGAGCGCGTGTTTCGCATGGCGGAGCAGCTCGAGCGTCGTGGGGTCGCCCGGGATGACCTCTTTACGGCCCTCGAGGAAGCCGACCGCTGCGTCGCTCTTTCGGACGATTCACGTGCAGCGGCTGACGCTGGCCATCGGGTCATCAGCTCGCTGATAAGCCTCCAGCCCGAGTCTGTGGTGATTTGTGCGGACCAGAACCCCTCTACCCTTCGGGCATTGGGCTTTGAGCCTCTTGCCTTCGACGGGTACGACCCGGCGGCCTATGCCTGGGTAATGTTCGAGCTCAGCATGCGGGCCCAGGCTGACAGGCGGTCCCAGTGGCGCCGTTGCGTCCCAGCAGCCCTGGCGACACCAACGGCGATCGGGCTCGCCCGCCTGTAACGACTCGATCGCAGGACAATAGTCCCGCCAAGCCAAGATCGGGTCACAACCAAGTCAGGACCATCGGTACTAAAGCAAAACGAGTTAGTCCGCCAAGATGAGCTCAAGACACCTGGAGCGCACGACCAGGAAGCAAATTTTCGATGGAGGTAACTGAGATGACGAACGGATTGCGGTGGCGAGTGTTGGTCCTCCAGGCCGGCCTCATTGGCATCCTGGTCTTTTGCGCAGGATTCCTGTTCTGGGGGAATTCCTTCATTCACGATCAGATCACGACCGAGTTGACGGCGCAGCAGATCTACTTCCCGGCGGCTAACAGCGCGGCGATCACGGCCCTTCCGAACTCCAGCGACCAGGCTGCGATGAATCAGTACGGCGGCCAGCAGCTGACGACCGGCGAGCAGGCGAAGGCCTATGCGAACAGCTTCATCGGCGTCCATCTGAGCGAAGTCGCCGGTGGGCAGACCTACGCGCAGATGAGCGCGAAGGCTCAGGCTAACCCCAATGACACGAAGATCGCCGGCCAGGTCGCGACGCTCTTCAAGGGCGAGACGCTTCGCGGGCTCCTGCTGAACGCCTACGGCTGGTGGACGATCGGAACCTACGCTCTCTACGCGGCGATCGGCCTGGGAGTCGCGGCCCTCGCGGTCCTCGGTGCCTTTGCTCTCGAGATCGTTCTCTGGGTCCGTCAGCGGCAGAAGGTCGCGGTGCCATTCGCGACATCGAAGCCGAAGACGATCCCCGCCGTGTAATCACGCGCAACTTCGACGCGGAACGTCCCTCGCCGCGCAGGGCGAGGGACGTTTCCATTTCTATCGCCACCTGGTTGATCTCGCCGAAAGTCCGGCTGGTTCGGTCGCCGGGACTGCGCCACAGAAGAGTCAAACGCTCAGGGTGGCCGCGGATACGTGGACATACGGGCCTGGTTCGCCGATGTCTGTGCCGCCCATTCGCCTGTGTTCTTCTTGCATCAGTAAGCCAGGGTCGAGCCAGGGCTTGCCGAAGCATGACCATGGTCCTCTGCGAAGAGAGACCCAGGTCCCTCTTCCTGCGCTCGCCCAGCGGATATCGTTGCCCTACTGCAGGGCGCTGTTGACTAGGCTCATTCCTGGGCCCTCTGGGGATGCGCCGCTTCGATCCATATAGATATAGGTATGGCTTCACCCCACCGTGAATCACCAACGGGGAGGTAACGATGAAGGATGACGTGGACCGCCGTGAGGCAACAACGCGATTGGGTCGGGCCGTACGGGCTACCGCCGAGACGGCCGTTGCGATGTCACCCTCCAGGCCTCCGGAGCAACATCGCCGGACCAACTGGCTGCGGGACGTCATCCTTGGTGGCCAGGACGGCCTGGTCAATATCCTCGGGATCATCCTCGGTGTGATAGCTGCTGGTGGTTCGACCTCGGTCCTGCTGGTAACCGGCTTTGCCGCCGCAATCACGGAGTCGATTTCAATGGGAGCGGTCGGCTACACCTCAACCGTTTCCGAGCGGGATTACTACACGGCGGAACGGGCGCGCGAGGCGAAAGAGATCGACGCTGTTCCCGGCGTGGAGCGTCAGGAGATCCGGGAGATCTACGCGGGGAAGGGCTTCAAGGGGGAGTTGCTCGAAGGCGTCGTCGAGACGATAACGGCGAATCG
>DASWBA010000201.1:0-11915 GCA_036390825.1 Candidatus Dormiibacterota bacterium
GTGGACGT
Source organism: Candidatus Dormiibacterota bacterium (assembly GCA_036390825.1). GTDB lineage: Bacteria > Chloroflexota > Dormibacteria > CF-121 > CF-121 > CF-13. Next base: position 9 of record DASWBA010000201.1, read on the forward strand.
CGAGCTGGCGCTCGAAGCCTGAGACGCCGCAGATCTCGCAGCACCCGCCGCGCATGGCGATGAGCCGGCGGCGCCGGGCCGGAGTGAGCGTGGTGGTGCCGGCCCGGCGATTGTTCGCCTCACGAACGCGCTCGCGCAGCGAGGGTCGAGTCAGGAGCGGAGCGCAGTCAGCGAATTCGCCAGCGGAGCAGGGACCGCAAAGTGCACGCAGGTTCGCTGCCCGAGCTGGAGAAGTCTCGTCGACGCGAAAGAGGTACAGCAGCCAGGGCCACTCGAGGCCGCAGGCTTCGCAAGCGCCTTGGCACCGACGCATAACCGCTGCCCGGGCCCCGCCGCTGACGCGCAGTCCAATCCCACCCGAACGCACGTTCGATCAGCACATTAGTTTAGCGCCGCGCGGCGCAGCCGCTCGACCTGTGCTCTGGCTCAGGCTTGGAGCCACCGCGTTCCGCAGCCATCCGCTGATGTCCGCTGTCAATTGCGATGTTGGCTGTCCACCAGACAACTGGTCGCCAGTGGAATGAATCCGGGGCCTCACAGTCCCGAACCCTGGCAACTCCTCGCCGTCAACCCCGGGCTAGGCTTGGAGCAATGGAATTGGCTGCGAGCCTTTCGACGATCCCGACTCCGGTGCTGATTGCTCTGGCGGCTCTTGCCCTGATCGAGATCGGTCTCGATCTAGTCGCCCTGGTCGACCTCTACCGACGCCCCACTCCTCAGGTGGTCATGGGGAACAAGTGGATCTGGGTCGCGATCATCCTGCTGGTCAATCTGTTGGGGCCCATCCTGTACCTGGCGATCGGCCGCAAGCCGGCGCCCGCAACCGAAGCTTCCGGCGAAGCGGAACGCCCGCGAAAGCAAGTCGACCGCATCGTTGACTCCTTGTACGACACCCGTGACCCTACCGATCGATCGTGACGGCGGCCATTGAGACTGTTGGCCTGACCAAGACTTACGGTCAGGTGCGGGCCCTTGATGGACTTGACCTGGTCGTCGACGAGGGCTCCATCTTCGGATTCCTCGGACCCAATGGCGCCGGCAAGACCACGACCGTTCGCCTCCTTACCGGTCTCGCGCATCCAACCACTGGCGTTGTCAAGGTTCTCGGTTCCCGGGTTCGGGCGGGCGACACCGTCGGGACGGGGATGGGCTTCCTGCCTGACGTGCCAGGCTTCTACGACTGGATGACGGGCGGTGAGTTTCTCCGGTTCGCCGGGAGTCTCTTCGGCACCGCCAAACCACAGCTTGAGAGCCGGCTGGATATGCTCCTCGACCTTGCTGGACTGGTCGATGTGAAGACCAAGATCGGTGGTTATTCGCGCGGTATGAAGCAGCGGCTGGGGATTGCCCAGGCCCTGATCAACGCACCTAGACTCCTGGTCCTCGATGAGCCGACCAGCGCGCTCGACCCCATCGGGCGCAAGGAAGTGCTCGAGATGCTGGCGTCTCTCCGAGGACGATCCACTGTGTTCTTCTCAACGCACATCCTCGCCGACGTCGACCGCGTGTGCGACACAGTGGCCATCATCGATCGCGGTCGCCTGGTCGTCCAGGCCCCGATGCGGGACCTCAAGTCTCGCTACGCGAGCCACAAGCTCGTGCTCGAGGTAACTGATGGTGCCGACGCGCTCGCGGCCGAGATTGCCGCTCAGCCGTGGGCAGCCGCGATGGTGCGAGCACCAAACGGCGCCATCGAGGTCACGGTTTCCGACATGAGCATCGCCCAGCGGGAGATCCCGGTGCTGGTAGCGGCACGAGGTCTCGGTCTTTCGCGACTCGAAGCAGGCGAGGTTCAGCTCGAGGAAGTCTTCGTTGAGCTCGTGGGCGGAAATCGGCGATGACGGGTGTCGAGTTCGCGCGCAAGGAGGTGTACGAGATCCTGCGCACGTGGCGGATCTGGGTGCTGCCCGGCATCGTGCTCTTCTTCGCGATCAGCGGCCCGCTGCTTGCCCGCTTTACGCCCGAGATCGTGGGTGCGCTGGTTGGGAACAGTCTCAGCGGGCTCAAGGTTCCGACTCCGACGTACTCCGATTCCTACATCCAGTGGATCAAGAACCTCTCGCAGATTCTCTTGATCGCCGTGATCATCGTCTATGGAGGCCTCGTCTCAGGCGAGGTCCGGAGCGGGACCGTCGCCCTCGTGCTGACTAAACCCCTGTCGAGAAACGCATTCATCACCGTCAAGGCCGCGGTTCATTCCCTTTTCTTGGCGGTCGTCGTGATGGTAGGAGCGCTGCTCACCTGGGGCCTGACATGGCTGATTTTCGGCACGGCGCCAGGAGGGGCCCTTTGGAACGCCACCGTAGCGTTCCTGGCGCTCGGCGTTCTCTTTGTCTGTGTCATGACCTTGTTGTCGTCGCTCATCAGATCTTCGGCAGGAGCGGCAGGGGCAGGACTCGGCGCCTACATCGTGCTCGCCATCGCTGCGATCTGGAGGCCGCTGGACGACTACTCGCCCGCCGGGCTCACCACGCAGCCCGCATCCTTGGCCGCCGGCAAAGACGTGACCGCAACGTGGCCTATCGCCACAGCGTTGGTGCTCGCGATCGCGCTGGTGGCATTGGCAGGATGGATCTTCCGGCGCCAAGACCTGTAGCTTCGGATTCCCACGCTCACAAATTGCTCCAGCATCTACTTGGCGTGCGATGAATTCAGCACATCGACTTCAGACGATTCGAGTCGAGGATTGTGATGTGCCCTCCTTCCATCGATAGGGCGCCAAGGGTGACCAGCTGGCCAAGCGAGCGGTTGACATTCTCACGGCTTGCGCCAACCATCGCGGCCAATTCACCTTGAGGCAGCCGGATCCTTATTCGCACTCCACCAGTAACGGGTTCGCCGTGCCGGCCGGCGAGGTCAAGAAGCTTGCGTGCGATCCGGCCGTTGACGTCCAGAAACGCGAAGTCGGCCAGGTCCTCATCCTGCTGCCGGACGTACGCGACCATCATCGCCAGCATCCGAAGCCCAAGCTCTGGTGTCGATCGCAAGACCGCGAGGATGTCGTCCTTCGAGACCATCACGCAGCTCGTCGGTTGGACGGCCATCGCACTCGAGGCGCGAGTGCCGGCGGCGTCGAGTACTCCGATCTCGCCAAATGTGTCGCCGGGGCCGAGGAGCCTGAGCAGGAACTCCCGGCCATTGCGCGATGTATGCGTAACGCGGACCAGACCATCCTCGATGACGAACATCGAGGTCGCGGGCTCACCCTCGCGGGCCAGGTAGGCTCCAGTGGCGAAGACGCGGCGGTGAACCCGCGTCCGCAATGAAGCCGAGAGCTTGGCGGGAAGGCCTGCGAAGACCGGGGCTCGAACAAGCACAGCGATCGGCTCGTCACCGTTGGCGGCCGGCTGTTCGAGCGCGAGCCGGTGCGTATCCACAGGCTGACTCGTGCCCTTGAACAGCACTGTGTCGCCGCCGGCGAAAGAGAATCCCGGAGTCGCTCCCCTGGTCGCCTCGTCAACCAGGACCTCACCCGCGACTGCGCGGCTCGTTAGCCCGGCCGCGGCATTGGTCACCTCGCCCACGGCGGTGAAATCTTTGAAGCCGCCACCGCCCACGTTTCCGCAGAACTCTTCGCCGGTAGCTATTCCGATTCCAATCTGGATCCACGGGCCGGCCGGCGTTCCGTAACCAACTCCCTCGAGCAACGCGGCGGCCGCGGCCACCGCCTTGTTTGGGTAGTCGCGCCCACTCAGTCCCGGCACGAACAGGCCCATCAGCTGGTCGCCCGCGACCTGCCCCAGGACCCCTTCATGTCGAAGCAACACTCGCGACGCAATGTCGTAAAACCTGCTCACTGTTGCAGGCACCTCACCCCCGGACTGGGACTGAAGTTTCTGGTAGTCGCGAACTTGAGCGAACATGATGCTGATCGGCACGATCGTGCCGCCCTCTGGTGCCCACTCGAGGCAGCGCAAACACACGTGCGGGGTCTTACTAGAGGGCCGGTACCCCATCAGCCGAAACGGAAGAGTGAGAGGGCCGCCATAGGGTGCATTACAGAACTTGCAACGTGGCCGGCCGGGCGCTAACGCAAAGAGTCTGCGCAGCAGACGCGGTCCAGTGGCGGCGATGCGGTCGCCGCGAAGAACCGCGGACCACTGCGCACCCATCGGCGGATGGCTGCCGAGGGGCTGTGACGCCGCCATGACGCGAGCCTATGGTATCGCCGGCCTTGAGACGCGACTTTTGAGGGTTTCGCCGCCGCCAGTGGTCCTCCACCGCCACCGTCGACGACCTGGCTTGACAGGGTCTACATTGCCGCCCACACTCACGCCGGCATGGAGAGGCCGCTCGGGGCCGTAGCTGCGGTGGTCACCTGGCTGGGCTGGCTATCGATCTGCCCGGCGCTCGGTTTTCCAACACTAGGGACGGCAGCGATGGTCAACCGGGCCCTCTTCACCAAGATCCCGGAAGCGGGCCACGAACCCGATTTCTGGCTCGGCTGGATCATCTTGATCGCGGGCCTCGCCGCCGCAATCGCCGTGTTCTTCATTCTGGAGAGACGGCGCCTTGTGCGGGCAAGTATCGGAACGGGCGTGATTTATGGCGCCGCACTCTGGCTCCTCTCGGGCGTCGTCGTAATGCCGCTCCTTGGCGCCGCCGGTCCATCGCTGGCCGTGCCTCCCGGTACTTCTGGGTTTCAGCCTCCGGATCCGATCCAGGCGACGGTGATGATGTATAACCTTGGACCCTTCGCAGCGGTGGCTGCCTTGATTGCCTGGGTCCTCTTCGGCGCGATCCTGGGCGCTACGTGGAGCGCCCGACAGCGAGGCGAGGCTGCGCCAACTCCCCTGCCGGGGCGATGATGCGGCGCTGGCTGCTCAGAGCCGTGGTTGGGTGTCTTTCGTTGGCGTTGGCGTGGCTGGCCATCGGGCAGGTCGTCGCGAAGATCAGCCTGCTCTCCAGTGTCACCGTACAGACCCTGGCCACAGGTCCGGTGAAGAGCCTGCCTGCCGGAAAGGTCTTCATCAACATCCTCGAGTTCCGTCAGCAACCGGGTGCAGAGTTTGGACCGCACGCCCATCAGGCCTCCATCGTGTATACCCTTCACGGCACAGATACGATCGCGTTTCGTTCGGCCGCAGCGCAGTCGGTCGGCCCGGGCGAAGCTGCATTCATTCCGACGCTTGCTGTCCACACCCATCAGAATCTGGACGGACGAATCGGCGCCGGCGTCATGGCCGTCGGCCTCATCGTCCTGGTCATCGTCCTCTGCGCCGCAACCTGGATGCGAGGCGGTCCTCGACGCGCCACCATCGCCGCGGTTTCGGTCTTGCTGATCGCCGGGGGCACCGTGCCCCTGATCGGCGCGACCGCGAATGACTACTACTTGATCGCGGTTCGCCCAACCTCTCAGCGCAGTCAGCCGATGCCGCGACCCGACGGGCGAATTCTGTATGGGTCACCTGATGTGAACCCGGTGCCTCCCGGCCCATATGTCGAGGCGCTGAGCGCCATCACGGTTCCCGCAGGCGCCACCTACGACGCGCCCGTCACGCAGGGCCCACAGCTGATCATCGTGCTGGAGGGAAGCGCCACGGTCACCGTGGGCGACCAGACGACGCAGCTGACCGCCCAAGGCGCAGCTATGGCCCAGACAGGGCAGACGCCGGCGATCGTCAATTCGGGCGGCGATCCACTTCAGGTGCTCGACTTCGGGGTCACGTCGGTTGCGGTTTCTCCAGCCGCGAAATAAGACGGCCGATCCGCTCGAATTCCAGGCGACCACCCGGATCTTCGAGGGTTCCCCCGCACTTGACGTAGAGCCTCTGCGGCCCGCGAATCCGGAAACCGAGTTTCGAACCCGGTGTGACAAACAACACATGCCAGCATGTGGTACGCGGCACAGTCGTTGCAGTCATGACCGCGCAGGGTGCCTCCAGGTTCTCTGCCAGATGGTGGCGAGCCAATAACCCGGAGGAGGTCGCCATGTTCGTTATCTCTCGTTTGGCTCGACCGTTCGTCGCGCTGGTGTCCGCCGCTGTTGTGCTCAGCGTTTTTGCCGCCTTGCCGGCCGAGGCCGCCGAGTCTGGCACGTTCGTGGGACAGAAGATCTGCCGCGTTCCGTTCGTCGCCATCGCGCCGCCGAACCCGGGCGGCTACTGTCTGATCACCGAGGCGAACCTTCCCTTCCTGCTGGGCGCCAAGGACTATCACACGGACCCCACCACGATCACTCGCAGCTCGACCGGGGCCCTTCTCGTGGTTTCCGGCCCGGTGACGATCGTGGCCACCGATAAAAGAGGGAGTACGGCGTCCGGGAACTGCACCTACTACTACCCGAGCGCCACCAATCCGGTCGGACACGGACTTTGCGTGTTCTCCAGCGGAACCGGTTTCTTCTATGGATTCAATGCCGTGCTGACGATCGGAAGCCCCACACCGACGGGGGTCAGCGTCATCGGACCGTACTGGTTCGACCGAGACCACGGAAACGGCGACAACTGATCCTGACCTAGCCCTCTCAGTTCACCCCGAAGCGCGAGGAGCACTCTCCCACTCGTGGGAGTGCTCCTCCAGGCTCTCGGGCCATCAACGTCCACTCGAGTTCGATCGCGAACTCGCAGATTCCACGGTCGTCCGTCATCGCCTGCGGTTGGCCATCACGTTGGCTGTCGGCGATCGCGAGACCGACCAGTCCCTTAAGGCCCAGTAATCGGCGAAGCCTGAGCGCGGAGCGGTGCGCGAGTGGCAGCGATGATGATCGGGATGCCAAGCACAAGCCCCAGGCACGTCAGGGAGACGGCGACTCCAGCGATGATCGCGGCCACGCGCGCCCAGGCAGCCTGCGTGGCCACGCCTACTGTCGCGGCGACCGGCAACGCGAATAGGACGACGAAGAACACAAACAGGCCCCAAGGTCCGGGACCCGTCGTGACACCGAGCAGACCGAACAACGCAAGGAGGCCGGTGATGACGCTCGTAATTGCGAGCATCGCGAGGAGGAACTGGCGCAGGCCGGGCGAGGGCGCCGGTGACGGAACCACTGCCGGCCGCCAGCGGTCAAGAGGCGGCGCAGACGGCACCAGTGAGCGCCTTGCGGGCACCCACTGAAGACCATCCCACCTCCACACGCCATCAGGGGAAATGGCGCTGAGCCAGCGTGATCCGTCCCAGTACCAGAGCCGATCCGGACTCAGCCCTCCCGCGTCGGGGACTGTTGGGGAGGAAGCGGCTGGTTGCGATGCTTCGATAGCAGCGACGAAGTTAGGGTGCACGTCACCCAGGTGGATCCACAGCTGCCCGCTGGAAGTCCTATGAACACCTCCGGTTGGTCGCTCACGACTGAATAGGAGTTGAGCAGCGATCGATATCAGGGATGCAATGAGCGCAGAGCCGGCGAGCGCCAGCCTCGGTGCTTGGGGCAAGAACCACGACAGCAAGAGGCACGGAAGAGCGACCGCCAGGCCCAGGATCCTGAGTCCGTAGAGGACAGCGAACCTCAGGAGCCAAGCCCTGGTGACGGGCAACGCCGCCCGCACCGGACCGATGTGGCCAGGGAGAAGTGATGCCCGCACAAAACGTGAGACCAATGTCCACGTCGGCGATTCAAGAGTCACGAACTCAAACGTGAACTTGCCATCTGCGGGCTGACCGGATTTGATGCAAATCGGCGGCAGCGTACCCGCGCGGACTTCTCCCTCCCAGAGAGAAACTTCAGCCACGCGCGTCCCTTCGGTCCAGCGCTCGTTCAACCGCCACGTTGGCATCGTGGGGCTGCCTGTAGGTCATAAGCGGGATTGGACTTCGGCGAGAACCGGCGGTATCAACGCACACCTCGGATGCGACCGACCATCACGGTTCCGAGGATGAACCAGATGGCCGCCGTTGCGAAGACGAGCCGGAAACCCAGATTGCCGCCGCTCGTCATGCCGAAGAACAGGTGACCCGATTCATTCAGGTAGTGAAGCGGTTTCGCAGTCAGGCTGGCTCCAAGGGCCGCCGGAAGCGCGAAGGCGATGTGCCATAACGCCATGTCCCTTCCGGCTGTCTTCTGGCTGTCCGGAAGAACGTCGCAAGCCAGGGCCCAATCGACCGAGAAGTAGCACCCATAGCCGAGCCCGAAAACGACACCCATTACGTACAACAGAGGCAGCGACTCGACCAACCCAAAAAGCAGGACCGATGCGACGAGCGCCATGACCGCGCCCGAGATGTAGACGAAGATCTTGCGGCGGCCGAGGCGGTCGCTGAGATGCCCGCCGATGATTGAGGTGGGTACCGCTCCCCCAAGTACAGCCAGGCTCCAGTAGGCCGCGGCTGTGCCGAAGTCGTGCGAGCGAACCACATCATGGAAGTAGAGGCCGATCCAAGGAAGGATCGTGTAAATGCCCAGTTGAACCAGGAATCGCGTGTTGAATGTCCAGAAGAAGTCGTTGGAGCGGAAGGCCGAGAAGAATTCACGCAAGGCTTCTAAGCGGCGTCCGCTGAAATATGCGGTCGCGCCCGCAGCAATGCTCAAGGCGAGCAGAGGCAGAAACAGGCGACCGGTTTCGAAGAGCAAGAGCGTGAACGCGAGCACGATGGCGATAGCGGACGTCAGGATGCAGACGGCGGCGGCACGTCGGAGGTTCGGGAGCGAACGTGGCGCAGAACGGGTCACGGGTGGCTCTTTGACGGCGGCGAGCGTGATGAGCATGGTGCCGGACAGAACCACAGCGATCATGACGTAGCCGGCGAGCATCCCGATTCGGTTGTTGCCGAGGGCACTCAGGATCAGGATGGTCAGCAGCAGACCGACCACGATCCCGAGTTGATTCATCATGCCGAGCAGACCCGATGCCCGACCGCGCTGGTCGGCAGGGACAACGTCTGGGATAACCCCGTTGAAAGCGCCGCCGGCAAGGTTGAATCCGATCTGCACCACCAGATACGCGACCACCAACGCGGCCGCTGTCGGAGCCAGGCCCAGCATGAGGAGTCCGACCACATTCACAGCAGTGCCGGCGGCGATCCAGGGACGGCGGCGTCCCCACGGAGAGACCGTTCGGTCGCTGAGCCAACCGACCACGATTGGGACCAGCAACGCGAACAGGTTTCCGGCGGCGTTGACGCGTCCTATGACGAGGTCGGCGTTGGTTCCGGCAACCATGAGCGCGCCGATCGGCAGCAGCGCGATCGTGATCGGCTGCCAGTGCGCCCCCCCTCCAAACCAGTAAGCATTGATGGCCAGCAGTCGGCGTAGCGACAGTCGGCGCTTCCGCGCCGGCATCGGTGCTGCCACCGCGACCCCACCAACCGGCACATCTACCATTTCCATTCTTCGACCGAACCGAAGGTATCGAACGGATCCGCCGAAGTCGTCAGTAGGTGTACTGAACTCTTGGACGGGACCACGGTAGCTTTGGGGAGTGACGCTCTTCACCATCGGCCACTCCACCCGCAGCTTCGACGAATTCGTCGAGCTGCTGCAGACAAACAAGGTGGACTTCGTGGCCGACGTGCGCACGGCGCCGGGATCGCGTCGGTTACCACACTTCGCCAAGGCTGCCCTGGCCGCCGAGCTGCCGCTCAGGGGCATCGCATACGTCCACTTGCCCGAGCTGGGCGGCCTGCGGAAGGCGACAGGCGACTCGATCAACACCGGCTGGCGAAACGCGAGTTTCCGAGGATACGCCGACTACATGCAGACCGACGCTTTTGAAGCCGGGGTGGAGCACCTGATGGCCCTGGCTGAGCAGCACGCGCTCGCGATCATGTGCGCGGAGGCGGTCCCTTGGCGATGCCACCGATCACTGATTGCCGACGCTCTGACCGCGAGGGGAATCGAGGTCCTGGAGATCATCGGACGGGGGCAACCACGCCTCCACTCGATGACGCCCTTTGCTCGCGTCAAAACGGGTCGCATCTACTATCCGCCGGTCAACACTGCGTGATCTGAGCACGAGGACGCCTGAATCGCCAGCTACGCCTACACGGCGTGCTCACACCATTTCACGCGGGGCAGCGCCAACTGCCCGAAATTCGAATCGGGGATCGGGGGGAGCCGGGCTCTGGCGATAGCGTGACGTCAATGGTCCCCGATCGGCCATCGGCATTGACGACCAGCTTGCCGGAATGATCGTTGAGCGTGGACCAGCCAGGGCCCTCCCCGTTGAAGGCCACGAATGTGCCGGCGGTCGAGACGTTGTATTCGCCCGCCCCGACACGGTTGTCAAGAACCGCAGGTTGTAATGCAGGCCGTTGGGAACCACGGCGAACGACGCGATCATCCCAGCCGGGCCGGCTGCCGGCGCTGGAGAACACGACCCTTGAGCCCCAACCACGTCAGCGTTCATTCCGCCGGTGATTTGGAGGTCAACTCCGGGACCCTGTGCGCCGCAGCCGACGAGCAGTCCTGCGAACACAATGATCGTTGCAACGCCCGACGCCCTTCGCCGCGCCCGGCGCCATGCCTGCAGGTTGTCCGGGTCAGCCGACGTTCTGGACGTCATTGGCTTTGAATGCTGTAGCCGCTCCGCGTCGTCGGCCGCCTCCGTCCTGATAATGCGAAGCTAGGCGGCATGGAACCGTCTTATGCAGCGGACAATGAGCGGGAGCTCGAACGCCTGAGGGCGCTGGTTTCAAAGCTGAGCGACCAAGACCTTGGCTCGATGGTCAACGAATTCTGGACCGTCGCCGGCGTGCTGGGGCACCTGGCATTCTGGGATGGCCGCGCGCTGTTCCTCGCAGGAAAGCTGCAGCGCGACGGGGCCCTCACCCCATCCGATACCGAGCCGGAGAGCGTGGACTGGATCAACGATTCCACCCGCCCGCTCATCCACGCCATACCTCCGCGCCAGGCGGCCGAGGTCGCCTTGCGCATCGCCGAGGAGACGGACAAGCTCGTCGCGTCCCTGTCCCCGGAGCTCGTCGCGAAGATCGACGCCAACAGCCCACTGAATCCTGTTCGCGCCCACCATCGCGGTGAGCACCTGGACGAGATCGAAGCCGCCCTCGCCGGCAGGTTGCTAGTCGACGCCTAGCTCCCCTCTAGGGCAGCTGTTGTCTTGCGCTAATTGGACCTCGGAATGGCTTTCGCATGCCGGCGCCCTCCGCCCCCCATCGTGAGCAAGAATGCACCGTCCTCGAGCCCGGTCACCGCGTGCTTGATATTGGGGGCAAGCGCAGTAAGGTCGCCTCGCACCATCTGGAGGGTGCGGTCCTCGAGCGAGACCTGGATTGTCCCCTCCAGGACGCGCAGCGTGATCGGCCTGGCCGTACGGTGTGCGGCCAGGTGCCCACCCTTGGGGAGAGCAATCAGTACCGCGCCCAGCCCGGGGCGATTGACGATGGTGGCCGAAGCATGATCGTTGCGCTTGAACGAGTCGGAGTTCCGAAGCGCTTTCAGCTCTGTCTCGAGATTCACCGTTATCACACGAGCCGAGATTCTCTCGGCGGGCCTGCTGCGGGAGTCACGGTCTGATGGGTGGCGCTCCGTCATGATTGCTCTCCTTTGACAACTTCAGCCGCAGGCGGGATACGTGTCGCGCCCTTTTGCCGCAACTACTACGCCGATTTAAGGACTGCCACCAGGTCCGCGACGGGAGATGCTCGACTCTGCGCGACGCGCCCGATCCGATTCGCCTTGGGGTTGTGGCGTAACGCCCATGCCTCGGTCGGCAGACGGTCAGCTTCGGAAACGAAGAACTGGCTTGCGCGTGAAGCCTGCGCCTCCTCTTCTAGTCGCTCGCCAAGCACTCCGGCGCGACGGTCGGCGACCGGCAAGGCGCGTATGCGCGTGACGAGCGTGGCCTCCGCCTGACGCTGCTCTGCGAGCAAGGAGAGCAAAGCTGAGGCGGTGCGGTGAATCCGTCCAATATCCGAGACAGTAGGCCGAAGCGCAAGGGTTGAGATGGTTTCGGTCAAACGACTCACACCGGCGCAATTTAAGGCTATCGATCTGCCCGATTCCAGTTCGGTCGA
>DASWBA010000202.1:0-2643 GCA_036390825.1 Candidatus Dormiibacterota bacterium
ACCCCAGGGGCTAATCGGCATCCACACGAATCTGCTCGTTCCTGCTCTGAGCGGCACCATGCCGACCGCCACCGACGAGGAACGGGCTGCGGCCGCGCAGATCGCGACCTTCCAGAAGTCCGGGGAGGGCTACTTCATCGAAATGGCTACCCGGCCGGAGACGCTCGGCTACGCCCTGCTCGATTCCCCTGTCGCTCTGGCCGCCTGGATGGCCGACCACGACACCGATGCCTACTACAAGATCGCTCGCGCCTTCGTCGACGGGCAGCCCTCGGGCAACCTCACGCGCGACCACATCCTCGACAACATCACGCTCTACTGGCTGACCGGCACCGGCGCCTCCACGGCCCGGTCGTACTGGGAGGCCTACGGACCCGACGCGCCGGCCGCTCGCCAGAAGCCATTGCCGCCGCCGACGATCCCGTTCGCCTTCACGACCTTCCCGGGCGAGATCTGGCGGACTCCGCGCAGCTGGGTCGAGGCGAGCTACCCGAACGTCATCTACTTCCACGAGGTCGACAAGGGAGGCCACTTCGCTGCCTGGGAGGAGCCGGAGCTCTTCACCACCGAGGTTCGCGCGGCCTTCAAGTCGCTCCGCTAAACCCAGACCGAATCGAGTGCGGGCGGCATCGCCCGCACTCTCACATACATCAACGACTGAAGGGGTAGCAATGCTGGCAATTGTCCTGATGCACGGCGCATTCGTGGTCTCACAACCGGACGCCGTCACCGATGTGATCCCGGAGGCGGCGCACGCCGGGGCGGCGCGATGAGCTCGACCGTCGCTGCCCAGAGGGCCTTTCCGGCGGTGAAGCAGGTCGAAGCGGGATTGCTGAACGTGGGCTACGCAGAGGTGGGCCCGGCGGGCGGCAACCCGGTGATCCTCTTGCACGGCTGGCCGTACGACATCCATAGCTTCGTTGACGTCGCCCCGATCCTGGCCGCGGTGGGGTACCGGGTGATCGTCCCGTACTTGCGCGGGTACGGTACGACCCGTTTCCTGTCGGCCGATACCCTCCGCAACGGCGAGCAGGGTGCGGTCGCCATGGATGCGATCGCCTTCATGGACGCGCTGAAGCTCCCGAAAGCGATCGTCGCCGGCTTCGACTGGGGGGCGCGGACCGCGGATATTCTCGCTGCTGCATGGCCAGAGCGCTGCAAGGCGCTCGTGTCGGTGAGCGGATATCTCATCGGTAGCCAGGCGGCCGGCAGCACGCCGCTGCCCCCGAGGGCGGAGCTTCAATGGTGGTATCAGTACTACTTCGCCACCGAACGCGGGAGGCTTGGGTACCAGAACAACATGCGCGAGTTCAACAGACTCATCTGGCAGCTCGCGTCGCCGGAGTGGAAGTTCGACGACGAAACCTACGACCGCAGCGCCGCAGCATTCGACAATCCGGATCACGTCGACGTGGTGATCCACAACTATCGGTGGCGGCTCGGGCTGGCTGAAGGCGAGTTGCGATACCACGACCTGGAGACGAAGCTCGCCCGGGGTCCGAACATCAGCATTCCGGCCATCACGCTGGAGGGCGACGCCAACGGGGCGCCTCATGCAGACCCAAGTGCCTACGCCAAGAAATTCACCGGCAAGTATGAGCACAGGACCATCGAAGGCGGCGTGGGGCACAACCTGCCGCAGGAAGCACCACAGGCATTCGCCGACGCGATCATCGAAGTCGACAGTTACTGATCAGGTTGGCGGGGAAGATGTCAACGCAATCCGGCCAGGGTCAGGCAGCGCGGCACCAGGGCGTCGCGGCCGCAGATCTGCGGGTCGAGGGCATGATGCCGTCTTTTTCCGGAGCGAACGGATGGCTCAACTCGCAGCCACTGACGCCGAACGACCTGCGCGGCCATGTCGTAGTCATTCAGTTCTGGACGTACACGTGCATCAACTGGCTGCGCACGCAAGCCTACAACCGCGCCTGGTCGCAGAGGTATAGGGATCAGGGGCTCGTGACGATCGGCGTACACACGCCGGAGTTCAAGTTCGAACACGACCTCGACAACGTGCGCTGGGCGGTGCAGGCGAGAAAGATCGACTACCCGGTCGCGATCGATAACGACTTCGAGGTATGGCGTGCGTTCGCCAACAACTACTGGCCTGCTCTCTACTTCATCGACGCTGAGGGCCGGATCCGTCATCACCGCTTCGGCGAAGGGGATTTCGAGCGGTCGGAGATGGTCATCCGGCAGCTCCTCGCCGACGCGGGCGTCGAAGACCTGAGGCCCGGGCTGGCCTCGGTCGAACCGAACGGCGACGAGGTTCAGGCCGATTGGGAGAACCTCGGATCGCCTGAGAGTTACCTCGGCTACGACCAGGCCACCGGATTCGATGCCGGTGGCCATGAAGAGTGGGACAAACCTCACATTTATGTGGCGCCGGCGCACCTCCGCCTTAACCGTTGGGGACTCACGGGAGAGTGGACCGTCCGGTCCGACGCGAGCGCGCTCAACAGTCCCGGCGGACGGGGTGCCTATCAGTTCCATGCGCGCGAGGTGAACCTCGTGATGGGGCCGGCGAGAAAGGGCGCGAGCGTGAGGTTTCGCGTTCACCTTGACGGTGAAAGCGGCGCGGCGGCCCACGGCACTGATGTAGACGCCGACGGGAATGGCACGGTTGTGCAGCAGCGGATGCAT
>DASWBA010000203.1:0-5331 GCA_036390825.1 Candidatus Dormiibacterota bacterium
TTAGGCTATGACCCAATGGAGCTTCGGAACAACCTTCCGCACTCCCTGACCAGCTTCGTCGGTCGCAAGCGGGAAGTGCGGCAGGTCCGCGCGCTGGTGGCCGACGCCAGGTTGGTCACGCTGACGGGCGCCGGCGGTGCGGGAAAGACACGACTCGCGCTCGAAGCTGCGCGCGGAATGATCGACCACTTTGCCGACGGCGTCTGGCTGGTGGAGCTGGCGCCGCTGTCTGAGGCGCGGTTGATCCAGCCGACACTCGCCCAGGCGCTGCAGATCCATGAACAGCCCGGCCGTCCGCTGGCCGCGACCCTGTCCGACCATCTCCGAACCAAACAGATCTTGCTCCTCTTCGACAACTGCGAGCACCTGGCCGCCGACGTCGCCAGCATGGTCGAAGCCTTCTTACACGTCGCACCGGGTTTGCACGTTCTCGTCACCAGCCGCGTCCAGCTCGGCATCGATGGGGAGCGGACCTGGAGGGTGCCGCAGCTGGTGGAGGCGGAGGCTACGGCTCTCTTTGCCGAGCGCGCCGGCCACGCCCACGATGCGTTCGTTCTCACGTCGCAGAACTCGGAACGCATCACGGAGATCTGCCGACGTCTCGACGGCGTCCCGCTGGCCATCGAGCTGGCTGCGGCTCGGCTGCGCACCATCTCCGTCGACGAGATCGCCGCGCGACTCACCGATCGATTCGCTCTCCTCACCGGTGGCAGCCGTACGGCGTTGCCGCGTCATCAAACACTCGAGGCCACGATGGACTGGAGCCACGAGCTGCTGCCACCTGCAGCGCAGTGCCTATGGCGACGGCTCGCGGTCTTCGCCGGTGGCTTTGGGTTGGACGCGGCGGAAGCCGTCTGTTCGGACGACGTCCTCGACCAGACGAACGTGGTCGACCTCCTCGCGCTCCTCGTGGACAGCTCGCTGGTCCAGGTGGAGGAGACCGCCGGCGCGCGACGATATCAGTTGCTCGAAACCATCCGCGAGTACGGCCTGCGCAAACTCGACGAAGCGGGAGAAACCGAAGCCTTTCGGCGCCGCCACCTCGAGTGGTTCCGCGCGCTCGCCCAGCGCGCCGAGCCCGAGTGGCGCGGAGCCAACCAGGGGCCATGGCTCGACCGGCTCGAAGCCGACCTGGACAACGTCCGGGCTGCTCTCGATTACAGCCGCACCCGCGCCGATCGAGTCGACGACGGCCTGGCGCTGGCGTCCGCGCTCTGGCTGCTCTGGCATAGCCGCGACCATATCGGCGAAAGCCGGCAATGGCTGCGCAGCCTGCTCGACCAGGCAGGACCCGGTCGAGCCCGTGCCTACGGACTGAATGTCGCCGGTTTCATGGCCTACGTCCAGGGGGATACGGCCGCGGCCGTCCCCCTGCTCGAGGAGAGCTTGCGCCTCAACGAGTCGCTGGGCGACCGAACGGGCGCCAACTTCTCGTTGCTCCGACTCGGCATCGGCCTCTACTACAACAACGAGCTCGAGCGTGCGGTTGGCGTGCTTGACCAGGCGCTAGCCCGGTACCGCGAGAGCGGTGACCGCATCGGGATTTACATCTCGGCATACGAGCTCGCCGAGGCGCTCACGATGCGCGGCGATTACCTCCGGGCGACGACGCTCCACGAGGAAAGCCTGGCGTTGAAGCAACAGCAAGGGGACGCCTGGCATATCGGCCTGTCCTATTTCGGTCTTGGCCTGCTGGCCTGGCGGCAGGGCGATCATCGCCAAGCCGTCGCCAGGCTACGCGAGTCGATCGTGCTCAGGCAAGAGCTCGAGGAATGGTGGGGATTGACGCGGGCCATTGAGGCGCTCGGGTGGGTCGAAGCCTCACGCGACAACCTGCGACGCGCGACCCACCTGATGGGAGCCGCGAAGGCAATGCTCGAACGCAGCAGCACGGCGCTCTCCCCCAATTACCTGGTACATCACGAGCGCAGCCTCCAGGTCGTCAGCGCCGGATTGTTGGATCGAGAATTCGAGGCCGCCTGGGCTGCCGGACATCGTCTGAGCGCCCCGCAGGCCGTGGATTACGCGCTCAAGGGAGGCACCCTCCCAACTGGTGAGACGCGACGGCCGGGCGAGGTCAGCCCTCGAGAGGCGATGATCGCTCGCCTGGTCGCCAGCGGGATGACGAATCGCCAGATCGCCAGCAAGCTCAGTCTCGCCGAACGAACCGTCGATTCCCACGTCGAGCACATCATGAACAAACTTGGCTATCGCTCCCGCGCGCAGATCGCCGCCTGGATCGCGACGCGCCCCCACCCTGCCCTCCCCAGCGAGCGGGGAAGGGAGCCTTAGGCCATTTAGGTCTTTTCCACGATGGCGCGGCGGGAAACCGGCCCTACGCTGGCCGCATCTTCAAAAGGAGGTCAACGACATGACCGTTTACATGGTGGAGCGCGAACTGCCCGGGATCACGCTCGAGCAGCTGGGCGGCGCGCAGAAAGCGGCGATCGACACCAGCCAGAGGTTCACGACCGAAGGCAAACCGGTGCGCTACATCCGAAGCACCTATGTCCCCGGAGAGGCGCGGGTCATGTGTCTCTTCGAGGCGCCGAACGCGCAGCGCGTCAAGGAAGTCAACGAGGCGGCGCAGATCCCCTTCAACCGGATCGTCGAGGCCCTCGACCTCACCCCAAAGGAGTCCTGAAATGAAGCGCTTTATCCTCGCGATGGCGGCGACTGGCTCACTGCTGCTGGCGGCTGTCCCGTCCGTGGCCCTCGCGGCGGATGGCCCGAGGATCGGGTCGCCCCAGACCCAGCCGAATCCGAGCGACTTCGCGACCACCGACCAGGCGTGCCTGGGCCCGCTGCGCAGCATGATCGCGCAGGGCGACTTTGCTGGCGTCGGTCCGTTCGGCGAGCACTTCACCGGCGCGGTCGATCCCGGCGCGCATTATGGCACCGTCGGCGAGGCGGCCTTCCTGCTGGCCGTTCTGGGTCTCACACCCGACGCCTGCGCCACACTGACCGGTCAGTAGCCACGATCGTGTAGGGAGGGGCGGCCGCGAAGGCCGCCCCTTTCAATGTCGCCGATGGTTAGCAGCTGTTGGTCTGCGCGCCGCTCGAGAAGTTGTTGAATCGCTGGACCGTTGCTCCGTGGCCTCGGAAGGCCCAGTAGGTCGACTTGAGCAATGGGCCGTACTGCGCGATCCCGCCGAAGTTATTGGTCGTTCCCGGAAGCGTGGAGCCGATGCCCCAGGCGCAGCCGGAGGTACCGGCGACTTGCGAGAAGTAAGGATAGAACGCTGCCGGTGTGCCATCGTCGGTCATCGGCGGCTTCACGCAATTGACGCCGGTCGTGCGGTTGCAGTTACCACCCAGATCGGCGGCCTCGATCCGGGGGAGGTCGGCCTCAAACGCGAACTGACCGAATGGCACCGAGAATCCCGCGCCTGTTTTTGGACTGCTGAACAGGATCGGGGTTGGATTATCGGCACTGCCGTCAGGCCAGCGGTTCTGGTAGGACCCGCCATCGAAGCCAGGCGTGTTCGTGTCGGGGCAACCGGTGGCCGGATAGTTCAGCGACATCTCCGCCGCAAAGCAGAAGTTGTCGTCACCGTCCGCCGCCTCCTGATCTCCAGGAACACCCTCCATGCCGTTACAGCTACCGGTGTTGGCGTTGATGCTGGTGCAGAAGTCGAAGTGCCCGATCTCGTCGGAGAAGGCGACGTTGTAGGTATGCGCCGCCCAGAGCACCCGGGTCTGCGGGCTGGACGTCGAGTACATCGGATGGAAGCTGTAGTTCTCCATCTGGCAGCTGTGGCCACTGTGGATGTACTTCATGTGACCGAACCCGTTGGCGGCACTGGCGGTCATCAACCCGGTCTCGCCGGTGGTGTGGTCGGTGACCACCGTAGTGAATCCGGCGGGCGTGTCGGTTAGCGTTACCGAGACGTTATCGCCCGGGTTCATGAAGAGCGTGTCGGCTCCGCCCTTGGTTTTCGGATACCCCGAGGTGCTCGGGTCGAACTGCAGCGGATTCGGCGGTCCGAGCGGTTTCCCGTCCTTCGTCAAATAGGCGAAGTTGATGTACTCGACGCCACCGAGGATCTGACTCTGGCACGTCGGGTTGAGGAGCGTGCCATTGATCGGGTCTTCGGAGAGGCTGTCGATGTTGAGCGCTGCGCACCACTTGGTCGGATCGCAGCTGAAGCCAGCAAACTGGGAGACCCATCCCGGGGAATAGAACTGCAGCTCCATGAAGGCGACCCCCGGGCCCTTCTTGGTCTGCGCCGGATCAACGATGTTGCTGTCGCTGTTCGGGGTGCAGGTTGGCTGTTGCTCCGGGTAGGAGAAGGTGTCGCACATCGCCATCCCGAACCAGAAAGCCGGGTGCAGCTGGAAGTCATACCCCTTGGAATTCGAGTAGGCTCCGGTCGGCTCCGTCGGAATCGTGAGCTGGTACTGGTTGTGGTTTCCGGAACCCGGCACGTTCGAGTAGAACTCGACGGACGGCTCGTCGTGCCCGACGTAGTAGTTGCCGAAGGCCTCCTGGGGATTGGCCACCTCGGTACAGATGGCCATCTCCGAACAGTCAGGCTTGGATGCTGTATAGGGCGCCGCCTGGACCGCGGGACCCGCGGTGGCCAGCGCCGCCATCGCCAGGCCTGCAACCGAAAGCACGCTGAGCGCGCGCATTCGTCTCATGTGCTCCTCCTTTCGGATGGTGCTGTTTGGTACACCGTTCGGTCGAGCGACGACAATCTCGGGACCGAGAGGTGGTTACGGAGGCTGCCCGGACTGTTCGGCGATGCGCGCAGGCACTATCGCGTCGAATCCCTCCCACCGGGCGATGTTCCCCTCGCTCGGCTGCTGTCTATTTACCCGTCCTTAACGAGACGGACCCCGATCGACCTAGCCCACATTACTGCAAAAATCGCCGGAAGGCTAGTACCGGTTCTGACTTGCCGAGCCCGGTGTGGCTATCGGCAGGACGACCGTGTTCGCGCCAGGTCCGCCACCAACCGCCCAAGGACGCCTGGATTGCTCGGCAGGGAGAAATGATCGACGCCCGGGTTGTCGGTCAGGCTGAAGTGGAAGCACCGCATCGCCTGCCAGGCCAAGATCGCCTCGTTGGTGATGTCCTCCTGGTTGATGTCGCCGTCCCTCGTGAAGACCTGGGTCGAGGCGTCGGTCAGCTGGCCCACCGAGAGGCCGTTCAGTGACAGGCCGACGACGGTGTCGATTCCCGAGCCCTTCTCCCCGTACACGTCGACATTCGGGAAGGACGCCGGATCCGCGAACTTGACGAAGCCGATGTAGTAGTTGGCGATGTCCCGTGCCCACGGCAGGCCGGCGTCGGTGAACAGCTGCGGATAGTCCTGCGGCGTGTAG
>DASWBA010000204.1:0-18075 GCA_036390825.1 Candidatus Dormiibacterota bacterium
GGATACAGCGCTCGCATCTCCTGCGGCGTGAGCGTCATACGTTGGGCACACTACACTAGGCATATTGGTCGAAGCCGCCACCATTGATTTCTCGGACTTCGAGCGCGTCGACATGCGGGTCGGCCGCGTCCTCGAAGCCGAGCCCTTTCCCGAAGCCCGCAAACCGGCCTACAAGCTGCGCATCGATTTCGGACCGCTCGGCATCCGTCGCTCCAGCGCGCAGCTCACGGTTCATTACCGCCCGGACGAGCTGCGCGGCCGGCTGGTGATCGCGGTGTTGAACTTTCCACCGCGTCAGATCGGGCCGGTGCGCTCGGAGGTGCTGGTCCTCGGCGTCCCCGATCCCGACGGCGCCGTCGTGCTGCTCGAACCAAGCGTCGACGTGCCATTGGGAGGTCGGGTCTTTTGACCTCGGCGCGGAACGCGCCCTATCTCGTCAGCGACTGGCACGACCCGGAAACAGGCGCCCGCGGATGGTTCGTCATCGATCGCCTGGTCGGTGGCATGTGCTCGGGCGGCATTCGCATGCGGCCAGGAGTGACCGTCGACGAGGTTAGCGACCTCGCGCGCACCATGTCGCACAAAATGGCCGTCCTCGACATCCCCTATGGGGGCGCGAAATCGGGGATCGACTTCGACTCGTCTTCGCCGGAGGCGCCGACCGTATTGCGCGGTTTCATCGAGGCCATCCGGCCCTTCATCGCGGAGCGCTACGCGACCGGAGCCGACCTCGGTACTCGCGAGGACGACATCATCGCCGCCTGCCAGCTGGTCGGGTTGATCCATCCTCTGCAGGCCGGCTTCAAGACTGAAGGTGGCGCCGGCCTCAATCGGGTGCGGCAGGCGCTGGCGCTGTCGAGCGAGGGCATCCCGATCACCGAGCTGATCGCGGGCTACGGCGTCGCCGAATGCACGGTTGAAGCCGCCGGCGTCCTCGGCCTGCCGCTACGCGGCGCCAGCCTTGCCTTGCAGGGATTCGGCAACGTTGGTGGGGCGGCGGCTCGTTACCTCGATCGAGAAGGTGTTCGCCTGGTCGCCGTGGCCGACATCGAGGGCGCCATCCTCGACGACAACGGGCTCGATATCATGCATCTGCTTTCCATTCGGGATCGCTACGGGCGCATCGATCGGAAGCGTTTGCCCGCCAGCGCCAGGCTTGCCCCCGAGCCCACCTGGCTGGAGCAATCGGTTGACATCCTGATCCCAGCCGCCATCGGCCACGCCATCCGCTCGGACAACCAGGGGAGCATTCGCTGCCGCTTGCTGGTCGAGGCGGCGAACAACCCGCTGACGTTGGAGGCGGAGGCGGAACTGGAACGGCGCGGCACGACCATCCTGCCGGACTTCGTCGCCAACGCGGCCGCGGCCTTTCTTTTCTGCGGCTTGTTGGAGAAACGGCTCGAGCCAACCCTCGACTCCATCTTCGGCGTCACCAGCCGGCAGCTCCGAACCATCACCCGCGAGCTGCTCGACCGGGCGCGTCGCGAGCGGGTCTCGAACCGTCGGGCCGCCGAGGAGATCGCCGAGCACCGCTTGCGCAAGCGGGCCTAGACGCCCCCACCCTGACCTCCCCAGAGGGGGAGGAAACGTTGCTAGAAGCCGGCCTGGTGGCGGCGCATCATGCAGTCGTCCATGACGACGTCGAGGCCGGCCGCCCGCGCGCGCTCAGCCGCGGCTTCATCCACGACGCCGTCCTGGAGCCAGACGGCGCGAGCCCCGATGGCGATCGCCTCATCGACGATGGCGCCGGCAAACTCGGAGCGGCGAAAAACCTCGACCACGTCGACCGGTCCCGGCAGCTCCGAGAGCGTGGCGTAGGCGCGCTCCCCGAGAACCTCCGTCACGTTGGGATTGACCGGGATGATGCGGTAGCCGGCCCGTTGCAGGTAGCGCGCCACGCCATGACTCGGCCGGCGCGGGTTGGCACTCAGGCCGACCACCGCAACCGTCCGGGCCGACCTCAAGATCTTGTCGGCGGGATCCGACGTCGGCGCGTCCACAAGCCAAATCTACAATGGCCGGGTGACGCCACCGACCAGGCTATCTCCAGTTCCAGCCGAAATCGTCGATGCGTTTCGCGCGGTCGCGCCCGCCGTCGAGGCCTTTGCCCAGGAGCAGGGCCTGCTGATCGAGCGGTACCGGCGCGGCAAGCCCGCCTGGGAGCTGCGCTTCGCCCGACGGCTCGGCGGTGAGGCCGTGATCGCGATCAGCTATCGCGAGCGGACGGGCCACGTGCTCGACGTCAGCGCCGTCTGGTGGGTGGATGAGGCCGCCACCCAGTCGCGGCGCTTGCGGTCAGAGAAAGTCGCGGTCTACGACCGGCGTGCCGCGCCGGCGGCGCTTGCCGAGCAGCTCGACCGGGCCCTTGCCATCGTCGATGGCTGGACGCTCGACGACCTCGGTCCCCCACACGGTCCCTTCAAGCCGGCGCTCGACGAGCCCGCCGGCCGCGAGTTGAGGCGCCGATGAGCGAGGCCCCCGACCCACGCTCGTCCGAGGATGAGCTGCGGTTGGCGTTCGGCCGGGCGATCGGATTCACGGTCGCCGCGATCGGCCTGCTGCTGGGGGGTGGCGTGCTCCTGATCCTGCTGGCCGCCGTGCTCTTTCGATTTATGTTCGGCGGCTAGCGAAGCCGCCGAGCCACGCTCGTCCCCGGCGAGGCCACCCGCGCCGGGTGCAGGATACCGGCGAGGATCTCGACGCTGTCGACCAGCCGGGGGCCCGGACGGCTGAAGAAAGCGTTGCCGTCGACCACCCAGATTTCGTCGGCGAGCACGCCGAAATGGCTGAGCGCCGTTTCAGCCTCGGCCAGGCTGCGCTCCAGGGAGAAGCCGCAGGCTGAAACGACCAGGACCTCTGGGCGCGAGTCGATGACCGCCTTCCATTCGATCGCGTGCGCCGGCCCGCCAGGGATCCCCAGCAGGTCGCGCCCGCCCGCCATCCCGACCAGTCCCGGCGTCCAGTGGCCGGCGTTGAATGGCGGGTCGATCCATTCGAGCACCACGACCGGCCGTTCTGGCTCGTCTCGGACGCGGTCCTGTACGTCGCCCAGGCGACCTTCGAGATCGGCGACCACGCGCTCGGCCTCCGCCGCGCGGTCGGCCAAACGGCCGACCAGGCGGATGTGCTCGAAGACATCGGCGAGCTGCTGCGGCTCGAGCGAGACCAGCTGCATCGGGGTCGAGCTGCGACGGGCGGCCCGTTCCACCACCGGATAGGACACGGCGCACACGTCGCACAGCTCCTGGGTAAGGATGACATCGGGCTGGAGCGTCGCGAGCCGGTCGGCATCCAGCGTGTAGATGCTGCTCCCCTGGTGGACCAGCTCGCGGATGTGCCGGTCGATCTGCGCGCTGTCGCGCTTGGCGTCGAGCACGCTGCGGGTGACGATCGGCTTGGCCTTGACCGACTCCGGGTAATCGCACTCGTGCGTCACGGCCACCAGGCTCTCTTCGAGTCCCAGTGCACAGACGATCTCGGTCGCGCTGGGCAAGAGGGAGGCGATCCGCACCGTCAGGCGCCCGGAACGAAGGGGTTGAGCAGCTTCTCCTCTTCGATGGTGGTGGCCGGCCCGTGACCCGGATGCACGACCGTCTTCGGTGGCAGCGCGTAGAGGACGTTGCGGATGGAGAAGACGATCTTGCTCGTGTCACCGCCGGGCAGGTCGGTCCGGCCGATGCCGCGCTGGAACAGCGTGTCGCCGGCAAAGCAGTCGAGTCCGAAGAGAAAGCAGACGGAACCCTGGGTATGCCCCGGCGTGTGGAGGACCCGCAGACTGATGTCCTGGAAGGCCAGTGTCGTCCCGTGGGTCAGCGCGGTGTCGATCGCAAACGATGTAAAGCCGGGCGGCACGAACGGGTACTGGGCAATGGCCGCCCAGTCGAGGATGGCGAGGTCGTCGGGGTGCATCGCGATCGGCGCACTGGTGAGGGCCTGCAGGGCGGGCACGCCGGCAACGTGATCGATATGGCCGTGCGTCACGAGGATGCGCTCGAGGCCCAGCCCCTCCGACTCGATCTGCTGCCGCACCGCGTCCAGTTGCAGCCCCGGATCGACCACCAGCGCCGAGCGCGTATCGCGCCGACGGATCAGGTAGCAGTTTTCACCGAAGAGATCGTCCGCGTAGATCGACACCTCGAGCTTCTCGCGCAGTGCTTGGGCCGGCGTCATCCGACCCCAATCTCCCATGAGGCCGACGTCAGCACTTCCGGGCCGGTCTCGGTGATGAGCACCATTTCCTCGAGGCGGACGCCACCCCATCCCGGAACGTAGATGCCTGGCTCGTTGGTGATCACCATGCCCGCCCGCAGCGGGGTATGGTCGGTGGGCGACAGGAAGGGCCGCTCGTGCACCTGCAACCCGATGCCGTGGCCCAGGCCGTGGCCGAAGGCGTGTTCCTCGCCGGCGAGCGCCTCGCGAGCGCGCCGGTCGATTTCATCGGCAGCCGCTCCCGGTTTCATCAGAGCCATCGATGCCAGCTGCGCCTGCCGCACCGCCTCGATCACGCGGCCTTGCTCGGGCGTCGGCTCACCGACCACGATCGTTCGCGTGGTGTCGCTGTGGTAGCCGGCGGCGGTCGC
The DNA here is from genome assembly GCA_036390825.1 of Candidatus Dormiibacterota bacterium. Classification (GTDB taxonomy): domain Bacteria; phylum Chloroflexota; class Dormibacteria; order CF-121; family CF-121; genus CF-13. Next base: position 4,581 of record DASWBA010000204.1, read on the forward strand.
GCCGAAGTCGACCACGACCATGTCGCCCTTCAAAATGACCCGGTCGGAGGCACGGCCGTGCGGGAGGGCGCCCCGTTCGCCGGCGGCCACGATGGTTTCGAAGGCTGGGCCATCGGCCCCCAGCTCGCGAAAGGTTTGCTCCAGCAGGAAGGCGACATCCCGCTCACGCAGCCCCGGGCGGATGGCCCCGCGCACGCGATCGAACGCCCGACCGGCGATGGAGGCGACCACGCGCAGCAACTCGACCTCGTCGGCCTCCTTCACGATTCGGAGCTCCTCGACCAGACCTGCAGTGGCGACCAGCGTCGGATCAGGTGGCAGCGCGGCCAAGAGCCGCTGGTGCTGATCGAAGGATAGGTGAAAAGACTCGAAGCCGACCCGCCGCAGCCCGAGGGCCTTGATCCGCTCCGCAACCAGCGCCCAGAGACCGTGCGATGGCCCCGCCGGCATGAGTCTGAAAGCGGGCGCCTCGGCCTCCATCTGCAACCAGTAGCGGCTGTCTCCAAGGATTTCGGCCGCATCCTTGGCGATGATCAGGTACCCGAGGCTGCCGCTGAACCCGGAAAGATATCGGATGTTCTGCGGCGTGGTCACGACCAGGCCGTCGAGTTCCAGGTCGAGCAGTCGCTGGCGCAGTGCCGTCACGCGCCGCGTCGATAGTTCAGCGCGCATTCGCGTTCATGATAGGGACCCGCGGGACGCGATCCCGGTTATCCGATGCCTTCTGGACGGCTCGACCCGATCGAGCTGAGCGGCTCGGTCGCCAGCTCGGCAAGCTCGCCGAGGAGGTCGATCGACCCGACCACCGGCTCGGCTCGGTAGACGGCGACCGCCCCCCAGATGGTGCCGCGCTGAGCCATCGGCGTGGCAGCAACGGCGCCGGCAGGTGGATCGGCCCCATGGAGCAGGTGACGCGCCCATCGACTGCGCTGCAGGTCGTCGATGGCGGCGGGTTTCTCGCTGTAAAGGGTCCACTCGAGCAGGGCTTCGAGCACCGGCGCCAGTTCCTCGAGCCGGTCGGGTCGCCCGGCCAGGGTAAACGCATCTTTCTGCCAGCGGCCCTCGGTATCCCAGAACACGACCAGGCCGCCAGCGGCATCGAGGGCCTGCAGCGCTCGCCCCAGCAACAGGTTGGCCGCCATCTCGCGGACGTGGGTCGTCTGAGCCGTCAACGCACCCTCCCTGCGCCAAGCCTACCGCGGCCGGGGCGGCGGGTCCAGTCCAGCAGGAGCGCGAGCAGGAAGAGCACGACGCCGAGCCGGATGGCGGCATCGGCGAGGTTGAAGTCGGTCGGCCAGTAGTGGACCTCGATGAAGTCGGTCACGCTGCCGAGGCGGATTCGGTCGACCAGGTTACCGATCGCCCCGCCAGCCACCGCGCCGAGTGCTAAAAGACCAAGGACGCCGCCCACGTTGCCGAGCAACGCGAGCACCGCGATTGCCCCAACGATGATCAACGAGAGCGCCGCAAAGAGCTCGTTGTGGCCGGTGCCCAGCCCTAAGGTGGCGCCGGTGTTGCTGGCGAGACGGAACCAGAGCCAGCCCGGGATGACCGTGACCTGGTGGCCAGGCGACAACTCGCCGCGCGCCCAGACCTTGCTGGCCTGGTCGAGGCATAGCACCAGGAGCGCGATCACGACGATCAACCCGGCTCGGCGTCGCGGCATCCCGGCCATGCTACCCGGGGCGGGACGAGCCGGCTAAGGCTAGTGCTTCGGTGTCGGGTGGGGCGAGGTGCTCGGGCCCTTGCCGTTGCTCGGGGAGGCGCTCGGTTTGCCGTTCGACGTCTGCAGGGCTTGCGCGGCGCGGTCGCGGGCCTGCGTGATCGCGGCGATCGCCGCCGGGTTCGTCACCTGGCCCTGCAGACCGGCGAGCTGCTGGTCGTGCGTCGCGATTGCCTGGACCAGGCGGTTTTCCAGGCTGGCGGCGAGCGCGGGGTCGCCCGTCATCTCCGCCTGAACCAAGAGCGCGGCGTCGTTGAGTTGGTCGTCAAGGCTGCTCAGCGCCTGGTCGGCGAGGTCGACGCGATGACGCGCGATCATGGCCTCGGCCTCGGTGAGACGGGTCCGGGCGAGGTCGAGATGGTAGGCGAGCTTATCCGACGGGCTGAAGGCCAGCGCGCCACGCACGTTCTCCATCACGCCCTTCAGCGGATAGAGGGCCGAGTCCGGCAGGCTGTCGGCGGATGCCGCGACGGCTCCGGCTACCAGCAGCACCGTGGCCGCCACGGCGGCGAGCACCAGCCGGCGGACCGGATGGGTCCGCGAGCGGACGGTCGCCGACTGCTCGACCGCGGCGAGCACAAGATTCCAGCCGCGAATCTTCGCGCCGGGCGATGGCATCACCGGGTCGACGGCGCGTAACCGTTCAGCCAGTCGCTCCAACCGCTCCATTTCAGACGTCAATTGTTTGTCCTCCCGTGCAGGGCTCGCTCGAGCGAGCCCAGCGCCCGGTGCTGCAGAGCCTGCACCGCACCCACCGACTTCCCCATGATCTGGGCCGCCTGAGCGGCGGTCAGGTCCTGGAAGAAGCGCAAGATCAAGACCTGCTGCTGTTCGTCGGTCAACGCCCGCAAGGCTTCGTGCAGGTCTTCATTGGAGAGCTGCTCCACGGCAAGCTCGGACGGATCCGCCGATACCGGCATAGTCGCCGACTCCAGCGGAACGAGGGTCGCCTTGCCCTGGCGGCGGTAGTGGTCGATGGTCGCATTGTGCGCGATCCGGTAGACCCAGGAGGAGAAGGCGACGCCCTGGTCCTGGAAGAGATCGAGGCGGGTCAGGCTGCGCGTCATGGTATCGATGGCAAGGTCCTCCGCATCCTCCGCCCTTCCGAGGCGAGCGTAGACGTAGTTATAGATGCGATCGAAGTAGCGTTCGAAGAGGATCCGGGCCGCGTCCTGGTCGCCGCGGCGAACCCGCTCGATGAGAGGGCGGTCGTCATCGGACGCCGCCTTACCGAGTGGCTGCACAGGGTGACATTATGGGGGCTCGCGAAGACAGGCGCGGTCATATTCAGCTTCTAATACGTGCGATCGGGGCCTTAACGTATGTTGCGCTGAACGCGGCGTTGCAGGGCCGCCGCACGTCGTTGCGGAATTGTCACCGCCCGCGCTGCTCAGACGACCAGGATCGAGCCCGCCTCCCCTTCTTGCAGCTGGCCGACCACGACACCGGTGACGCCTTTCCCCGTCAGCACGCCGAGCAAGCGGTCGAGCTCGCTCTCGGGGACGGCCAGCAGCAAACCGCCGGACGTCTGGGCATCACACATCAGGGTCTGGCGGGCCGCCGCCAGCTTCGCCGGCCAGCGCACACGCGAGGCCAGAAAGCGCTCGTTGGACCGCGTGCCACCCGGCACCTCCCCGGCCTCCGCCAGCATCTCGGCTCCCGGAAGGAGCGGGACCGACGCCGCATCGACTCGCGCCGCGACACCCGAGGCGCGGGCCATGAAATGGAGGTGGCCCAGCAGGCCGAAGCCGGTGACGTCGGTGACCGCATGAACCTCGACCGTCGCCATGGCGTCGGCGGCATCGCGGTTGAGCCGCAGCATGCCCTCGATGGCGGCCGCGGCCGAGTCCGGCGGCGCCACCTGGTGCTTGATCGCGGTGGAGATCACACCGGTGCCCAGCGGCTTGGTCAGCACCAGCCGGTCGCCCGGCCGGCCGCCTCGGTTGCGGCGCACCCGGTCGGGGTGAACGGTACCGGTCACGGCGAGCCCGTACTTCGGCTCGTGGTCGTCGATGCTGTGGCCACCCAGGATGTCGATGCCCGCCTCGCGGACCTTGTCCAGGCCGCCTCGCAAGATGTCGGCCAGCAACGCCGGACCCAGCTCCTTGATGGGAAAAGCGACGAGGTTGATGGCCAGCAACGGCTGCGCGCCCATGGCATAGATGTCGCTCAACGCATTGGCGGCGGCGATGGCGCCGAAGGTATAGGCATCGTCGACGATGGGCGTGAAGAAGTCGGTGGTGACCACGAGGGCAAGGTCCGGCCGGAGCCGGTAGACGGCGGCGTCGTCGCCGGTCTCCTGTCCGACCAGGACGTCGGGGTTGTCGAGGCGGGTGGGCAAGTGGCTCAAGACCTGAGCCAGGTCCTCAGGACCGATCTTGCAGGCTCAACCCGCACCGTGCGACCAACTTGTGAGTCGCACTTTCTCCACGGCACTCATGATTTGCACTGTACTCGACATTTGTTACCGTCACGTCAGTGGAGGTCACCTTCCTCGGGACGGGTTCGGCCTTCTCCCCGCACGCGTACAACGCCAGCATCCTTCTCGACCGGACCATCTTGCTGGACGCCGGCGCCCCGCTCACCGTCCACCTGCCAAAGGCCGGCGTCTCGCTCGACGAGCCGCGCGCGGTGCTGCTCAGCCACTTTCATGCCGACCATACCTTCGGGCTCGCCTGGCTGATCCTGGGCCGCGTGCTGATGCACGAGCCATCCTCGCCACTCACCATCTTTGGTCCGGTCGGGACGACCGCCTACCTCGAGCAGTTGCTCGATTTTGCCTGGGGCGAAAAGATGCGCCGGCTGAGCTGGGATCGGCTGCAGCTGACGGTGCATGAACTGGCCGGGGGGGATGCCTTCCAGGTCGACGGAAGCCAGGGCCGCGCTTTTCGCATGCGGCACGTCAGCGAGCTCAACTGCCTGGGGTTCACCATCGAGCGCGACGGCGTGCGCCTCGGTTACAGCGGCGATGCGGAAATGTCAGCCGAACTCGAGGCGCTGGTCGCCGCCTCCGATCATGTGATCGCTGAGATGACCTACCCCGACGACGAGGGTGGCGAGCTCCACCTGGGACGCAAGGACGTCGAGGGGCTGATGGCGCGCCACCCGTCCACCCGCTTCATCATCACCCACGTGAGCGACGAGGGGTCGGTCAACGGCGCCGTGATGGCTCGGGATTTTCTGACGCTGCGCCTTCCTCTGCGCTGAGCACGCGGCCCCGCCGCAGCGCGTCCCGCCAGGCCCCGACCACCAGGCCAGGGTAACTGGCCCTGATGCGATGCCACGCGCGCCGCGCATCCGCCAGCTCGTCCGCCGATAGACCTTCGCGGCGGAAGCTGGCGCGGGTGTAGAGGTTCGCCAGCCGCCGGACCTCCTCGTCGAGCGGCGGCACGACGGTCGCCAGCCGGCCGCCGAATTCCTGTGGAGTATCGCCTCGGTGGCGCGCAACCTTGAGCCGGTCGCCGAGGAAGAGCAGGCGACGCCAGATTCGAGGCACGTCCTTGACCGCCAGCAGCCAGCGCGCCACCAGCAGCGTGCCGATGAGCAAGAGGATCAGCAGCGCACCGCCCGCCACCAGCACCTGACGCCAGATGTTGGGGAAGGCGCCGTTCGTTGTCGACCCACCGGTGTCCACTACCGGCTCCTTTGGGATCGCACGGGGGCGGGCGGTAGCCTCGGTGGACGGCGTGCTCGGGACGTTGAGCAAGGCGCGCGTTAACGGCCGGTTGATCGGCGCATTGAGGTTGTCCGGGGTGGGCTCGAATGGAATCCAACCGTAGCCCGGGAAGAAGACTTCGACCCAACTGTGAGCGTCGGTCGCATTGACGACGTACTGATGGGTCTTGTCATCAAGGACCCCTTGCCCGAAGCCGCTCACCTGCCGGCTGGGGACCCCGAGCGTGCGCAGCATGACGTTCATGGCGGTCGAGAAATCCTGGCAGTAGCCCTTCTTGCTGGTGAACAAGAAGTAATCGAGCGGGCGCACCCCGACGGGCGCGGTGGGGGTGAGCAAGGTATATGAAAAATGACCCTTGTCCTTGTCCTGGAACCAGGACTCGATCGCCTTGGCCTGGTCGTAGGGCGTGGTCGCGTTGGCAGCCTGCACGATCGTTTGGGCCAGGGCGGCGATCTCCGTATCGCGAGCGGTCGAGTACCCCTTGGCACTGACGCCGTTCGCGTACAAGCTGATGTAGGGCGCGGCCCAGGCCGGATAATCGGTGCCCGCGCTCTTCAGTTCGTCGACGGCCGCGTTCGGGATCGCTTCGGTGACGCTGAAGGTGTATGGCGCTCGCACCCGGTTGGCGAAGTGGACGGTGTCGACCGTATCGAAGGTGCTCGGGCTGAGGGTGTCGCCGGTGACATTGACCAGCGCGGGAACGGGGCCGGGAAGCCCCGCTTCCGACGTCATGATGCCGCGCACTCTGCTGGGTTGGTTGACGGACACGATCTCGCCGGCGCTGAACACGGTGTTGAGCGTCTGCTCCGGCGGGACGATGACCTGGAAGGTGTCGTGCTGGATCTGGACACGCTGGCTGTCCGACGGCAGGTCATCTCGCGGGATCGCCGCCCCTGCGGCAACCAGGGGTTGCTGGCGCACCGGGACCTCCGGAGTGCTGGGAAGCTGATACCACTGGATCCCATCCCAGCCCGCCAGCGCGATGCCGCGCCAGTATGGGTAGTAGATCGGGACATCGCCGCTGACCCGCATCACGGTCTGCGACTTGGCCTTCAGCTGCGACCCGGGTCGAACCGTTTCGCTGTAGCCGATCGATCCTATGCCCCCTCCCGGACCGGACCCGCCTCCGATGCCGAAGGGATGCGCGAGGTCGGCGTGGATCGCGCCAGGGATGAGCGCCCCACTGATGTCGCTGCTGCTGAGCGGCGGCAGGATGAGGAATGCGATCGCGAGGATGCCCACCGTCGCCTCGACACCGACCTCGCCGAAGGTCCAGCCGGTATCGGCCGCGTGCGGCAGGCGTCGCGACCGCCAATTTTCCTTGAGGGAGACGAAATTGAGGCGGAGCAGCACGGATGCTGCGGCCGCCAGCCAGACCACGACAAAGAAGCCAAGGCCCGCACTCGTGTCGTTGATGATCTCGACCGCCAGGATGGTGCCAGTCGGCAGGAGAGCGACCAGCCCGTTGTGGCGGCGGAAGATCCACCAGCTGGTCCAGGCGCCCGCCACCGCGAACATCAAGAGCAGGCCCATCAACAGCAGTAGGTTGGTCTGCCCCGGCAGGTCGAGCGACCATTTGCGCAACGCGGGAACCGACAGGCCGGCACTCGTGAGGGGCGACGGGGTGAAGAGGGCGAGCGACACGAGCGCCGCGCCGAGCGACGCGATGCCGTAGGCGAAACGACGTAGGCCGGCGCAAACGAAGAGCCAGCCCAGCACGCTCGTCAGCGCCAGGGCCGGAACCAGGCGGCCGTCAGTATCTGGTACCCATGCCGACCGCTCGACCGCAGCCGCGACTGCCCAGCCCATCAGCAGCGAGATCGCCAGCAAGAGCCAGGTGTCGCGCACGTTGAGCGTGACCGCCACCCGACCGGCCCGAGTGACCAGCAGGGTGGCGCGGCCGTCCTCGTAGCGTGCCCGCAGCAAGCCGGCGGCCCAGGCGGCGCCGAGAAGCACCACCACGAGCAGGGCGATGGTTGCCGAGTTAACTTGCGGCAAGCGGTCGCTCCCCTGTGGTGTCGAGGTCATCGGCCCCGCGAACGATCCACCAGTTCAACGCCTGCCGCCAGCGGCCGGCGCTCGCCAGCGCCGTCTGGGTCCCGCCGAACCCGCGCGGATCGAGATACACGATCAAGCTCCGCTGGCCGCGCACGCCCAGGTCGAGGAGCGCCGCCGGCCAATGCTCGTCGGCCGAGGGGGTAATCACGATCAGTCCGCCGCGATGCCGCCACTGATGCCGCTGCGAGGTCAGCAAGGTGGCCAGCGGCACGGTCCCGTCGGCCTGGGCGAGCGTGAAGTGTTCGAAGAGCTTGTTGCGCTGCTGATCCCCGCGCGCAGCCTCGATCACGCTGAGCCGGCTGTCATTGCTCACCAGCCCGATGGCACCGCCGCGCCGCAGCCCGGCATCGGTGATCGACGCCGCCAGGCTCATCGCATACTCGAGCGTGGACTCGGGGGCCTCGCCAGCATGGACCGAGGCCTGGAGGTCGAGGATGATCCAGGCATCGCCGCCTTCGCGTGTCTCGAAGCTGCGGCTCATCAGGCGGCCGAGGCGCGCGGACGACGCCCAGTGGATGCGCTTGACGCTGTCGGTCGGGACGTACTCGCGAATCGTGGTGGCGTTCGGTGGGATGTCGAGGACGCGACCGCGCAGTTGCTCGTTGCCGGCGGTGCTGGGGGCCAGGGCGTCGAGTGCGCCGACGGGGCGCACGACAGGGTAGACGACCACCGAGCGACTGCCGGCGACCCGCAGGGTCCGCGAGAACAGGCCGAACGGATCGCCGTAGCGCAACTCGATCGGCCCAAAGGTAAAGAGCCCGCGTTGCTTGAACTGACCCCGCGACGTCCATCGTCGGGTCCGCCGGCCTTTGAGACTGAAAACGCGTCCCGGGTTATAGCCGGGAAGGTTGGAGAAGTCCGTCAGCTCAATGAGGGGAACCGGAATCCAGGAGCGGTTCTCGATGATGAAGTGCTCCTCGAAGCGGTCGCCCACCTGGTACTGGCCCTCCGGACTGGTTCGTTGCACCAACAGGTTGTCGGCGGCCAGCCGGCTCCAGAGGTAACTGACGAGGAAGAGGAGGACAAGCGCGTACAGCAGGCTGTAGGCGAGCCGGATCCCGGTGATGTACGCGAAGAAGAAGAGGAGCGCCAGCGCCGTAACCAGGGGAAGACGCGGCAGTCGCATGCGCGCGCCCGGCTAGCTCGCCACCCGACGGCCGAAGCGCGACACCACACTCGGCGGTGGTACCGGCTCCGTTTCCAGGATCTGAGCGAGGACTCTTGCCGGCGTGAGGCCGCGCAGCTCGGCGTTGGCCTTGAGGATGAGGCGGTGGGCGAGCACGGGTTGCACCAGAGCTTTGACGTCATCCGGGGTCACAAAGTCACGCCCTTCGAGGGCGGCCCGGGCCTGCGCCCCGCGGAAGAGGCCGAGCGATCCGCGCGAGCTGGCGCCCAGCCCAATGTCGGCGTGCGACCGCGTGCGATGGGTTACCCGAGCGATGTACTCCTTCAACTGGTCGTCGACGTAGATCTCCTGGACCGCCCGCTGGCCGGCGAGCACCTCGTCCGCCGACGCCACCGCCTCGAGCTGTTCGATCGGCGAGTCACGCTGGAACCGGTCGAGCACCTGCACCTCGTGGGCGACGTCGAGGTAGCCGAGATTGACGCGCATCAAGAACCGGTCAACCTGCGCTTCGGGGAGGGGGAAGGTGCCGGCGAATTCGACCGGGTTCTGGGTTGCCAGTACTACGAAGGGCAGCGGCAGCGGGTAGGTGGTGCCGTCGACGGTGACCTGCTTTTCCTCCATTGCCTCCAGCAGCGCCGACTGCGTCTTGGGCGTGGCCCGGTTGATCTCGTCGGCGAGCAGCACCTGGGTGAAGATCGGACCTTGGCGGAATTCGAACTGCTGCGTCGAGGGACTGTAGATGCTGACTCCGGTGACGTCGGAGGGAAGCAGGTCCGGCGTGAACTGGAGGCGCTCGAAGGAGCAGCCGAGGGAACGCGCCAGCGACTTGGCCAGCATCGTCTTGCCGACGCCAGGCACGTCCTCGATCAGGATGTGGCCGCGGCTCAATAGCGCGATGGCACAGAGTTCGATCTCGGCGCTCTTACCGACGAGCACCCGACCGACGTTCTCGACGATCCGGGCGCCGAGGGCTTCGACCGATCCGTTCTCCATCTGCATCCTCTCTACTTCCTTTTCAATGATCCGGTTCCCGTGCCGGTCGACTCATGTGATCATCGAACGCGATCGGACAGTTGTTCGTTACCCTACTCCGCGCGACGGCGCCGAGCGACGCTCGCCACCACACCGCCGATCGTTCCTCCACTCAGGACTAGCACGTCGTCGATCACGAGCCCCAGGGTGTCCAGACCGGCCGACCCAATCGGGCCGATCGGCCCCACGGCTCCGGCCAGCTCCTCGACGATGATGAAGCCGACGGCGACGATCACGCCGTTCCAGACGGCCCCGGCCGCGGGCCCGATCAAGCCGGCGAGCGTTCCCGCCACCAGCAGCGCCACGAAGGTCAGCAGGCCCTGCGAAACCAGCGGACCCCGATGACTTCCAAAGAGCAAAGTGCTGCCAACCAGCTGGATAACTACCGCCACCACCAGGCCCAGCCCCGCGGCGAACCAGTCCACCCTGCGCTGAGCCTGAGACCTCGCCATGGGACTCGACTAAGTGTGCCAGATACGACCACGAGCCCAGGTGGTCAGTCAATCCAGACATGGCCCGCTCCCGACTCGCGGAGCGCGCGACGGCGTCTTAGCCATAGAACAGGTGCCAGCAGCAGGGCTGTGGTGCCGAGCAGGATAGCCGCTCCTGCCTCGGGCGCGGGAGCCGTCCTGGTTGATCGAATTCCAACGGTCGACGTGCCGAGCGGATCGTAGACCTCGGCGCTCGCCCAGGGCACCGATCTGTCGCCGAACCCCCCGGCGATGAGCACACGGCCGTCTGGAAGCAGGGTCGCAGTGGCGCTGGCCCTGTCCACGGTCAGTGCGCCTGCGTTTGTCCAGGCGTTCCGGCGCCAATCGAACAACTGGGCGCTTGTTTCTCCGACTCCGCCGGCGACCAGGACCGTCCCATTGTTAAGGCCGACCGCAACATGTTCGGCACGGCCGACCCTAGGGTCGGGAACAGGCGACCAACCGTCTGTTTGCGGGTCGAAGATCTCGGCGGTTCGCTCATTGACGCCGTCATCCCCGACAACCAGGACCCGACCATCCGGCAGAAGCGTGGCCGTCGGGAAGGTGCGCGCATACTTCATGCTGGCGACGGACGACCAGGATTGACTGGCCGGGTCGTAGAGTGCCGCCGACCTGAGGTCACTCCCTGTTGGCACGTAGGCAGTGTCCGTTCCCCCCAATATCAGCACGCGATGGTCGGGGAGCAGGATTGCGCGGTGCTTGGCCCGAGCTAGTGGCATGGGCGCCGCCATCGCCCACCTATTAGTGACGGGGTCATAGAGCTCCGCACTCGAGAGGACGGTTCCTGATACGTCGTTGGATGCGTCAATCCCACCCACGACCAGTACTCTGCCGTCGGCCAGCAATGTCGCCGTGTGGTCGGAGCGGGGCGTGTGCATGCTCGCGGCCGACGTCCAGCTGTTGGTCTGCGGGTCGTACAGTTCGGCACTTGCCAGGGACCCGAGGTAATAGGGCTGCACCGGCGACCCGCCGACAACCAGGACTTTTCCGCTCTTGAGCAGCGTGGCTGTATGCAGAGTGCGCGGTGTGCTCAGCATTCCCGCCGAACTCCAGGTTCGCGTCCTCGGGTCGTATAGCTGCGCGCTCGCGAGAATACGGACGTCGCTGCCAGCGACCACGAGGACCTTGCCGTTCGGAAGCAGCGTCGCCGTGTGGTAGCCGCGCCCGACTCCCATACTCGCGACAGACGACCAGGCCCCATTCACGACGCCGGCCGGCATCTGCGCCGTGCGCATCCAGGCGATCCCCGTAGCGATGAGGAGCACGAACGCCATTCCCGCCGCGAATTGCAAGACGCCCGCGCGAGGGTGCTTTCGGGCGGGTCGACTCGCGTCGACCGCATGGAGAATGCGAGACGCAACCACGGGTGGCACCGGAACCCGCGCCCGCTCGGCCTCGAGGTAGTCTCGGACGCGGTCTTCAATCGTTGCCGGTCTCATGAGCCAGTCACTCCATTTGGTGGTGACGAATCGAGCTGGCGCCGCAGCTTGGCCAGCGCCCGGTGGACGAGGACGCGCGCCGTGCCGGCTCGCACGCCGATGATTCGCCCCACTTCGTCGAACGGCGCATCTTCGAAGAAGCGCACGTAGACGGCTTCCTGTTCGCGGCGGCTCAGGCCTCGAATGGCATCGCCCAGCACCGCATCGGCGACGCGCCCACCTGCTCTGACGGCGTTGATGATCGCGGGCCAGGTTGACGACCGTTTTGTAGAGCCAGGGCCGAAAGCCGCTCATTTCGCGCGGTGTTCGAGGGGAGAGCCAGACACGCACAAACGCCTCCTGGACGATGTCTTGAGCCACGCTGTAATCACGGACGAGCAGCGTTGCCAGCTGGACCGCCGGGCGGTACACCGCGAGCACCAACGGCTCGATCCACGACGACTCCGCCGGCTGTAGCACGAATCCCTCTCCCCACTTACTGCTACGCGCGAGTCAAGCCGATGTTACATCGGCCCAACGATCCTTCTGGCGGCGCTCTCAGGAGAGCAAGCCGAAGGCGTGCAAGATGCCGGCCAGCAACGGCGCCACCACCAGCGCCGGCAGGAAGTTGGCGACCCTGATGGTTCTCAGCTCGAGCAGACCGAGCGCGATGCCGAGGACGGCGATGCCACCGGCGGCGGTCAGTTCCGCGGTCTGCAAGTCAGAGAGTCCGGCGTGGATCAGCACTGCGATCAGTGTCAGGCTGCCCTGCACCAGCAACACGCTGCCAGCCGACAGCAGCACGCCCCATCCGAGGGTGGCCGCGAAGACAATCGAGGTCACACCGTCGAGCGTCGACTTGATGGCGAGCAGCGTGATGTCGCCGCGCGTGCCGTCGAGGAAAGAGCCGAGCACCGTGAGCGGCCCGACGCAGAAGATCAGGCTGGTGGTGATGAAGGCCAGGCTGACCCGTCCAGGCTCGCCGTCGCGGCTCAAGCGGCGTTCCGCCCAGGAGCCGATCGCCTGGACGCCCACATCCAGCTTGAGCAGTTCGCCAATGACGACGCCCACCAGCACGCTCACCAACAGGACCAGCGGGTTGTGCGTCTTGAGCGCCATCTGCATCCCGATCACGGCGACGAACAGACCGATCGCGATTCGGATGGTCTGCTGCAGGCTGGCAGGAATAACCCGTCCCAGCGTGAGGCCGAGCGTCGCGCCGACGACAACGGTGGCGGTGTTGAGGGCGGTCCCCAACCCTGGAATCATGTTTTGAGGCCGAGCACGTTGTAGGCGGGCACTGGGCGGCTGAATCCCTTGAGCCGAAACTCCTTGACCGGCTCCACGGTCACGATGTCCTCGACCGCCGCGTGGAGCCGCTGCGTGACCAGGATCTCGCCACCCTGCGCCTCGGCGCTCAACCTCGAGGCCAGGATGACGACGTTGCCGATAGCGTTGTACTGGAAGTGTCCTTCGTACCCCACACGGCCGAGCGTGGCATAGCCAAGAGCGGCACCGATGCCGAGGTCGAGCTCGTAGCCGCGGCGCCGCCAGGACGCCGCCAACTGATCAAACCGATCGCGCATGGCGACGGCACAGCGAACCGTCTGCTCCTCGAAGCCGGGAGTCGCGACCGGGTCGTTGAAGAAGAGCATGATGCCGTCGCCGGCCAGGTGCTCGAGCGTCCCGCCGTGCTCCGAGATCAATTGGCCCATGCCGGCCTGATACTCACGAAGCACGCTGAAGACCTCTTCCGGTTCAGCGGTCTCCGAAAATGCCGTGAAGCCACGCAAGTCACAGAACAGAGCGGTGATCTGGCGACGGTGTCCGGCCAGTAATTGCTCGCCCTCGTCAGTCGCCAGCATGGAAGCCACCTGTGGCGTGACGTACCGGGAGAGCTCTTCAGTCTGTCGCTGCAGCGCCCGCACCAGCCGCACATTTTCGACGGCCACCACGGCCTGGTCGGCGAAG
>DASWBA010000205.1:0-12631 GCA_036390825.1 Candidatus Dormiibacterota bacterium
GGCGGACGCGGGATTCGGTGGATTCCGCGATGACCTGGTGACCGTGGAACCGGAGGGAACCGAGGTTGCCGCCGAGTACAGCACCCTCGAGTCGGGAGAGACCTACACCGGCTACGAGCAGGCGGAGGGTTTTGCCTCGCCCGGTGGCGCGGTCGGGAACAAGCCTCGCACCTACGCTGTTCCCAGCCGCCTGAACCTGAACGAGTGGGCCCTGTCGGGGGCTTGGACGATCACGGGGCGGGCAGCGATTCTCAACGAGGCGAACGGGCGTATCGCCTTTCGCTTTCATGCCCGTGACGTCAACCTGGTCATGGGACCGCCCAAAGGTGCCACTTCGGTGCGGTTTCGCGTCTTTATCGATGGTAAGGCCGCAGGCGCAACCCATGGAACCGACGTCGACAGTCAGGGCCAGGGCACTGCGGATGATCAGCGTCTCTACCAGTTGATCCGCCAGCGGGGCAGCATCGAGGATCGAACCTTCGAGATCGAATTCCTCGATCCGAGCGTCGAGGCCTACTGCTTCACGTTCGGTTAGATTCGTGGCCGCCCCACCGCAAGCCATCAAGAAGTTGATCGCCGCGCGAGTCCTGCAAGGCTTAGGCGGCGCCATCCTCACACCGCAGACGCTGGGCACCAGCTGGGGATTGATCTGGCTCGGGATTTACGTACTCGGGCCGCCGCGCCAACGGGTCTCCAAGGCCCGCTGATCCAATCGGGGGCTTGGGGCAGTCTTAGTCTAACGTTGATCGGCGGTACGCTTACGTAATGCGACCCCTTCGGTATTCCATCAACGTCACATTGGACGGGTGCTGCGATCATCGTGAAGTGTTCGCGGACGAAGAGCTACATCGTCACGCGGCGGAAAACCTCGAGCAGGCCGATGCTCTTCTCTTCGGCCGGGTGACTTACGAAATGATGGAGGCAGCGTGGCGGCCACCGGCGCAGACCGGAGCGAGGGCTGATTGGATGGAACCCTTCGCCCGGACGATCGACGCGGCAAAGAAGTACGTCGTGTCGAGCACCCTGGACCGCGTCGATTGGAACGCCGAGCTCGTCCGCGGGGATCTGGAGACGGCCGTTCAGCAGCTGAAGCGGGAGTCGGGTAAGGGACTGCTCGTAGGAGGTGTGAAGCTCCCGCTGGCGTTGGCGGAACTGGGATTGATCGATCAGTACGAGTTCGTAGTGCAGCCCAGACTGGTGGGCCACGGGCCGACGCTGTTCGCGGGGCTATCGAAGCGTATCGACTTGAGGCTGGTGAGCCGGCTGGAGTACGGCTCGGGGGCGGTGGCGATGCGGTATGAGCCTAGAACGTAGCGATGAACTCACATCTCAGGGCCGCTAGCGAACGGTGCCACCCAGGCGTTCTGCAATATAGGCCGCGTACCAGTCAGGCCAATCGTCATCGCGATGTCCGAGTGACTTCTCGTAGTCGCCGTGCGCCCGCTCCGCCTCACGGAGCAGCACCGCCAAGCGCTGCTGCAGATTGCCCTTTCCTTCCATCCTCCCTCAATTGAAACAAACCGGGGGCTTGACAGCATCGCGCCTCCCCTGAGGGGTAATTTCTTCAGAAAGGAGGACCCGGTCGCGTGGCCCGCATTTTTATTACCGGCTCGGCTGACGGTCTCGGACAGCTGGCTGCCCAGCGCCTGGTGGCGTCAGGACACGACGTCGTGTTACATGGTCGCAACCGCGATCGAGCGCGCGACGCCATGGTTGCCGTCCCCGGCGCTCGCGCGGCACTCGCCAGGCCTGCCCGCCACAATAACCCGTAGCTCAGCGGCGGTCAGGCGGGGTTTTGTGCCGGGGAGGAAGCAGCGGTGGAAGCTGCGGACCCGGAACGTACTCGACCGAAGCCTCGCGCCCTCGCGGCTGCGGGTACAGATCCATCAACGAGCGCTCCTCGGGCGGGACCCCGACCTTCACAGGCAGGCCAAGCTGCGCGAGCTCCGGGGCCATCAGCGGGTGATCGTGCGTCCACACTCCCGTCGCCAGGAGTTCGGCGCTGTCGTGGGCTCGCCCCGCTTCCATGTGCTTCTCGAGCAGCATCTGCGCGGTCCACTGAACCTGGCGGAGCGCCTTCCGACCGACGTCTGCCAGCAGCAACGTTTGGTCTTCGTGGCGGCCGGGTCGGTCGGCCACATCAACCAGCGACCGCGCCGCGTACTGACCAAGTTGCGGGTCGACCGGCCCCAGCGCCGCATGACGGTCCAGAATGATTTCGTCCGCCGCCAGCGCGATCAGCGTGCCGCCGCTCATGGCGTAATGCGGCACGACCGCGACGACGCGGCCATCATGGTCCCCCAGCGCGCGCGCAATCTGGCTCGCTGCCAGCACCAGGCCGCCGGGTGTATGCAGGATGATCTCGATCGTTTTCCCCGGTGGGGTTTCGCGTATCGCGCGGAGCACGCTTTGCGAATCGTCGATGTCGATATAGCGCGCCAGCGGAATCCCGAGCAAGGAGAGCGTTTCCTGACGATGGATCAGCGTGATCACGGTCGCGTCGCGCTTCGCAGCAATCCTGGTCAGGGTCCGTCGTCTCGCCTGGGCGAGCAGGTATTTCTGGAGCACCGGTTGAAGCGAGCTGAAGATGAAAAATAACCACAGCAGGTCCCAGGGGGTGAACATTCACCAGCATCGTATCCGAAGAAGGTGCAACGAACCAAATCTGCCACTGACCGAGCGCGAGGCGACCTCCTTCCACCACGATCGCCTGCCTGCGATCCTCTAAGTAGCCGACGCCAGTCTCCTGACGAAAGCTCGGGGTAACCCACCGATTCTTACCATCGTTGCGATGGCGCTAAGCGTCGCGCTGCTGGATGCACGATCGCTTTGCCAACTGAACACCGTCCATCACGATCGCAGCGGCATCCCAAAGCGTTTCACGACCCTGCAGAGGGCAAGCGCTAGCCATTCTGGCAAATGCCTATCTCTGTCACGCAACAGGCGGAGATCAAATAGACCGTCCGGCCGCTGGCGATCCGCCAGCCACCGGAGCGCCCGCTGAACGTTGGCATCCTCAACCGGCCAGCCGATTCGGCTCAACGAATCCAGGGTTGAGATGAGATCGGTAAACCAGAATGGGAAGCTGAACCCGGTCCAGAAGTCTGGACTGGCTCGGTCCGGGTAGACGTCTGGCTGGAACATCCGTCCGGCGAGGAGTCCGGCGGCGTGGCGAGCTACAGACGTGCGGCGATGGCGCGGGTGAGCGGCGAAGGCGCGCAGGACGACTCCGGTGACCAGGTGTGAGAACGGCCTCGCGGGGTCGCTGGGGACCGTCGGACCATTGAGATTCTGGATGTTCATGTGTCGGGTTCGCAAGGGAATCGCCCAGCCCCCGTCGGATTGCCGGATCTTCAGGAGCCAGGTAAAGCTGCGGGCAACGCGGGCGTCGTTGCTATAGCCGGCTTTGATCAACAGCTCGACGATCGCAGCCGTGTAGTTCGGCGAATATTGGGCACCATAGATGCCGCGGAGGTCGCCTTCCTTCGACTGGCTCCGTAACGTGTAGTCCGCCGCCTTTCGCAGCGCCGGGTGCCTCCGGTTCACACCGAATTTCTCGACCAGCTCTCCCAGCATGCGATATGTCTCGAGAAGGTCGTATTGCATCGCGGTGCGGACATGCGCCCGGCCCTTCGGGTATGCCCATGATCCGTCTCGGCGCTGCCGCCGCAGCAGAGCGGTAGCCTGCGGGCTCTGCCAGACCTCCCGCAGCGCGCCCCCGCGATCATCGAGCAGATCACGCCTCGCCCAGTAGCGGATCACGGGATGGAACGATTCGGCAAGCGGAGGAACAGGATCGTACCGAAAGAACCCTTTACGCACCTGGGCCGCCCCGCGCCCTGCTGAACCTATGGAGTCGTGACGTCCACGACCAACCGGGCCGGGGAGGTCAGCGTGAAGACGCGCACCGCCACGACACCGGCGATCCCGAGTCCCCACTGCTGGACCCCCTCGAAGTTCTGGATGAGGCGAGCCTCGCGAAGATAGGTGAACTCTGGGCGCAGCGAGGTCGGGCCGGCATAGGCGGTCCAGTTGACGTGCTGGACCGTGATCAAGACGCCGTTCGTACCCTCGAGCGTGACCGTCCCGCCTTTGGGCGCGGGCGTGAAACGCGAATCTGATTGCGGCGTAACCGTGTAGCTGGGTACTGGCCCGCTGAACTCCATGACGAAGCGGTCATATCCGGGATGCGCCCCCACGCGCACGGCGGTGACGTTGACGATCGTGGCCGACGACCCGCCGGAGACCCTGCCGGTCGTGAAACCGGCCGGCGGCCACGCCGAGCTCGCCGAAGGGGTTGGGCTGGGCGATGGCGACGGGGTGAGGCTCGGCTGCGGCGTGGGTGTCGGAGTCTGGCTGACCGATGTCGTTGCGGAAGGGGTTGGTGAGGTCGAGCCAGGCGTGCCCGCCTGCTGTCCGCAGGCGGCCAACCACACGACGGCCGCGAGCACCAGCATCGAAAACAGGCCCTTCATGGCTCCATTAACGCTCATCGTCGTGCGCAGACAAGGGCTGGTTGGCCAGCCAGCACGGGACTAAGGCCCCCTCACCAGCGCCAGGGATACGACCTTACCGCCTCCACCATCCCCCAGGCAGCGACGAAGGGCTCTCCAAGCGGGACCAAGGTCCTCGCTTCGCGCGCCGGCCAGCGAGCCAACTAGCTAGAACAAACCCG
Source organism: Candidatus Dormiibacterota bacterium (assembly GCA_036390825.1). Classification (GTDB taxonomy): domain Bacteria; phylum Chloroflexota; class Dormibacteria; order CF-121; family CF-121; genus CF-13. Next base: position 4,676 of record DASWBA010000205.1, read on the forward strand.
ATGAATGGCCGAACCGTTGCAGCATCGATGGCGGGTCTTGTGGGCGCGCTCGACCGGGTGTCACCATGGGGAAGCGCACGCCTGGACGATTTTCTCCCCCACCTCTCGATCCTTGACCTCCGGCCGTACCGTCAACAGGTTGGTCAGGCCTCGAACCCCTTTCAGGTGACACACCCCTCGCTCGAGAGTGTCCCGCTGAGACCACCGCTCGACTTCGCCCTCCAGCCTTACGTGGCCCGCGACAACCCTTACCCAGACCGCATCTTCCGGCAGGTCTTGCTTCGACAGCACATCAGCGATGGCGGACGCAATTTCCGCGTCTTCCAGCTGGTCCAAGTCAGGAAGCCGCGTCTCGTTGTGGTTGCCAACCGCTCGGCTCTCAATGGGCGTCATCACCCGGAGCTTAATCGCGATGTTGCTGATCGACCAGGGCCAGCGGTCCCGACATCGGCAGGTCGGATGGCTGTGCCGATTCCTGGCTGCTCGCTCAGAGGAAGCAAGATGACCGGGACGGTCGCCTTTCTGAGAACGTCACGGACCACGGCCGCCTTCCCAGGCGACAGGTCCTGTGCCCACCCGAGCGCGATCATATCCGCGTGTTCGGCCGTCGCCACCTCGAGGACGGCCGATGACGCCCATCCGCGACGCGTGTGCAGCCGAGTTCCCGGTTGACGGCAATAGCGGGCGAGGAATTCCCGCTCCCAGACTTCGACCTCGTGTTGAGGCTGATCTGAGAACCGCGGAACCCGCTCCGCGTCGAAGACGTGCAGCGCCAGCACCTGGACCCCGCATTCGCACAACTGTTGCACCATCTCATCAACGGCGTTCGCGGCGACGGCAGTCCCGTCTAGCGGTACGAGGAGGCGGCGCAGCGGTCTCGGTATCCGCGGCCCCGACTGCGGCGGAACAGCGACGACCGGCCTGTTCGCATGCTGCACGACGTCGAGCACGATGTGGCCGATAGGATGGTGGCCGGCCGCGGTCCGGCGGATGCCCAGCACCCCAAGCAAGGTTGGACTGTCGCGCAAGGCGCCGATCAGCGTTTGAGCCGGTGGTCCCTCGAGCAACCGGAGCGGAACCTTGGCGGCTTTCGCCAACGCGGTGACGGTGGTCACCCCGTCTTCACGGACGTGCACAGCCTCCACATCGGCGCCGAAGATGGAAGCTATCGACAGGGCAGTGTCGATCACCGGCCCCGCGGCTGCGGTGTTATCGACGGCGGCGATCACAGTCTTGCTCATGGCGTCACCCTCTCCCAGGCATCGGCCTTTCGTTTGAATTGCACGGGGGCTGGCCCTACCTCGACGGCGGATCCGCCTCCAAGGCACACTGGCACCGGGGCGCCTGCGCAGATGGTCACGGCGTCAGGCTCGGCTCGGACGCTGACGCGCTGTCCGGCGAAGCGGACGGTCATCTCCAGCGCGGTCCATTCACCCGGCAATTGGGGATGGATGGTCAAGCCGTTGGCGGCCGGCCACAAACCGAGGAAGCCATACGCCAGCGCCTGCCACACTCCGCCAAAGGTTGCCAGGTGCAGGCCGCCGGCCGTGCTACCGGTGAGGTCGTCCAGGTCAATCCGAAGCGCGAGGCGGAGTAACGGGAGTGCATCGTCGGGCTGCCCGGCGCGCGCCAGCAAGCCTGCCTGAATCGCGGGTGAGAGTGAGCTCCCGTGGGCAGTCCGGGGGCCATAGAAGGAGAGGTTTGGCAAGAGCGATCCCGGCGCCACCTCGTCGGGGATCAGGTGATGGAGCATCAGGACGTCCGCTTGTTTGATGATTTGCGCTCCAGCGACCCGGCCTGGTCCCAGCAGCACGTCGGCGGCAACCGGCGGCGGCGCGAAGTCCGCGATCACGAGCGGCTCGAGTTTGAAAAAGCCGGCGAACTGCTCGTAGCGCCCGGTCGTCGGATCGTAGCCATCGACCAGGGCGTCCGCGATCTTCCGCCAGCTTGCGATTTCTTCCCCGGGCGCGGCCTGGCCGTCTCGCATGGCCAGTTCGGCGGCGCGTCTCAAGTTCCACCGTGCCATCACATTGGTGAACGCGTTGTCGTCCACCGGCACGTGGTATTCGTCCGGTCCTTCGACGCCATCCAGGTGCGCGCTGCCGCTGCTGTCATGTCGGACCCGTGACGTCCAGTAGCGCGCGGTTTCAGCGATGAGGGATCGACCAGGACCGCTCAGGAACTGCGAGTCCCCCGACCACTGGGCATAGTGCCAGGCGGCCCAGGCCACATCTGCGGTGATGTGCTCCTCATATTCACCGGTTGGGATGGCAACCAGCAGGCCATCATGATTTCGAGCGGACCGCGGTGTGACATCGGTGCCATCGCCGGCCGACTCCCAGGGAAAGCGGGCTCCGCACAGACCACTGGCAGCCGCCGCGGCTTGCGCGGCGGGCAACCGTCGGATCCGGTACTCGAGCATGGCGCGCGCGGCAGTCGGGTGCGTCGCCGCCAGCACGGGAAGGACGAAGACCTCGGCGTCCCAGAAGACGTGTCCCAGATAGGCGAGGCCGCTCAGCCCACGGGCGCCCACGGCGGCTTCTCCGATGTCCGCCACGGAGGCCATCAGGTGAAAGAGGCCGAAGCGCGCCGCAAGCTGGGCCTCGGGATCCCCCTCGATGGAGATCTGGGCATCGGCCCAGCGCGATGCCCAGGCCGCTCGATGCGCTGCCAGGATCCGATCGAATCCCCTCTCGCGCAGTCCTTGACTCCCATGGACGACCTCTTCCACGGTTGGCAACTGATGAGGGTTGGCCAGGTATCGGGCCAGTCGCTCGACGGTGCTCCGGCTGTCGAGCGTTCGGCTCGTTGTCCAGGTCGCCGCCGCGATGCCACCTGAGTTGGCAGCGATCGAGAGCGGCGCAAGATCCGGTTTCGCGTCCAGCGTCTCGGCTGGGCCCTCCGCACGTAGTCCCATCACGCCCGGGTTGGCGAGCGAGGAGAAGCGGAACGTCCGAAGGCTGCCGGCAGCCGATGCACTCTCGCGCAGCAGCACACCAGTCCGCAGGTCGAGCACGCGACGCTGCTTGACCGGCTGCGCCATCTCGATGGTGAGGTCCGACCAGGAAGGTGCCGGCAGAAGGGCGGGCAATCCGCCTGTTGGGTTGGAATAGATTCCTTGCGCGACGACGAGTGGATCCGACGCCTCACCGTCCTCCTCGCGCGAGCCTCGGGTGCCAAAATTTCCGTCAGCAAGGGTCAACAGGCTTTCGTGGACACGCTCCAGCTCGGGTACCTCGCCGTCGATAGCAAGGGTCCAGGCCGGGTCCTCGTCAACCGCGGGCACCCGTTTGCATTCGCGCCGGCTAAGTTGATCATCGAGGAGCGCCACGAAAACGGCGGGTCCGCCGCTTACGTGAAGGACGCCGGGCGGAACGCCTTCTGGTTCCTGGCCGACCGAGACGGCGAAGGAGCGGCTCGCCTCAGGGATGAGCATCCAGGCATCACTGCCTGTCACGCCGCCCATGCTCCCGAACTCGTCTCCGGCGATCAGCACCAGCCCGGGGCCGATCCCCCGTCTCCACAGGTCATCGAGGACCCAGCGCGCCGAGTCCGACTTGTCGGTCAATCCGATCTCAACATGCTTGGCATCGCTGGTCACACGAGCATCATCAAGACCGGCCTCACGGGCCGCGTCTCTGGCGAGCTCTACTGCGGCTCCGAGGTTCGGAATGTTGTGGGAGCGCAGACGCTCGGTCACGGCGTCGAGCAGCTCAGCAAGGCGTGCCTTCGGGGGATCGGCCCACTCAGGCTCCGGGATCAAGTCGATCTTCCGCCGGTTCAGTCGCTGCGAGACGAGTACGGCCATCAGCCCGGTGGCAGCCAGCCGTGCGATGGTCAAGGCGGCCGCGCGGTCCAGCCTGGCGTCTTCCTCGGGGGTCGCGGTTCGGCGCCAGACCAACTGCGGCCCTTGTTCGTCTACAGCGAACACCTCGGACCCACGGTTCAGGCATAGGTAAAGTCGGCCAGGTCCGGCAGGGCGAGCGCGAAGCTGCCCGTCGATGTTGCTGACATGGGTGCCGCTGACGACGGCGACATCAACGCCGGCCTGGCTGAGCGCCTCCACTCGCGAGCGCACAGGCTCGGCATCGGCTGCCCGGTCAGGGACCGCCGTGCCGTCCCAGTCGAAGATGATCGCCTCGAACGTGCGGTCCGCGACGGTCACCAACGAGGCGATGTCCTGGGCGTGGACGGCTGGCGAGCTGGACGTGGCTATGGCTTCTTCAACCTCTTGATCGCCGACCGGCTGGCTCCGCCCACCTGCCAGTAGCCAAAACGTGGACCACGGGTCTCGCGTGTCTGCTCGTGGTGATCGGGCCTCAGATCTTTGTCGAGTTCCGACTTCTGAATCCGCTCCATCTCATCTCCAGGTGGCGACACCGAGAACCTGTCCTCCGGTTTCCGATCCTTGCGCTTGCGTGCCATGGGTGATACCTCCAGTTAAAAGGTCCCGCGCTAAGGCGCGGCCATCATGCTGCCGCCGGGGCCGGCGAGGCTGCCCGTTGGAGTAGCTCGCGGACGTCGTCGTCGCTGGTGGGTGAGAAATCCACATACCACTGACCGACAGCGAAGAAGTCTTCAGAGACGATCGGGCACACCATGTCGTCGACAAGAGCCCTAATGGCCTGGAACACGTCGCTCTGCGCGACGGGAACCGCGACCACCAGGAGGGCGGGCTGACGCTGACGCACGGCAGCGATGGCGGCCCGCATCGTAGCCCCAGTCGCCAATCCGTCGTCGACCAGGATGACGGTGCGCCCGCGGGGATCGACGGCCGCCTTTCCGCCACGAAAAGCGTGTTCACGGCGTTCCAGCTCGCGCCGCTCGCGTCGAGTCACCGCCTCGATCACCGGCTTCGGAACCCTGAGCTCGGTGACGACTTCCTCGTTGAGGATCCGGATGCCACCGGAGGCAATCGCCCCGATGGCCAGCTCCGGTTGCTCCGGCAGGCCCAGCTTGCGGACCACGACAACGTCAAGTGGCGCATGCAGGGTTCGAGCCACCTCGAAGGCGACCGGGACGCCGCCGCGAGGGATGCCAAGAACGAGCAGGTCTGAACGGCCGGCGTATGAGAGGAGCTGCCCGGCAAGATAGACACCGGCTTCCGCCCGCTTCCAATAGCGTTCCGGCTTCGGCCTCGCTTTCATGACGCGTCCCCACTGACTGGCGCCAGGTAACGAAGGAACCACTCGCTCGTAAGACTCGCAACCTGCTTCAGGGCGCCAGGTTCCTCGAATAGGTGGGTCGCCCCAGGCACAATATCGAGCCGCTTGGTGCCACGCAGGCTAGCGAGCGCGTGGCGATTGAGCGCGATGACCGCCGTGTCCTCTCCACCGACAATGAGCAACGTCGGTGCCCGCACACGCAACAGGGCGTCGCCGGCGAGATCCGGCCGCCCCCCACGGGATACGATCGCTCCCACCATCTCCGGCCTGCGCGAAGCGGCAACGAGCGCGGCGGCGGCGCCAGTGCTGGCGCCGAATAAACCGACGCGGAGGTTCTTCGCCAGCTGAGATGTGACAAGCCACGTGGCGGCTTCCTGCAGCCGTTCCGCGAGAAGGTCGATGTTGAAGCGGAACTGCGCAGTCTGGATGTCAACCGCCTCTTCCTCGTGCGTTAGCAAGTCGATTAGGAGGGTCGCGAGCCCAGCGTCCTGGAGGGCGCGCGCCACGTAACGATTGCGCGGACTGTGACGCCCGCTGCCGCTTCCGTGGGCAAAGAGGACGACACCGGCCGCGCCGGCTGGGACGACCAGGTTTCCCTGGAGCGTCTCCGGACCAACCGGGATCTCAACCGGCCCCTCTCGCATTGTTGTTGCAGCGCCCACGTCTCGTTCACCTCCTCCATGGTGAGCCGTTGCATGCAGGGCGATAGTTTCCTCCGGCCTGCCCATGGCAGGACCTTCGCCGCCAGTATCGGGCAACGTGAGTACCGCGCGGTAGGGACGATCGTCCCCCAGCTGGGAGAGCCTACGGCCCTGCCTGTCCCGGCCCGGCGGGCATATGGTCAGCTCGGATCCCGCCCACGCCAAGGAGGAAACCGTCATGAAAATCAGAGAGTTAACCCAACGAGCACTGGTGACGGCGGACATCAGCGAGAGCCTGAGTGCGGCGGCCAGCCGGATGCGACTGGCGGACGTCAGCGCGTTGCCCATCACGGAGGCCGGCCGCCCAGTCGGCATGCTCACCGAGCGAGACCTGACGCGCGCCGTGGCAGACGCCGTCAACCCGGCGACCGTCGGCGTCGCGAGCTACATGTCGCTAGAGCTGACGGTGGCTGATCCCGACGAGGACTCGCAAGAGGTCGCCGCGCGCATGCTGGAGCAGGGCATCCGCCATTTGCCCGTCCAGGAGGCGGGCAAGATCGTGGGCATCATCTCCATGCGAGATCTCTTGCTGCTGGAAGCCCTCCGTCCCAAGGCGCCGGCCTTCACGGAATAACGCGTCGTGTCCCAACTGCTGACTCGGCCAGAGACGGAAGCGGTCGCCACGCTGACTGGATTCGACGGCGTCATGCCGCGCGCTCTCCTCACCGATCTCTACGAGCTGAAGATGGCGGCCAGCTATCTTCGCCGGGGCATGGTGCAACCCGCCACCTTCAGTCTCTTCGTCCGGCAGCTTCCTCCCGGACGGGGGTTCCTGGTGGCCGCCGGGCTCGAGGACTGCCTCAGCTTCCTCGAGACGTTCCGCTTCGAGCAGCACGAGCTCGACTACCTGCGTGAGGTGCTGCGACTCGATCCGGCGGCGATCGACGCCTTTCGGGAACTGCGCTTTAAAGGTGACGTCTGGGCCATTCCCGAAGGCCGGATCATCTTTGCCAATGAGCCGCTGCTCGAGCTGACTGCGCCGTTGCCGCAAGCCCAGCTGCTCGAGACCTTCCTCCTCAACCAGGTCACGGTCGAGACCGCTCTCGCCTCCAAGGCGGCCCGGGTCCGGCTGGCCGCGAGAGGGACGGACCTGGTGGACTTCTCCTTTCGCCGGACCCAGGGGATCGAGGCCGCCATGATGGCGGCGCGGGTGTCGGCGATGGTCGGCTTCCGCGCGACCAGCAACGTCGAGGCGGCGCGGACGTTCGGGCTCACGGTCTCCGGAATAATGGCGCACTCTTACGTGCAGGCCTTCCCGACAGAGATCGAGGCCTTCCGCGCCTTCGCCCACGATTACCCGGATGAGACCACCTTCCTGGTCGACACCTACGACACCCCCACGGGAGTGGACCGGGCGATCGAAGTGATCAAGGCCCTCCATCTCCATGGCCGCCTCGGCATTCGCCTCGATAGCGGTGACCTGAACGTGCTCGCCAAGCGGGCCCGACACCGGCTCGATGAGGCGCGTCTCTACGACGTGCGCATCATCGCCAGCGGAGGGTTGGATGAATTCGAGATCGCGGCGCTGGTGGACGCCGGTGCACCCATCGACGCTTACGGTGTGGGGACAAAGATGGGCGTCTCCGCCGACGCGCCCTCCCTCGACACGGTGTACGAACTGGGTGCCTACGCCGGCCGGCCGGTGATGAAGCTCTCCACCGGGAAGGAGACCCTGCCCGGCGCGAAGCAGGTCTTCCGCCGCTCTGGCTTCCGCGACGTGATCGGCCTGCGCGATGAGCCATCGCCGGCGGGGGCCGAGCCGCTGCTCCAGCCCGTGATGCGCGCCGGCCGGCGAGTCGGCCCACCGGCGAGCCTTGAAGCAGCGCAACAGCGATTCGAAGCGGACCTCGATAGGTTGCCGGAACGCTGTCGGCGCCTGGTCGTGCCCCAACCCATGCCTGTCGGCCTAACCGAGCGGCTCTTGAACCTCAGGGAGCAGACGCGGGCGGCGGCCAGTGGCAAGCGCGTCGCCTAACGGCCACGCGAATATCCGTACGCAGGCCAATGGTCCCGTCTGAGCCGGGACGGTCGGCACTCAAGCCTGCGCCGGCGTTCGCTGATGCTGCGGTCAGCAACCGTCTAAGGAGAAA
>DASWBA010000206.1:0-12432 GCA_036390825.1 Candidatus Dormiibacterota bacterium
AACTCCGGCGACGCCGTGCTGCTCGCCGATGCCGATGGCGTGGTTCGCTTCGCGAGCAGCTCGATCGACCGGTTCTTCGCCTACAGTTCGACCGAACTGGTCGGCCAAGCCTTCAGCGAGCTCCTGCATCCAAGCGACCAGCCGGAGTTTGCCGCCGGCCTGAAGAAGGCGCTGACAGCGTCGGCGCTCCCGGTCGTGGTGCACTGCCGGTTCCGGCACAAGCTCGGTGGCTGGACCCACTGCGAGGTCACGATTACGAACCTGCTGCATCGTTCCAGCTCGAAGGCGATTGTCCTGAACATCCGCGACGTGACCGACCGCAAGGAGATGGAGGAGCGGCTGGCGCACCTGGCCGCGCACGACCCGGTGACCAGCCTGCCCAACCGCCTATCCTTTCGCAACCAGGTCGATGAGGCGCTCGAGCGGAGCGTGCCGGGTCGCGCGGTTGCCGTGCTGGCGCTGGACATCGATGACTTCAAGATGGTCAACGACGCCCTCGGCGAGCGCGCCAGTGACGACCTGCTGGGGATGATCGGCGGCCGCCTGGGCAAGCTCATCCCGTCCGGTGACGTCGTCGCCCGGCTGAGCGCCGACGAGTTCGCGGTCTTGATGCAAAACGTCGTTCACGAGGATCAGCCGGTGCGGCTGGCCGAACGCATCGTCGAGCATTTCAAGGCGCCCTTCAAGGTGCAGGAGCGCGAAATCATCCTGCGACTCAGCATGGGAATCGTGGCCCAGGCCGGCCGCGAGGATACCGCGGAAACCATGATGCGCAACGCGGACATCGCGCTCAACGCTGCGAAGGCCCTGGGGAAGGGGCGCTTCGAGCGATACCAGGCCCAGCAGCACGCCGCGGTCAACGACCGCATGGAGCTTGGATCGGACCTGGCGCACGCGATCCAGCGCCGCCAGCTCGTCCTGCATTACCAGCCGGCTGTTCGGCTCAAAGATGGCGTGCTGCTGGGCTTCGAGGCGCTGGTGCGCTGGAATCATCCTCGTCGAGGTCTGCTGTCGCCGGCCGACTTCATCGCCCTGGCCGACGATACCGGCTTGATCGGGCCGCTCCAGCGCTGGGTTCTCGGACAGGCCTGCGCGGACGGCCGCCACTGGCAAATCCAGTTTCCCCCCGCGAGGGCACTGCAAATCAGTGTCAACGTCAGCCGCCGTGGGTTGGAGGACGCCGACCTGGCCACCGACGTGGCCCACGCGTGCACCGCGGCCGCCTTCGCGCCCGCGCGGCTCGTCCTCGAGCTGACCCAGGGGGCGACGCTCGAGGGCAAGGACACACTGGCACGGCTGCTGGAATTGCACGAGAGCGGCGTGAAGTTGGCGCTCGACGACTTCGGTGCCGGCTCCGCGCCGCTGACCGCGTTGCGCGATTTGCCGGTCGACATCGTGAAGCTCGACCACTCGTTCGTGGCGCGGATGGCGGCCAGCGCGACCGATGCCACCGTAGCCCGCGCCGTCATCGATCTCGGGAATGCCCTGGGCATGATGACGATGGCGGACGGCATCGAGCGGGCCGGTCAGCTTGCCGCCCTACAAGCGCTCGGGTGTGTGGCGGGACAGGGCTACTATCTCTCCCGGCCGCTGACGGCGCCGGCGGTCGAACGGCTGCTGGCGGAATGCGATGCCGCGGGCGATGGGTTGCGGCTACCGTCGTTCAAGCTGGAGAAGGCCGGCTAAGAGCTCGGCGGGCTCGGGCGCGAAACCGTCGGCTGACCCGTCAGGCTCGTTTGCGAAGCTCGGCCGCCCTGAGGATGGTGATGGTCCCAGCCTCCTGGGCGATGTCGCCTCGGGCGACGAAGCGCGAGACCGCGCGGTTCACGTTCTCTCGGCTGGCGCCGATCATCCCGGCGAGGGTCTGCTGGGTGACCCGCATGCTGATCCGGACGCCCTCTTTCGTCGGCTTGCCGTGTGATTCGGCCAGGTCGAGCAGCTTCTTGGCCACGCGCCCGGTGATATCCATGAAGGCTGCCTCGGCGAGGGCTTCGTCCGCCCGTCGCAGGTAGACGCTGAGGACCCTGACCAGATGTCGCATCAACGGTGGATGAGTTTCCGCAAACATCATGAAGGGTTCACGGCTCAGCGCCAGGCAATCGGTCGGCTCGGTGGCCTGGGCGTCGGCGGTTCGGGTCGACTCCTCGTCGAACAGCGCCAGCTCGCCGAAGGTATCGCCGGTCGTCAGCAGCGCGAACACGATCTCCTCACCCTGGCGGCCGAGGTGGGCGATCTTCACCTGCCCGTCCGCGATCACATAGAAGGTATGCCCGGGGTCACCCTCGCGAAAGATGTAGGAGCCGCGGGGAAAACTCCGCGGCTGCAACCGCGCGGCGAGCGGCTCCAACTCCCGTTTGGAAAAGCCGCGGAACAGCGTGGTGCTGGCAAGCAGTTGCAGGCCGTCGGGCATGGCCCTTCCCCTAAACGGGTTGGGTCGCGTTTTCCCGGAGCCGCTGCGCCATGGCCGCCATGACCTGCAGCACCAGGGCGTCGTTGCCCTTGATCGCGTCGCGGAACTGGGCATGGCTCAACGCCAGCACGTTGGCGGGCTTGGTCGTGGTCACGCTGGCCGTGGCAAGGCCGCGGTCGAGCATCCCGATCTCTCCGAAAAACTCACCCGCCTTCAACTGCTTGAGGGGCCGGCCGTCGAGCGAAACCTCGACTTCGCCGTCGAGCAAGATATAGAAGGTATCGGTGGGCTGGCCCTGGACGAGGAGTCGCTTGCCGGCCGGGAGGCTGACCTCGTCAACCCGACTGGCCAGGAACTCGAGCTCGCGCTTCGAGCAGTGCGAGAACAGTGGGACCGCCTTGAGCCGATCTTCCTTTCCCTGCATGCTTGCAGCCTAAGGTATTCGACATCGGCGCTCAAGCACGCCAAGTTGGGGTCGCCGTCCGGGCCTTCCTCGCGGTGGTGGGGAACCCCGGCCTCCGCCGGCTTCAACTCGCCTGGGGAGGGTGGGTCACCGTGGACTGGGCATATACGGTCGCCATTTCCGTCTTCGCGTTCTCGCGGAACGGCGCGGCCGGCGTTGGGCTTGTCACCCTGATTCGCCTGCTGCCGGCGGCAGCCAGCGCGCCGTTTATCGCCGGGCTAGGGGATCGATTTCCCCGGCGCTTCCTGCTCGCCCTCGAGGAGGTGGTCACCTGTGTGATCCTGGCGACCACCGCGATCGTCACCATGGCGCGCGGACCGGACGTCCTGGTCTACGCCCTGGCGGTTGTGCTGGCGATCGTGTCCGCGCCCTTCCGCGCCTATCAGGGCGCGCTCTTGCCCACGCTCGCCCAAACCCCCGATGAACTCACGGCCTCCAACCTTGTCGGCAGCACCGTCGAGGCCGCGGCCACGCTGATCGGCCCCGCGCTCGCCGGCGTCCTGCTCGGGCTCTCCAGCCCAACCGCCGTGTTCTGGGTGACCGCGGCGGTGTCGCTGGGTGCGGCGATCTCGATCCTGGGGATTCCGCGAGCCGCGCCCGTCCGATGGCGCGGCCGGCCGCGGAAGTTGCTCGCGGAGATCGTCGCCGGCTTTACGACCCTCGCGCGAGAGCGCGATGTGCGCCTGTTGGTCTCGCTGTTTATCGCGCAGCCCTTCGTCAGAGGAGCACTCAACGTCCTGATCGTCGTGCTGGCCATCGATGGGCTGCGCCTTGGCAACCCGGGGGTTGGCTGGCTCTTCGCGGCGCTCGGGGTTGGCGGACTTGTCGGGTCGGTTGTCGCCGTGCGCCTGGTCGGCCAGCGCCGAATGGCCAGCTGGTTTGGCGTTGGACTCACGCTCTGGGGTCTGCCGCTGTTGGTTCTCGCCTTGCAGCCGGCGCTGCCGGTGGCGGTCGTGTTGCTCGCGACGGTGGGCGTCGGCAACCTCATCGAGGACGTCGCCGGCTTCAGCATCCTGCAGCGAATTGCCCCCGATCGCACCATCGCCCGGATCCTTGGTGTGTTTGAAGCGCTGATCCGCATCACCAACGGGCTCGGTGCGGTGGTCACCGGCTTCCTGGTCGCGTTCATCGGCCCGCGGTTGAGTTTCCTGGTGGCGGGGAGCTTGCTGCCGGTACTGGTCGCGATCGCGTGGCGCCAGTTGCGCCGGCTGGATACGGTGGGTGCGATTCCGGCGGAACGGCTTGCGCTGCTCAGGCAGAACCCGCTCTTTGCGCCGCTCAGCGTGATTGCCTTGGAGCGCGTGGCGCGCCGTTTGCAGCCGGAGCAGGTCGCCGCCGGCGTCGATGTCGTCCACGAGGGCGATCCGGGCGATCAGTTTTACCTGGTCGAGGCCGGAGAGCTGCAGGTGGTGCACGGGCCAACGGTCGTCAACCGGTTGAAGGCCGGCGACCATTTCGGGGAGATCGCACTGCTTCGAGGCACGCGGCGCAGCGCGACCGTCAGGGCGGCGACGCCGTCACGCTTGCTGCGACTGGAATCGGGCGACTTCCTCGCCGCGGTCACGCAGCATGCCACCAGTTCGGACCGCCTGGAGAGCGTCGTCGCCGCCCGGCTCGATGCCTCGGCGGCGATCAGGCGGGGCTGAAGCCGCGCCCCTGCCCTCGCCGGCACGCGGGGGGAAGGGAGGCGGCCTGGCCCAGCGTTCTACGGAAATGAGACGAGGAATGGCCCCGGGTTTACCCGGCCGTTACAGCTTCCGCACGGACTCTGTGCCCGCCTTCGACCAGCTGAGCCCCGGTGGATGCCACACTGAGCCCAGTCTCTTTCACAGGAGGTGAAATCAATGTTTGCCACCATCTACAACAAGATTCGCGAACTGCTCAACCGTGAGGAAGGGCAGGGTATGGTCGAGTACGCCCTTATCCTCGTCTTGATCGCTGTCGTGGTCATCGTAGTGCTGATCATCCTCGGCAACCAGGTCAAGAACGTGTTCTGCAACATCTCGGGCGGTCTGGGCCAGTAGGCTCACCTCGCAAGAGAAAAACGAGAGGGTCCCTTCGGGGGCCCTCTTTTTTACCTGGTCAGACGCGGCAGAATTAGAAGGTCACCGGCACTCTCGATCAGGAGGAACTTCATGGGACGGGTATCGCACTTCGAAATCACCGCGGATGATCCGGATCGGGCAGCCGCCTTCTACCGCAAGGCGTTCGGTTGGGAGTTCAACGACTGGGGCGGGCCGTTCAAATACCTACTGGCGACCACCGGCCCCAAGGACCAGATCGGCATCGATGGCGCGATCATGGCCCGGCAAGACTTCAAGCAGCCGGTGATCAACACCATCAGCGTCGACAAATGGGAGTCCGGTGCCCAGGCCGTAAAGGACGCCGGCGGCACGGTCCTATCCGAGAAAGACGCCATCCCGGGCCAGGGATATTTTGCCTATTGCCGAGATACCGAGGGCAACGTCTTTGGGATCTTCGAGGCGAACGCAGCTGCCGCCCCGGCGACGGCTCCCGTGGGTGCGTCCCAGGAGACGCCCAAGCAGGCGTAACTCGGGTTAGCGGGAACCCGCTGCGGCGGGCTCGAGCTCGGCGACGGCCGGGATGATCTTTTCACCGATGATCTCCAGCGGCTTGATGTTGTCTACCCTCGGGACGCCGCCAATCACCGTCTGGATGCCCATGCCGGCAAGCCAGTTGAGCCCGCCGATGACCCGACCAACGTTTTCCCCGTGCTCGCCGACGTCGAAGCCAAACATCGAGGTCTTCTCGATGTCGTCGTAATTGCGGCCGACCTCCTTGCAGTGCTGCCGGAGGATGTCGAGCTTGCGCGGGATTTCGGGAGTGGGGAAGAGGTTGCAGGCGTCGGCGTACTGTGCAACCAGTCGCAGGGTTTTCTTCTCGCCACCGCCGCCGATCAGGATGGGTGGGTGCGGCCGGGCGAGCGATTGGGGTGAATTGAGGAGCCGTTGCGGCTGGTAGTGCCGGCCCTCGAACGCCTTCTCGCTGCCCCGTTTGCCCTCCCACATCGCGAGGCAGATCTGCAGGGTCTCCTCGAGCCGCTCGAAACGCTCACCGATGGGAGGGAAGGGGATGCCCAGGCCCCGACTCTCGGCCTCGTTCCAGGCGGCGCCAATGCCAAGCCAGGCCCGGCCGCCGGAGAGCACGTCGAGGGTCGTGACCGTTTTGGCGAGGATGCCGGGGTAGCGATAGACAGCGCCGGTCACCATGGTGCCGAGCTTTACGCGCGACGTGACGGCCGCCATGAACGCGAGCGCCGAGTAGCCCTCCAGCATGTCGTGATGCTCCGGGCCGTTCATCCGAATCTGCCAGAAGTGGTCCATCACCCAGATGGAATCGAAGCCTGCCTGGTCGGCGGTCCGCGCAACCTTGCCGAGCGTGCTCCCAAGCTCGGTGGGCCCGCCGGGCCAGGTGAAGTCGCCGATCGAGAGTCCGATCTTCATGATTGCTCCTCAAACGGATGCTGACGATCTCTCCCATGATGCATGCGCAGACAGGCGCGTGCACCGCCCGAATAGGTGGGGTCTGGCTGTGGTCAGTAGCCGGCCGCCCGATCGACCATGCCAAGAAGACGCCTGCCGCCCCCCATGGAGGCGATCATCGCGGCGATGGACCATCGTGATCGACTGATCGCCGCCTGGGAGCGCTTCTTTTCTGGGTGGGACGCGCTGCTCTGTCCACCATGCATGATGGTGGCGTACCCGCACTGCGAGCGGGGAAGCCCGATCCTCGTCGAAACTGTTGGCGATTGCTCGCAGTCTCGCGCCTTACCTCAGGACGTTCGCGCCCCCCGCCGCCTTCGCCTGAAAGGGCATCAGCGGGCGGGCGTATCCCTACGTTCGGATCGTGCTAAGCGCACGAGCGAGTCGGCCAGCGGCCTCAACAAGCCGATCGGCAGCGTAGCGGCTGAAGGCCAGCCGCAGGCGGTGGCTGCCCTCACCGCTACCGAGGTAAAACGTTGCGCCAGGCATGTAGGACGTACCATCGGCCTCTGCCGCCGGTAGATAGGTTGCCGCATCCTGCCCCTGAGTGAGGGTCAGCCATATAAAGTAGCCGCCAGCCGGATGCAGCCAGCTGGTGCGATCGGCGAGATGCTCGGAGAGCGCACCCAGGAGCGCATCCCGCCGCCGGCGGTACGCCTCTCGCAGACGCTCGACGTTGCGGGCGTAGTCGCCGCTGCGCATGAATTCCGCGACCACCAGCGAGCTGAAGTGGCTGATCCCGCCGCCCGAGTCGAGCACGCCGGAGTCGCGGATGCGGCTGATCAGCGGTGGGTCGGCGGTGATGAAGCCGCTCCGGAGCCCGGGCGCCAGGGACTTCGCGAATGATCCCAGGCGCACGACCGTGCCAGGTGGGGCCAGGCTCCACAACGACGGCGGGGCCGGGCCATCGTAGGACAGCTCCCGGTAGGCGTCGTCCTCGATGATCAGGAGGCCAGCTGTTTGCGCGAACCGGACGAGTTGCTCTCGTCGATCAAGTGCGAGCGATCCGCCGGTCGGATTGTGGAACGTCGGCACCGTGTAGAGGAGGCGCGGAGCCCGACCGCTCTGGCGGAGGCGGGCCACGACCTCGCCCAGCGCATCGATCCGCAAACCGCCGGCGTCGGTTGGAACCGGAACGAGCTCCAGCGGATGATCGCGGAGGATGCGAACCGCGAGGTGATAGGTCGGGTTCTCGACCAGCATGGCATCACCTGGATCGGTCAACAGAGTCGCGAGCTGGTCGAGCGCCTGGGAACTGCCCGCCGAGATCACCACGGAATCGTGCGCCGGCGCCTGAGCATCCACTTGCGCTAACCGGTCGCAAACGCAGGCGATCAGTGGTCCCGGACCGGCGGCGTAGCCGTAGTTCAGCGCGTCCGGACCGTAGCGGTCGAAGACGCGGCTCGCCGCCTGGCGAAGCGCATCAACCGGCAGCAGGTCTGGATCAGGGTGGCCCCAGGCCAGGTCGATGATTCCCGGACGGTCGACGAACTGGGTAACTGGGAGCGGCAAGTCCGGCACGCCGACATCGTATCGTCGCCTGCCACTGTGCCACCTTTATCATCCGACCAGGTTCATGAAGCCGGTGCTGTGCCTCCGGAACGATCGCGACGACACGCTCGGGATCAGCGTACCGGCGCTGGCCGAACACGGGGTACCGGTGATGCGCGTCGATGCCTTTGACGCCGAGCCGCGGTGGCCGGCGCTCGATGAGATCAGCGCCCTGGTGGTTTTCGGTGGGGAAATGAATGCCGACGAAATCGAGCGCTATCCATACTTACTGACCCAGCGGGAGCTGATGCGGCGCGCGGTGGATGCCGGGATGCCAGTGCTCGGCATCTGCCTTGGCGCCCAAATGCTGGCCCGCGCGCTCGATGCGCGCGTCTACCGGGCGCCCGTCCGCGAACTGGGATTCAAGCCTATGCGAATCACGGAAGCGGGCCAGGCGGATCCGCTGCTCGGCGCATTCCACAGCGGCGACCGAGTCTTCCAGTGGCATGAAGATACGTTCGACCTGCCCGACGGCGCCGAGCTGCTGGCTGCGGGTGATGACGTCCAGGTGCAGGCCTTCCGTATGGGAGGGAACGCGTGGGGTGTGCAGTTTCACTTCGAGGTCGATGCCGAGGGGGTCGACGCCTGGCTACGGGTCGCGGAGCCGAGCCTCGAGCGCGTGTGGAAACGAAGCGCCGAAGACATCCGCGAGGAGCTGCGGCTTTACCTCGATGCCCAACAGCAGCGGTCGCGCAAGCTGTTCGAGGCCTTTGCGCGGCTCGTCGAGAGTCCCCTACATCCTCTCTAGGGGCGCGTAGAAGACCCGGACCGCATCCGGAAGCGATCCGACCAAATCATCCGGCAGCTGCTGGCCCGACTGTGTTCGGCCCCAAGTCTCGGCGACGAATTCGTCGACCCAGCGGCGAGCGAGTTGCATCACCGCGTGACGTGGCATCTGGGCGGCCTCGAGCATCGGTTCGCGCTCGCCGAGGAAAGCCTCGAATTCCTGCAGGTAGCGGCGTCCTCGCTCCCTCATGGCACCGAGGACCTCCTCATGCTCAGCGCTTGAGCGGGTGGCCTGTAACTGCCGGCTTTTGAGACCGGCCATGTCATCGACGAAGGCCTGGGCGATGGGCATGACCTCAGCGCGCAGCTTCTGGATATGGCGAATGCGTTCGGCACCGATCTGGTGGACCCACTGCTGCCGTCCCTTCGCGTCGCCCAGCTGGCAGGCGCCGTAATAGTGGCCGGGCTCTCCCGGCACCTGCTTGGTTTCCATGTGGCGGCACGACCAGATGGTGTGCAGGGGGCGGTCATTGGAGTCGACGACGATGGCGTGTCTGGTCTGATAGGTGGGGCAGTCGTTGAAATCCGCCGTGAACGGCTTGGGATAGGGGCAGGCGTCCGCAGGCCTCCCGGTCGCTCTCCCCGCCTCTCTCTGGCCCAGCCTCGTCATGTTCCGCAATAGTTGCCCAATAGCTCCCTGATCAGGATATGCGAGGCTCATCAAGAATGCAAGTCCCCTACAATGCGGAAGTATTGCGTAATAATCACCACGCCTTCATACTGGGGGGCGTGGGAACGGCCGGAGAACAACCCGTCTACAGCATCGGCGCGGTCGCCCAGTTGCTGGAGGTGCCGGCGTCGACGCTACGCGCCTGGGAGGAGCGCTACGGGGTCATCGTCCCAACCCGAAGCGGCGGCTCGCAGCGCCTCTACTCCCGAAACCAGCTCGAGCTGCTCCGGTTTGTCAAGCGGCAGATCGATAGCGGGATGAGCGCCGCCGATGCCCATCGGATCCTCGGCCAGGAGCTCGAATTGGGCCGCCTTCCGAGCGATAGGGAAGGAGAGAAGGAGGAGTTGCGCCCGTTGATCCTGATCGCCGAGCGGGATCCCTATGCGGCCCAGCTCTCCGAGTACTTCCTGCGCACCGAGGGCTACGAGGTAGCCACCGCCCTGGACGCGCTGCAGGCGAGGCTTCAGTTCGAAGAGCGGTCACCCGACTTGATCGTCCTCGACCTGCTGATCTCGGGTGGTGCCGGTTTTCGGTTGTGTCGCGAATTCACTGCACGCGGTGGCACGCGCGTCCTGGCCCTCTCTGCGCTGGACAGCGCGGACGAGGCCCTGCAGGCCGGGGCGAGCGCTTTCCTCAATAAGCCCATCGAGCCGCTGCAGCTGGTCTCCACGGTGCGCGACCTGATGGGGACCAGCGCCCTTGCTCGATCGGTGGCCAGGGCTAAGGTGAAATGACCGACCGCCTCAGCAGCGGACAACCCCGTCTCGACGCCATCCTCAATGGCGGCCTCCCGGCAAACGGGATCAACATGGTCATCGGCGCACCCGGGAGTGGCAAAACCATTCTGACCGAGCAGTACATCTTTCGAAATGCGACCGCCGAGCGCCCGGCGTTGTATCTCGCGACGGTCTCAGAGCCCTTCGACAAGATCATCCGTTACGGGAAGAAGCTCGAATTCTTCGACGCGAGCGCGATCGGAACCCGGGTGGTCTACGAAGACCTGGGCCAGGCTCTCCAAGACCAGGGCTTGTCCGGCGTGCTGAGCCGGGTCGACGCCCTGATCAAGGAACATCACCCGGGGCTGGTGGTCATCGACAGCTTCAAGGCGCTCCATGCCTTCGCTGCCGACCAGGCCGAGTTCCGGCGTTTCCTGCACGACCTCGCCGGACGCCTGACGGCCCTCGCGGCATCGGCGTTCTGGGTGGGAGAATACGATGCGGCCGACGCCTCCGAGCCTCCGGAATTCGCGGTGGCCGACGCGATCATCGCGCTGGGCAGCACGCGGGTATCCGAGCGTCAGACGCGGATCTTGCAGATTCGCAAGCTCCGTGGCAGCTCCTTCGCGGCCGGAGAACACGCCTACCGCATCACGGCCGCGGGCTTGGATGTGTTTCCTCGGCTGGCCGACGCCCTCGAAAGCTCGGACTATGCGCTGGGCACGACGCGGCAGTCCACCGGGGTCGAGGCCCTCGACACGCTCCTCGGCGACGGGTATTGGCCCGGTTCGACGACCTTGGTCTGCGGCCCGTCCGGGGTCGGTAAGACACTCATCGGCCTCCACTTCATCTTCCAGGGCGCGAAAGCGGGGCAGCCGGGCGTGATCGCCACCCTGCAGGAGAATCGGATTCAGCTGGCGCGCATCGTCGAGAGCTTCGGCTGGTCACTCGACCAGCCGGGCGTACATCTGATGGCCCGCTCTCCGGTGGACGTCTACATCGATGAGTGGGTCTACGATCTGCTCGGCCTGATCGAGAAAACCGGCGCCAAGCGCGTCCTGATCGACAGCCTGGCCGACCTCTACTTCACGATAGGCGACCCGGTCCGGTTTCGAGAGTGGATGTACTCATTGACCCAGCGTCTGGTCCGACTGGGCGTGAGCCTCTTCACGACCCTCGAGGTGCCGGAGCTCTTCGACGTCGTTCGTGTCTCCGAGCAAGGGATGTCCCATCTTTCGGACAACGTCCTGCTTCTCCAGTACATCCGACGCGACTCGCGCATCGAACGGGCGCTAACCGTCCTCAAAACCCGAGCCAGCCGTCACGATCCCGAGGTGCGGTCCTTCGAAATAACCAAGGACGGTATCGTGCTGGGCCGTGCCCTCGCCGGGGTCCGCGAAAACTAGGTCTGAACGGCGTCAGCCGGTCCTCTCCACTTCAAGTTTAGACCGCATAGGGGGGCTTGCGGCAAGCCCCGGGTGGTGTCGCATAATCACGGGTCGCAAGTCAGAACCTACGGATGGAGGAGCGAATGCGCATCTTGTTGTCGACGCATCCGGCCGGAGTGTGCCGATGACCGCGCATGCGGTGGTGATCGCTGGAGGAGGTCCGACAGGGTTGATGCTGGCGGCGGAGCTGGCGCTGGCTGAGATCGATGTCGTCATCGTTGAACGACGCGCCACTCCGGATCCCGACCGCGCGCGCGCCGGCGGTCTGCACGCGCGCACCATCGAGGTGCTCGATCAGCGCGGCGTCGCCGACCGGTTTCTCCAGGAGGGCAAGGCGATGCAGATCCAGGGGTTCGGTCGAGTCCCCTTGGACATCAGTGATTTCCCCTCGCGCCACAACTACGGGCTCGCCATCCCGCAGATTCAGACCGAGCGCCTACTGGCCGCCTGGGTCAATGAGCTCGGGGTGCCGACCACGCGCGAACGTGAGGTGACAGGGTTCGCCCAGGACGAAACCGGCGTCGACGTCGCGCTGTCCGACGGCACGTCGCTCCGGGCGGACTACCTGGTTGGGTGCGACGGGGGCAGCAGCGTGATCCGAAAGGCGGCCGGTATCGAGTTCGCCGGGTGGGAGCCGTCGACGAGCTGGCTCATGGCCGAGGTCGAGATGGTCGAGAAGCCGAAGTTCGGCCTGCGTCCCGGCGGAGGGATCGGCCCGGTCGAGGGCGGAGATCGGATTCGGGTCACCCTGACCGAATCCCGGGTCGAGCACACCAGCGAGCCCACCCTGCAGGATGTCAGCGAGGCACTCATCGCCGCCGACGGGACGGACTACGGCGTGCACAACCTGACCTGGTCTTCGCGTTTTACGGACAACACCCGGCA